>DATBYU010000181.1:0-14592 GCA_036513555.1 Candidatus Dormiibacterota bacterium | reverse complement strand
TCAGCGTCGGGATACATCACAGTCAGCGGGACGTAGGCACCGTGGTCGAGCCCCCGATCCTGTTCCTCGGCGACGGGCTGATCGGATAGCAACCGCCGCACATCGGCGGCGAGCCCGGGGGCTCCGGGCGATCGGTACTGCTGCCGGTAATAACGCTCAGGGAAGCCCCCAAAATCGTAGACCAACGGCGTCCCGGTCCGAGTCGTGCCCATCGTCAGCGGCGCGTTTTCCCAATGCGCGGAGACCATCAGTACCGCTTTCGGACGCGGCAAGGCGCTTGCCCACGCGGCCAGTTGGGCGACCCAGAGAGGATCGTCGACGAGTGGCGGTGCGCCATGGCCGATGTAGAGGGTTGGCATGCGACCACCGGTATTACCCCGCTGCGCACGCTCCGCCACTTCGGCGGCCGCCCCCTCAGGCTCCACTACCGGAGCCGGCTGCTGCGGCTTCAATTCCTCGTCCATCGCACCTGCCTCCTTACTATCTTATGCATGGCCGCGGATCACGCCGTCTCCGCCGAGGGATTGGTCAAGCATTACGGGCGCGTCAAGGCACTGGATGGGCTCGATCTCTACGTGGACGAGGGAACCCTGCTCGCGGTGCTCGGGCCGAACGGGGCAGGGAAGACGACCGCGGTACGCATCCTGACGACGCTGTTGAAACCCGACGCCGGTAGGGCCACCGTGGCAGGGTTCGACGTCGTCAAGGACGCCAATCGGATCAAATCCCAGATCGGCCTCGCCGGCCAGTCGGTGGCGATCGACGAGTACCTGACAGGACGGGAAAACCTGGAGATGATCGGACAGCTCTATCACCTCGCAAGACGCGACGCAAAGAGTCGCGCTGAGGAATTGCTCATTCAGTTCGACCTTACGGAGGCCGCCGGCCGAATCGCGAAGACCTACTCGGGCGGTATGCGGCGGCGCCTCGACCTGGCGGCGTCACTCGTCTTGCTGCCACCGGTGCTCTTTCTCGACGAGCCGACCACCGGGCTGGACCCGCGGAGCCGGCGACAAGTGTGGGGCATGATCAGCTCGCTGGTCAAGGACGGCTCGACCATCCTGCTGACCACGCAGTACCTGGAGGAAGCGGATGAGCTGGCTAACCGGATCGCGGTCGTCGATGCCGGCCGCGTGATCGCGGAAGGCACGTCCGACGAGTTGAAGGACAAGGTTGGAGGGAACCGCATCGAAATCGCGGTGGCGAAGGATGCCGACCTCCCCCGCGCCGCCGATGTCGCGCGTCATCATTTGTCCGACGACGTGGCCATCGATGCGGCCCAGCGACGGATCTCGGGACCCTCGAAAGATGGAACCAGCCAGCTCGCCGTGTTGGTCCGCGATTTCGACGCCGCGGGCATACCCATCGTCGACCTGCAGCTTCACCGGCCGAGCCTCGACGACGTCTTCCTCACCCTGACCGGTCACCAGGCGGAGCAAGAGAAAGAGGTCAAGGCCGGCGGACGGTGGGGACGGAGGTCGCGTTAATGGCCACAGCCGCCACCCCGCTCTCGGCGGGAACCCGTTATCGGCCCGTTTCGGGGCGGTGGCCCATCGTCTGGGCCGTCCTCGACGCATTGGTGCTGGCCAAACGAAGTGTCGTCGAAACGGTTCGTGTACCGGAACTGATCATGTTCGTTGCCATCCAGCCGGTGATGTTCGTCCTACTGTTCCGATACGTGTTTGGCGGCGCCATCCAGGTCCCCGGTGGGCAGTACGTCAACTACCTGATGCCCGGAATCTTCGTGCAGACGGTCGCGTTCGGCGGGGTCACCACCGCCATCGGGCTCGCCCAGGACATGCAGCGCGGCATCATCGATCGCTTCCGCTCGCTCCCCATGTCCTCGTCCGCCGTCTTAACCGGCCGCACCATTGCCGACCTCGCTCGAAACCTCTTCACGGTGATCATCATGCTGATCGTCGGGTTCCTCGTCGGCTTTCGACCGGGCGGGACGCCGTTCGAGTTTCTGCTCGGCATCCTGGTCCTGTTGGGCGTCAGCTTTGCCTTCTCCTGGATCTCGGCGTTTATCGGGCTGCTCGTCCGCAGCGTCGAGGCGGCCCAGTCAGGCGGCTTCATCTGGCTCTTTCCTCTGACGTTCGCGTCCAGCGCCTTCGTGCCGGTGGCGACGATGCCAAGCTGGTTACGAGGCTTCGCGCAACACAATCCGGTTTCGGTCCTGGCCGACTCCCTGCGTGGCCTCTTCCACGTCAACCCGGCGCTGACCACGGGAGATACCCAGTGGGCCCTGATCCAGTCGGCGGCCTGGATCGTTGGCATCCTCCTGGTCTTCATCCCGCTCTCGGTGATTCGCTATCGAAACACCATGACCCAGTAGCGAGCAGAGCCGTTTGAGTTTGTGAATTAGGCACTCCTGCCGATGCAGAAGGCCACCACGCCTGCAATCTTCGTGTCAAGTGAATTATTGCGGTCCTTTTTGCGTCGGACCGCCGGACCTGGGGAGCACGATTGGACAGTTACGCGGACGCTGCCGGCGGGGGGCATGCTCGCATTGGGCGGCGTCGATCGTCCGACCACGAACCGGATTCACCTCCTCGGGTGGTTGCCTAGAGGGGTAATAGCCAGTGCAGACTTCCAAATCGCCCCTGCATGCACTCGCTTCCGTTCTTCGGACGTCGCCCGAGTCAGACGCCCTTGTCGTCCTCGGCCGGCTGCTCGATTCCCTCCCGATCGGCTTCCACGTTAGTGACTGTGGCGGCGGCCTCTTTCATATCCTTTACGCCAACCGCGTGTGGGAGCACTGGCTGGCACCTGAAAAGCTGCCGGTCGCGGGCAAAACCCTTGCCGACCTCTTTCCTAGTGCCGAGGAAGCCGGGGTTCTCGAGCTGATGCGTCAGGTGTGTGCCAGCGGCCAGCCGAAACACCTCAAGGGCTATGAGTTCCGGGAGCTGGGTGAAGGTGGCAAGCCAAACGGGACCAGCCGCTGGGACTGGGAGATCTATCCACTGAGTGGCCCGGGCGGCGTCACCCATTTGCTCAACGTCATCATGGATGTCAACGCGCCACGTCCCAGCCGGAACGGGCTATCGAAAGAGGACCAGCAAGCGACCAACCTTCGCCGCGAAGAGGCATCGGGCGTACTACGCATTTTCGGCGTCGCTCCACCGGTCAGGGATGTCCGGAGTCGGGAGCTGCTGAGTGAACGGGAACGCGAGGTGGCTGATTTGTTGGCGATGGGTTTTACGAATCGCGCGATTGCCCGCCACTTGAGTGTCAGCCCGGCCACCGTGTCTTCCCATGTCGCCCATATCCTTGCCAAGCTGAGCTTCCGGTCACGGGCCCAGGTCGCCGCCTGGGTGGTCGGGCGAAGGCTCCGGCCCACGGTGGGCCGCGGGCCGGCCGACAGGACGGCCCTGACCTGAGGCGCCTTTGCCCGCGAAAGCCGCAGCAAAATCATCTGAACGAATGATGACAACCGCGGCGCATCGGCCGCATTCTTAGCTAACCCTGAGGGACCCCATGAGCGGACTCACCGGCCGCAGTCGGGCGGAGACCCGTCTACGCACGTCGCAGCTGCACTTCAGAAACGCGTTTCGGAACGCTCCCATCGGTATCGCACTGGCGGGCCTGGACTGGCGCTTTGTGGAAGTGAACCGGGCGCTGAGTCAGCTCCTCGGATACTCGGAGGAGCAGCTATCGCGCACCACCATCCGGGCGGTAACCCATCCCGACGATGTCGAAGCCATGCTGTCCGGCAGCCACCAACTGCTGGCCGGGAAGGCCGCGAGATTTCAGGCCGAACAGCGCTACCTTCATCGGGACGGCAGCGTTGGGCGGGCCCTGGTCAGCATCTCACTCATGGGCGACATCAGGGGCCAGCCTCTTTACTACGTTCTGGGGATGGACAACATTACCCCACGTCAGCAGAACGAACGGCTGCGTGCCATGCCCGAGGCCCTAACGCACATGCTGGTCGAAGCCCAGACGCTGGAGGGCGCCTCACGCGCACTTCTGCAGCGGCTCTGCGAGGAACTTGGCTGGCAGGTCGGAGAGCTGTGGATCCGGGATCGCGAAGACGATGTCCTCCGCCTGCAAGACCTCTGGCATGGGCTCTCGCCTGAGTTGGGCGCCAACGTTGCCAACTCGGTAACCACGCACCAGGAAAGCGACCTGCCCAGCCAGGTATGTGCCCGAGGGGAGCCCGTATGGATCGTCGACCCCGCCAGCAATCCGGACGTCGGCCCGGCGCCTACGGCCACCGACGCTGGCCAGCGCGGTGCCTTCGGCTTTCCCATCCTGAATGGCGGCCACGTCATCGGCGTCGTGAACTTCTACGGCGGCGCCATCGCCGAGCCCAGCGCGGATCTCCTCGCCATGGTGAAGGAGCTTGGAGGCCAGCTCGGCCGGTTCATCGAGCGAAGACGCGCAGAGCGAGCCGTGCAAGTGACGGGAGAGCATGTGAGAGGCGTCCTCGACAACGTGGCCGACGGAATCATCAGCACCGACGAGAGCGGGGTGGTCGAGTTCTTCAACCGGGCGGCCCAACGCCTCTTCGGCTACTCGCTGGTTGAGGTGCGGGGCCAAGACGCGAAGATGCTCATTGCCGAGCCCTATCGTCGCGATTTTGTCAGTCACCTCGACAACTACCTCCGACCCGGCAAGAGCGCGACTTCGGTGTCCGGGTCGCGCGAACTGTGGGGCCAGCGCAAGGACGGCTCGATCTTCCCCATGGAGTTCCGCGCCAGCGAAATGCTCCTCGCCGGGGAACGGCGCTTTGTGGGGATCCTGCACGACATCTCCGCCCAGCGAGCGCAGAAGGACGCGCTCGAATATCAGTCTCTCCACGATCCGCTGACGGGCCTGCCTAACCGAATGCTGTTCAATGACCGGCTCCGTCAGGCCATCGTCGTCGGTCATCGAGCACGAGAACCAGTGGTGCTGCTCCTCATGGACATGGACCGATTCAAGGAGGTCAACGACACCCTCGGGCATCAGGTTGGGGATCTGCTCCTGCAGCAAGTCGCCTTACGGCTGGCAGCGACGCTCCGCCAGTCCGACACGGTTGCGCGGCTTGGCGGAGACGAGTTCGCGGTGCTTCCGGCCAGTGGCACTGATCTGAACGGCGGGGCTCATGCGGCAAAGAAGATTCTGCGGGCACTCGAGCACCCCTTCGTGGTCGATGGCCGAAACATCGATGTC
Organism: Candidatus Dormiibacterota bacterium; assembly: GCA_036513555.1. GTDB lineage: Bacteria > Chloroflexota > Dormibacteria > CF-121 > CF-121 > CF-13. Next base: position 9,435 of record DATBYU010000181.1, on the reverse strand, counting down.
GGAGCAAGCATCGGCATCGCTCATTGCCCCGAGCACGGCGAGGAGGCCGACACCCTCATGCGTCACGCCGATGTCGCGATGTACGTGGCCAAGCGGACCAAGCGCGGATACGCTGTTTACGCACCCCAGCTCGACGAGCACACCGCTGCCCACCTTGCGCTGATTGGCGAGCTGCGCCATGCGATTGGGCATGACGAGCTGGTCCTCCACTATCAGCCGACGGTCGCCCTCAACACCGGGCGCGCCGTTGGAGTCGAAGCGCTGGTGCGGTGGCAACACCCAAAGCAAGGCCTCATCCCGCCGGACCAGTTCATCCCTGCCGCCGAAGAGACCGAACTCGTTCAGCCGCTGGCCCACTGGGTTCTGAATCAAGGCCTCTCGCAGTTACACAGCTGGAACGACACCGGGCTGGACGTCGGCCTGGCGGTGAACTTATCGGCGTGGAACCTTCGCGATCCAGAATTTCCGGTACTAACGTCCGGTCTGCTCGATCACTGGAGCGTTGCACCGGGCCGGCTGCAACTGGAGATCACCGAAAGCGGCATCATGGCCCCCTCCGCCATCTTCGAGGCCATCACCCACCTGAGCACGCTGGGCGTCGGTCTCTCCATTGACGACTTCGGCACCGGCTACTCGTCTCTGGCGCGCTTGAAACGCCTGCCGGTGAACGAGATCAAGATCGACAAGTCCTTCATCATCGGGATGATGGCGGACAGCATGAGTGTTTCCATCGTGCGCTCCGTCATTGAGCTCGGTCACAACATGGGTCTTCGAGTCGTTGCCGAAGGGGTTGAGAACCGTGAAATCTGGGACAAGCTGGTGACCCTGGGCTGCGACCTGGCCCAGGGGTATTACCTCTGCCCGCCACTACCGGCGGCCGACCTACCGCGCTGGCTCCGGGAGTCCGGTTCGGGATCCTTCGGTCAAGCCTGATCCGGCTACGCGGCAGTTCGTTGACTCGTGATCGCTACGGTGCGCCTGCCGAGAAACGCAAGAGTGAATAGCCAACCGCACAAGCAGGCTAGGGTGACGAGGGGCCAGATCGGCGCGCCGTAGAGCGGGACGTACATTCCGAGCGTCACGGCCTTCTGCCAGCGTGGCGGGTTCAAGCGCAGAATCAGCCAGCCGGCGAGAACCAGGGCCGAGAGATCGTAAAAGTTGACATAGGGGCTGACCAGCATGCTGCTGATCAGGCCGACGGCAATCGGAAGGGAAGGGCCGCTGCCGCGACCGCGCCACAGGATGAGAGTGGACCCGGCAAGCACCAGCACGATCCCGATCACGGCCAGCGGGAACGGCAGCTGCCGGAGTAACGACGACTGGATCGGTCCGGGCACGCCGCTCACCGCGTGCAGCGATTGGGAGATGTGATGGAAGACCTCCGTCCCGGTGGCCAGCAGCGTCACCACGCCAAGCGGCACGCTGACCGCCAGCCAGGCGAGAACGACCCGCCCGTACCCCGAAAGCAAGAGGGCGAGCGGCACGAGAAAGGCCATCTGCGGCTTCAGGATCAGCGCGGTCAGCGCCAGGCCCGCGAGCCACGGCCGGCCGTGGGTCAGAAGCCACCATGAAAACGCGACGGCGGCGACGACCACCAGGCTGACCTGGCCAAACAAGGCACCGACGAAGACCGGGAGCAGGGCGGCCGCGCCGACGCCGTGGATCAGGCGCACCAGCCCGCGGCCCGGCGCAGCCAGGTACCAGGTGAGCCCGAAGGCCGCCGCCAGGATCCCCGTCCAGATCCAGCCGGCGAGCGTGTAGGGAAGATAGCTCAGTGGCGTGACAATCCAGGCGAGCTCCGGGGGGTTGAGATACGGCAGCGGCTTGCCGACCGCAGCACTGACAGGCGGGAGGAAGATCGCGGGGTCGTACATCGCCGACCATCCATGCGCTCGACCAATCTGGGCGGCGAGGTAGTAGACATAAAAGTCGGGCTGGGGAAGCTTGTAGTGCAGCGTGTACGACCATTGCAGGTCGATGAGCGCGAGCACCACGCTGACGCCGAGCGCGGCGGTCAGGCCGTGCTCGCGGCGCAGCCTCATCTCAGGCCGCCTCCCGTCTGTCCACGGCGACGACGGGCAGGGCGCGCAGGAGAAAAAACCCGACCGCGGCGAGGCCCAGGTTGACGGTCGTGGCCACCACGAAGCCCGGCGCCGTCGGCGCGACGGGGAAGGCGTGTCCGAGCGCCAGCACCAGCATCAGGTCATAAGTCGCGTGCACGGCCATCACCGGCCAGATGGTGTTCATACGGAGGCGCACCGCGCCGAAGAGGACGCCAACCAGCGCGGCCTCGAAGATCTGGTAGGCGACCCCGAGCTCGTCGGCGCCGGGAAGGAAGAGGTTGTCCAGGTGGCTGAAGCCGAAGAGGACCGCCGCCAGCGTGACCCGTAGGACGGGGCTGAACCCGGACAATGCCTGCAGCACGACGCCGCGGTAGGTGACCTCCTCCATAAAGATGTCGATCAACAGGAAGCCGATCTGGAGGGCCAGGACCAGCACCGTCGTCGCCATGACGCCGCGCGCCCAGAGCCCAGCGACGGGCAGCGCGAGGACGAGCAAGAGGGGAATCGAAAGATGCAGCGCCCGCCACTCGCGGATAGGCGTGAAGCCGACCCGCCGCCACCAGTGCAATCGGGTCAAGATGACCGCGATGAAGATTCCGGGAACGAGCACCAGCGCGAACGGCATCAGGTACTGCCACCAGCTCGAGCCGCCCGCGGCCACGATCCCGCGAATCGCGACCAGCGTGCCGGCTTCGATGATGAAGATGCCGAGGGCAAAGCGCAGGGCCCTGCGCCGCGGTGGCTGGATCAGCAGCAGGCCTGCCGTAGCCAGGATCAACCCGAGGCCGAGCTTGACCAGCCAGTCCAGGCCGGGCAGGACGTGGGTCGAGGCTGGGTCCCCCATGTGCCGGTATGACGGGCGGGGGCGCCCCCACCCTTCCCTCCCCCGGAGGGGGAGGGAATCTGGAGCAGGGCCTCGTCAGTGGCTGTTGTTCAGGCTGGCATTTGAACCGGCTGTGCCGCGCGCCGGAAAGGGATGCCCCGGTCTCCGCGGATCCAGAGGTAGACCAGCGGCACGATCCCGATGATCGAGATGATGATGTAGCCCGCGATGCCCCCGTAGATGTCGAACGCCGCATGCAAGATCGATACGCCGATATAGGCAACGAGGATGCTCCACGTGAGCCGGAGGTGTCCCTTGCGCGCCGCATGGAAGACGACCCCGCCGAGAATGGCCGACCATAGGCCGTGACCAAAGGGCGCGAGCACCCCTCGAACCAGCTCCGTGAAGACGACCGACGGCAGTGAGAGGACCAACTGCTGCCCCTGGACGACGAACAGCGAGGCGAGCGCGTAGCCGCTGGTCTCGAGCGCCGCGAAGCCAAACCCAACCGTCGCGCCAAGCAGCATGCCGTCACGGGTCGCATACGAGCGGAGACCCAGTGCGAGGAGGATGATCGCCGCCCCCTTGACGAACTCCTCGATGAATCCGACCTTCAGCATGCCGATGGTCCCAGGGCCGTAGACCAGCCAGAATTCGAGCAGCGATGCGACGATGAGGCCCAGGACCCCAGCGATGATGAAGGCGCCCGCGATGCGCCTGGGCGAAAGCGCCGGGCCCTCATCGTGATCGAGGTACCAGACGATGGCCGTCACCGGCACCAGGAAGCTACCCAACAAGACGATGGTGGGCAGGAGAATGATGTTCCCCGTCACGAACATGGTCCCTGTTGCTGCCACCCAGAGGGCAACCCCGATGAGTAGGACCGCCCACCAGCGCGGCGCCCATGCCGGGCCTGCCTTGAGCTTTTTCATCGTCACCTGGTTGCTCGAGTAGTTGTTCACTGCTTGACCTCCTGAGCTGGCGCGGGATTTGTGATTTCCGCATCATCCGATAAGGGGTGACGCAGCACATCACACGGGATGGGCAGCACGGCGCCCTACCTTTGGGGGACAACGTCAGGTTCGCCGGTGTCAGCGTCGACCGCCGCGATGATCGCTTCCGCCACCCCGGCTGACTCTTCGGGATGCTGGCCGTTGGCGCTGCCTTCGAAGGTGCTCACCTTGATGCCGAGCGGAGCCATCTGCTTGGCGAGGGACGATGAGAAGCCCTCGACCGCAAGCCGGCCCGGGGCAACGGACAAAACGTTGACGATGTGGCCGCTACAGACGCGCTGCATAAAGGGAAGAATCGTGCGCGTGACGTCGACGAGCCCGAAGACATTGGCCTCGAACGCCTGACCGGCGGTGTTGACCAGCACATCGATCCGACCGAAGCGATCGCTGGCCTCAGAAACCGAGCGCTGCACCTGTTCGTGTCGGGTGACGTCGAGCTCGACGACGAGTGCCTGGGCCGGATAGCGTTCGATCAGGTCGCGCACAAGCTCCGGTTTGCGCGCTGTGACGACCGCTCGCTCGCCCCGAGCCAGCACCGCCTCCGTGAGGGCCCGGCCAATGCCCTCGGATGACCCCGTGATGAACCACACACGCTTATAGATGGAGGACCGACGATACTCACTCATCTCTCATCACTGATTGTCGCGGGGAGCCCGGCGCCAAACACCGCTCCTCGGCAGCATCCGCGGCCATTACCTGCGGGGGAGGCGCCTCCCCCAGTTGGGGGAGACCGGAGTTCAGCGGCGCCGGACGGCTGACGATTCGGTCCTGCGGCGAGGGAGAGGAAGCCCTAACCTAGAGGGGAGGGTGGCCTTGACAGAGACCGGCAGAGAGAGCGCGATGGGGACGGTCCGGCTGCTGATCGCCGACGACCACAGCGTGGTCCGACAGGGCCTGCGTATGTTCCTGGCCCTCGATCCGCAGCTCGAGATCGTGGGCGAAGCCGACACCGGCGAGGAAGCCATTAAGTTGGCGCATGAGCTCCGCCCACAAGTGGTCCTCATGGATCTCCTGATGCCGGGTATGGGGGGAGTCGCCGCCACCAGGGTGATCCGATCCGAGATGCCCGATGTCGAGGTGATTGCCTTGACGAGCGTGCTGGACGATGCCGCGGTCACCGGCGCGATTCGCGCCGGCGCGATCGGCTACCTTCTCAAGAACACCGAGGCCGACGAGCTCCGGCAAGCGGTCAAGTCGGCGGCCGCAGGCCAGGTGCATCTGTCGCCGGAGGCCGCCGCCCGACTGGTGCGCGAGGTTCAGATTCCAGGGAGCCCCGAGGTGTTGACGGAACGGGAGACGGCAGTGCTTCGACTGCTCGCGAAGGGCCAGGCCAACAAGCAAGTCGCCCGCGAGCTGCGGATCGGTGAGCAGACCGTAAAGACCCACGTGAGCAACATCCTGGGAAAGCTTCAGTTGCAAAGTCGAACCCAGGCGGCGCTGTATGCAGTGGAGCGCGGCCTGGTGAGCGCCAGCGACCTCGGGAGAGGCTGAAGCCGACGGCGGTGACGCCCTTGTCCGTTACCGACACGGCGGGTTTTCCCACGATCGACGAGATCGTTCGGACCCTGGTGGAGGTCGTGCCCACCCCCGTGGTCGTGTCGGATATAGCTGGCATTTACGTCTACGTCAACCCGGCAGCCTGCGAATTCTTCGGCCGGCGGGCCGACGAGTTAATCGGGTCGTCGGTGATGGATTCGATCGTCCCGCGTGAGCGCCAGGAGGCGTGTTCGTTCTTGCAGTCCAGTGCGATCGATGAGCCGGGGCGCCGAAGCATGACCCTTTTGGGTCGGGACGGGAAGGAGCGCGAGGTGGTGCTCCATCACACGGCGCTCGAGTTGCGGGGCGTTCGATTGCTAACGGGAATCATCGAGGATGTGACCGAGACCCGTCGCGTCCGGCGCGAAGCGGTAGCCCTGGCCCAGTCAGCGGCGCACCTCGGCATCAACCGGTCGCTCGCCACCACCCTGGACGCGCTGGCACAAAGTGTGGTCGAAACAACCAGCGCGATCGCCAGCGGGGTCTATCTCCTCGAGAGTGATGGCGAGCTGCGTATCGCGGGCACCTTCGGACTCCCCCGGGGTTATGCGACGGCGATCGCCGCCGCGGGCAAGCAAGGCGCCCCGAGCGCGGCGCTCAGGGCGATCGAAGCTCGCGCGACGGTCATCGACGAGGACGTCATCAGGCGGCGGCTGGCCGACGCACGATTCGCCCCCGTGCACGATCTCATCCGAGACGAGCCGTGGAGCGTCGTCGTGTCCATGCCGCTTATGCATGGAACTACCGCGATCGGCGCTTTGAATGCGTACTACCCATCCGGCCAGCGGCCGCCCGAAATTGACATGTCGTTCCTTCGGGCCATGGCCGACCAGGCGACTTCCGCCGTCGACTATGGACGCCTCCTACGTGCCTCAAAGGAGAAGGTTGCGCTTGAGGAGCGTCAGCGCCTGGCTCGTGATCTGCACGATTCGGTGTCGCAAGCGGTGTATGGCATTGCGCTCGGTGCGCGGTCCGCGAAAGAGCTGCTGTCGAAGGATCCCGCCCAGGTGCAAGAGCCGCTCGAGTATGTTCTTCGCCTTTCGGAAGCTGCGCTCGCAGAGATGCGGGCGTTGATCTTCGAGCTCCGCCCAGAAGCCCTTGAACGTGAGGGGCTGGCCGGCGCGCTCAAGCATCACACCGCCGTGCTGCGCGCACGGTACGGGATTTTGGTCGAGGAATCACTCACCGGGGAGCCGGTGACGAGCTGGGAGGGCAAGCAAGCCCTTTACCGAATCGCCCAGGAGGCGTTGCACAATGCCGGGCGGCACGCGCGCGCCACGCAGGTTCGGATCGTTCTGAGCCAGGTCGACTCCCAGGTTCGGTTGGAGGTCCAGGACAATGGTGTCGGGTTCGACTCCGGGAGCGCCTTTCCCGGGCATTTCGGCCTGAACACGATGCGCGAGCGTGCGACCGACCTCGGCGGCAGGCTCGACATTGAAAGCCGTCCCGGCGCCGGAACCACGGTGCGGGCGATCATCCCGGCGACCCAGCCGATTCCATCCTGACCGGCCCGGTCACCCGAACGTACGGCCTCGATTGGGTCCTCTTTGGGGATTCGTGTGCCCCAACCGCAGACGATGATTGCGACATGAACTCTGAGACCTTGAGCGTCAACGAGCTACTCGCGTTGTTTGGGCGCGCCCCGGAACAGATCCGGTTGCTCAGCTTTGCGGACTCGGAGGAATACCTCGCGGTCGTCACCTATGTGGTGGAGCGCTCGTACCGCCGGTACTAAGCCGGACTTAGGCCACGATCCACTCACTCGAAAGTATGGGTGGCGAACCCCGGTTTGGCGGATGGCTCAATGCCGGTATCCGGTCAATGATGTCGGGTATGCGAAAGGGCTCGGTCGTCAAGTTAACGGGTGGCCGTGAAATCCCCAAGGGCATGATCACCTTGGTCTTCGACGGAACGTCGGGACCGATGCGATTCGAGGTCGCCCGCACCGACGTAACGGTGCGCGAGTCTCGCCCCTGGCGCGAAGACCGATCGCCGGCGCTCGCCCGCTAGTCTCCTCTCCCCTTCCCCCGGGCCCCCTGCTCTTAGGGGGCCCGTTCTCTGTCGCGCCGGCCTTGACAGCGTCAGGTCCGCTCCGTTATTATGCCAACTAGCTAATTAGCTAAGAAGGCAACTATAGTGTCACCCGATCAACTGAGCGTCACGTTTGCAGCGCTGGCGGACCCCACCCGCCGGGCGATCCTGGCGCGGGTGGCACAGGGCGAGGCCACCGTCATGGAACTGGCCGAGCCGTTCAAGCTGAAACTGCCGACCGTCTCGAAGCACCTCAAGGTACTGCGGCGGGCCGGGTTGGTCACGCAGGGACGGCAGGCGCAGTGGAGGCCGTGCCGGCTCGAGCCGGCGCCTTTGAAGGATGTCGCCGACTGGGTGGAGAACTATCGCGAGAACTGGGAGGAGCGCATGGGTCAACTCGACGACTATCTGCAGGTACTAAAAGCTGAGGAGAAAAAACATGCCCGTAAAAAGTAAGCCCGTTGTCACGCTGAGCATGCCGTCCGATCGTGAGGTCGTCATCACCGCGGTTCTCGATGCGCCGCGCCACCTCGTCTTCGAGGCAACCACCAAGCCAGAGCACGTGAAGCGCTGGTGGGGGCCGAGACGGACGACGCTGACCGTTTGCGAGATCGACCTGCGCCCGGGTGGTGCCTGGCGTTACGTGATGCGCGACAACGAGACGGGGCGCGAAGACGGATTCTCCGGTGTCTATCGTGAGATCGCTCCGCCCGAGCGACTGGTCTACACCGAGGGGTGGGAGGGTTTGCCGGGACACGACTATCTCGTGACGGCCACCATGGAAGAGAAGGACGGCAAGACCACGCTCACCAGCCGGTTGCAGTACAAGTCGGTCGAGGACCGCGACGGCCATGTCAATTCCGGCACGGAAGGCGGTATGCGAGAGACCTACGACCGCCTGGGCGAGCACCTCGCCGCGATGGCATAGGCGCCGCCGCGCCAACTCCCGATCGTAACGACCGGCCTAGTGCCATCTCCAGACCCTGACCAGGGGTCTGGGGATGGCTTTTTCGATCGCCGGCCTCACCGACTTCAGGCCGCGAGAAATCTCGTCGAGAAGTTCACGGACTTTGTTCTCGGCACCTTCATGCGACTTCGCGTCTGGCACGTTGCCGTGGAGCAGGTACATATAGTCGTAGCGATTGACGGCCGGGTCGAACCAGGTCGTCTTGCCGAACCTCGGCTCCCAGCCAGGATGTTGTTTGACGAACTCCAGCCGGAGGTATTCGTCGAAATCGTCATAGGCCGGATGGTCCGCGCGAAACTCGGCAGAGAATCCGTACACGGGCGGAGTAATCACAATATGAGCCTACATTGGCCCGCGGTCATCGCGATACTGGCGCGGGCTAGGAGAGGAGGAACCGATGGAACGTGAACGAATCCGTCCGTATGCACTGAAAGCCGGGGAAGGCTGGACCTATAACTATGGAATCGACTTCACCGTCAAGGCGGGAGAGCTCGGGGGAGGGCCGCGCCTGGCGTTCGTCGAGTACACGACTCGTGCGGGTGAGGAGCCGCCGGACCACACGCACGCATCGGAAGACGAGATCTTCTATGTGCTCAAGGGCGAACTCGCGTTTCGCTGCGGAGACGAAACGTTTGAGCTAACCGATGGCGGCTTCATCTTCCTGCCTCGTGGCATCGAACACGGCTACCGGATTCGGAGCAAGGGCGACCTCCGTTTGTTGGTCATCACATCGCCCGCCGACGACAGCTCCGCAGGTGGCTGGGGCGGTTTTGTCGCCGACTTTGAGACGCAGGGAGAGCTTCGTGGTTCACCGGCCGACCCTCCCTGACGTTACTAGGCCGGGATCAGGCGCAGCGTCGTGTTGAGTCTTGCCCGTCGTACCACCGCTTTGGCGCTATCGGGCCAGATCTCGCCGTACTTCTCACGATATGCGGCGTTGACGGCGCGGATCACCGAACGACTCCGTACCTGCTGGACCCTGGTAGCGACCCTGCGGCGACC
>DATBYU010000180.1:0-8859 GCA_036513555.1 Candidatus Dormiibacterota bacterium | reverse complement strand
GCCCGATTGATTGCCCGCGTCACGTCATCGCATTTCGTCCCCCTCAGCGCCGTCAGCGCCGGCGTCGCCGACCTCCGGCGCAACATCGAGGAAGCCCGCCTGCGTCAAGCACAGACAGGCCAGCGAACGATTCTCTTCATCGACGAGATCCATCGCTTCAACAAGGGCCAGCAGGACGCCGTGCTGCCCTACGTCGAGGAGGGTGTCATCACGCTGATCGGCGCCACCACCGAGAATCCCTCCTTCGAGGTCAACGCCGCGCTGCTCTCGCGCACCCGCGTGTTCGTGCTCGCCGCGCTCGACGACCTCCAGGTGGGGGCGATCGTCGACCGCGCCGTCTCCGACCCGGAGCGCGGACTCGGCAACCGCCACGTCGACCTCGACGCAAAGGCCCGCGCGGCCCTGATCCGGGTGGCCAACGGCGACGCCCGGGTGGCGCTCAACGGCCTCGACGCAGCGGCGGCACTGGCCCGTCCCCGGCAAGGCCGGCGGCCCGTGACGGCGGCGCTCGTGGAGGAGGCGGTCCAGCGGAAGAACCTGCTATATGACCGCGCCGGCGAGGAACACTACAACATCATTTCGGCGCTGCACAAGAGCCTCCGCGACAGCGACCCAGATGCCTCCCTCTACTGGTTGGGCCGCATGCTCGAGGCCGGTGAGGACCCCCTGTACGTGGTGCGCCGCCTGATCCGGTTTGCCTCAGAGGACATTGGCCTTGCCGACCCGCAGGCGCTGACCCAGGCGGTGGCGGCCCAGCAGGCCGCCCACTTCATCGGCATGCCCGAAGCGAACCTGGCGCTCGCGCAGGCGGTCGTCTACCTCGCCACTGCCCCGAAGAGCAATGCCCTGTACGCCGCCTACACCTCGGTCCAGGAGGACGTCGAGCGCACACGCGCCGATCCGGTTCCACTGCACCTGCGGAATGCGCCGACGCCGCTGATGCGAAAGATCGGCTACGGCAAGGGCTACCGGTACGCCCACGATTACGACGAGGCCCAGGTGGAGCAGCAGCATTTGCCCGATGCCATCAAAGATCGAACCTACTACCACCCCTCCGATCGTGGCTACGAGAAGACCGTCCAGGAGCGCCTCGACGCCTTCGAGGCGGCGCGTCGCAAGGCAAAAACGAGCTCGGGTTAGCCCTCGACGTGCGGCCGCAGCGCCGCGTAGCCGTTCGCCATCACCTGCTCGTGATTCCGGGCGAGCGCATTCTTCGCCAGCGGCGCGATCAGGTTGAGGATCGGGTTGGTCGTTCCCACATCCCAGAAATAGAGAGACTTGATCGTTCCTGGTTCAGCCTCGGAGAATTCCCAGCGTCCAGTTCCGATCAGATCGCCGGTCGAGCGCAACAGGATGTGGCGATATTCCTCCGCCTCCCGCACCTCGAGCTCGTAGTTGAGGCTGTAGGGTAGCGAGCCGCGCACCTCACAGGCAATCACCGAGCCGACCGACTTCCCGTCGCCGCGCGTGATCTGCACGCGGCGGAAATTCTGCCACCATCCTGGATAGCGCTCGATATCGAGAACCACCGACCACACCTTCGGGAGCTTTGCCTTGAAGCGCCAGTCGGTCACGAAGTGGTATGTCGTCAAGCCGAGCCTGCCAGCCCCCACCGTGACCCTCCCCCAGAGGGGGAGGGTATGAGTGAGGGAAAGTCGATTGCGCGGCTAGAAGCCGTGGTTCTTGAGCCAGGTCGCCGCGAGGTCGGCGGGATCCAGCTTGTCGATGTCGGCGCTCTTGTTCATCGCGGTCAGATCGGGCGTATTGAGCTTGGCATCGATGCTGTTCAGCAGTGTGCTGACCTCACTGTTCGCCACCGCCGTCCGAATCAACGGCACGATGTTGTCCGCCTGCTGCAGATGCTTGTCGTCCGCGAGCACGACCAGGTTATTGGCGGAGATGCCGCCGTCGCTGGAGAAGACGAGGCCGATATTGATAGCCCCGCTCTTGAAAGCGGCGTAGGTGAGCGGCCCGCCCGCATCCAGGGCCTTGAAGTCCTTGAAGTGCAGACCGTATGTCGAGATCAGGCCCTGCTGGCAGAACGTCCGCTGCGGGCATTCGGGTGGTCCGCCGAGGGTCCATCCACTGGCAACCGAGGACACATCGGACAGCTTCACCAGGTGATTCTGGTCGGCCTCGGCCTTGGTGACGGCAAATGCGTTCTGATCAACCGCCGGCGATGGATCGAGCGCCTTGACGCCCTTCGAGCTGAGCAGCGAGGTCAGTTTCTGGGCGTTCACCTGCCCGTCGGTCCCCGCATCCAGGGTGACATTTTGCTTCTTCTCGACGAAGGTCAGGTCGGTTGCTGCGTAGCCTGGGTACAGGTCGATCTGGCCGTTCTCGAGGGCTGGCTCGACGATCTCGCGGTTGCCGAGCTTATCGCGGTAGACCACGGTGTAGCCCTTGTTCTTCAGGGCGCCCCCATAGATATGGGCCAGGATGATGCTCTCCGAGAAGTTGAAGGACGCGACCGTGACCGTGCCCTTCGGGCTCGCGGAGCTCGACGGCCCACCCGTCGAGCCGCACGAGGTCGTGACCAGTGCCAGGGCGACCATGCTGGCGCCCAGGACGAAGATTCGCTTCAGATACATTGCTCCACCTCCAAGAAATGACCGAGAAACTACGCCGCCACCGCCGCATCGAGTGCTGTCCCTATCGGTTCCTCCTTCCGGATTGATGTCGATGGACGAAGCCCGGCCGGCGTCGCCAGGCGCTGGACCCCGGCCATCGAGAATTCGACGATCAACGAGAGAATGGCGACCATGATCGCACCCGCAAACATCATCGGATAGTCCTGCAATCCGAAGCCGTCTACGATGAATCGTCCGAGACCGCCCCACGCGACCAGCGCGGCCAGGGTCGCCGTCGCGACAACATTCACCGCCGAGGTGCGGATCCCGGCCATGATCAGGGGCAGCGCGATTGGTAGCTCGACTTGCCACAGGACGGCAAGCTGGCGCATCCCCATGCCGCGAGCCGCCTCGCGCACGTCGGCGTCGACTTCCCGCATCCCGATGTAGCTGTTGGTCACCATCGGGGGAATGGCCAGCGCGACGAGGGCGATGAATGCGGGCAGGGCGCCGATGCCGAAGAGCTCGACCGCGATCACCAGGACCGCGAACGATGGGACCGCCCGCCCGATATTCGAGATGTTGATGGCGAGGATCCCGCCGCGTCCGAAATGGCCAATGGCGATCCCCACCGGCAGCGCGATCAAGCCCGCGGCCAGCACCGCCGCTCCCGACATCGCCAGGTGTTCGAAGGTGCGATGGGGAATCCCACCGTCACCCTGCCAGTGGGCGCTATTGAGGAACCATTGGAGCACCTGGTTGGCGAAGTTCATGCGGTTGCCCTCGCCCGCGACCACGGGGTGAAAATGCGCTCCGCGGCGGCCAGGCTTAAATCCGCCACCAGCGCCAGCGCCACGGAGAGGACGGTTCCAACGACCAGCGGGGTTTTGAAATCGCGCAGGAGTCCGTCGTAGATCAGGCTCCCGAGACCGCCCTCGCCGATCAAGGCGGTGACGGTGACGAGTCCAATCGTGGTAACGGTGGCGATGCGCACGCCCGCGACAATGGCTGGGATGGCCAGGGGTAGATCGACCCGCATCAGTTCGGCAAGCGGGCGGTAACCCATACCGCGGGCCGCCTCGCGGACCTCATCAGGCACCGAGTTGAGCCCGACGACGATGTTGCGAATCAGGATCAGCAGCGTGTAACTCACCAGCCCGATCTCCGCGGTGAGAACGGTGAACCCGGTGAACGGGACCAGCGCCGAGAAAAGCGCGAGGGACGGGATCGTATAGAGGATGCCGGTGAGGGAGAAGATCGGGCCGCGGAAGACGCGGCTGCGCCAGGCGACGAGCCCGAGGGGAACGGCGATCACGAGGCCGACCAGCACGGCGATCAGGGTGAGCTGGATATGCTGGAGGAGCGCGGCGGTGATGACATCGAGGTGCCCCGATATCCAGGACCACCGGATCCATGGGTCGACGGCTCCCACGACCCCGGTGGCGAGCATTGCCCGATGCTAGCAGGGCCGTTCGGGCCAATCAATTTAGAGTAGAAGTTTCTAATGATTCGATTGGAAGGGGTCACCAAGCGCTATCCAGGCGGGCAGGTGGCGGTGCGGGAGCTGACGATCGAGTTCCACACCGGCCAGCTGACGATGCTGGTCGGGCCGTCGGGCTGCGGCAAAACGACCACCCTTAAGATGATCAACCGGCTGATCGAGCCCACCGAGGGGCGCATCTTTCACGACGAGCAGGACGTCACCCACGTCGACCCGGTCGCCCTCAGATTGCGGATGGGCTACGTCATCCAGAATGTCGGCCTGTTTCCGCATATGAGCATTGCCGACAACGTCGCGACCGTGCCCAGGCTACTGGGGTGGGACAAGAAGAGGATCCAGCAGCGGGTCACAGAGCTGCTCGAGCTCGTGGGGCTGGATCCGAAACAATTCGCCCGGCGATATCCGCATCAACTCTCGGGCGGACAGCGCCAGCGAGTCGGCGTCGCCCGCGCGCTGGGCGCCGACCCGCCGGTTTTGCTCATGGATGAACCGTTTGGCGCCATCGACCGGATTGCGAGGGAACGCCTGCAGAACGAGTTCCTCCGGATCCAACGGGAGGTGCGCAAAACGGTCATCTTCGTGACCCATGACATCGACGAGGCGATCAAGCTCGGTGACCGGATTGCCGTCATGAATGCGGGCCGCCTCGAGCAGTACGACACACCGGCGGCCATCCTGGCAAAGCCGGCCTCCGATCTCGTGATCGATCTCCTCGGACCCGATCGCGGACTCAAGCGGTTGTCCGTGACGCCTATCGACCTGAATGCCCTGGAGCGCCCACCGGTCGTCCACGCTGACGATTCACTATCCGATGCGCGTCGGTTGCTCGATAGCCGCTGGAACCGGGTGCTCGTCGTCGATCCCAACGGCAAGCCGGTTGGCGAGCTGACCAAAGAGGAGGCTGACGGCGAGGGCCGGGTTGCCGACCGGGCTCGCCCCTTCGATGCGATCGTGGGTGCGAACCGGACGCTGTTTGACGCCTTCTCGCAAATGCTGATCCACCAGGCCACCTGGGTGGCCGTGGTCGACGGGGATCAGTTCCGAGGCGTGCTTACGCCGCAATCTTTTGTCGCTGCGATTCAGCGGGTACCGGCGGAACTGGAAGGCGCCCGCCGCTGATCCACGACCGCCATCTTCTGGCGGATATCGTCGTAGGCCCGGTCGTCGATTGGGGTGAAGCGCCGGATCAGACCGCTGGCCAGAACCTTTCGGCTGACGGGATCCCGTCCGAGCTCGCAGAGCACGTCGCGAACTCGCGCTTGCACTGTTTCGGGAACCCTGGCGGTGGCGACGACCAGGGGGATGGTTGAAGGGCCCAGGACGGCAATCACCCGTAGCTTCTCGGCGAGGTCCGGATTTCGCAAGCGCTCGACGCCGAGGACTTGCGAGTCGATCGCCGACGCATCCACCTCCCCGTTGAGGACCTTTCGGATCGACTCCTGGTGCCCTCCCGAAAAAGTCAGCCCGCCGAAGAACGCCTCCGTTTCGCCCAGCTGGAAGAGGTAGTAGCGGACCAGCAGGCAGCCCGATAAGGAGTCCTCGCCGTTGTACGCCCAGCTGCGCCCTCGGAGGTCCTCGAACGAACGAATGGTGCTCTCCCGGCGGACGATGATGTCGGAGAAGTACACCGGTCGGTCGTGGTACCGGGCCTCGTCTAACACTGGAGCCGCCAGCGGCTGAAGCGTGCCTGGCCGCTCCCGGCAGAGGCGAACGTAGGGAAGTCCGCAGAGGAACGCCAGGTCGACGGAGCCCTCCCGAAGCTGGTCGAAGTCGCGGCCCTCGATCAGCTCGGCCGGCATGCCGAGCACCTGGCCGACGCGCTCCGCCACCGCAGCGTAAACCAAGGTCATGTTGGGTGCGAGAAAATTCGCGAAAACGAGGGGTTTCACGTCCGAGTTGACGGCAGTATTGCACAAAGTCGCCAGATTTATTGCGGTCACAAGTTGCTTCTGCCATACTCCGCAAAACACATTCGTGAGGTGACGCCGCCCATCGTCGGTCCGATCATTGAAAATCCCCTCCACGGCGAGCGGATCCGCTTTCTAAAGACTGCCCCTGAAACGAACGGCGAGCTCGTCCAGTACGAGTCCTGGCTCGCGCCCGGCGGCAGTGTCGGCGATCCCCACATCCACCCCGTCCAGGAGTCGCGGTTTACGGTGCTTGCAGGAACGGCATCGTTTTCCATCCACGGGGCCCGGTTCGAGCTCGAGCCTGGCCAGCAGCTCACCATCCCGCCGCGAACGGCCCACTGCTTGTGGAACGCTGGAGCTGTCGAGGCCCACCTGCTGGTGGAATTCCGGCCAGGGATGCTGAAGCAGGAGTTCTCGGAAACAACCTTTGGCCTGGCCCGCGACGGCCGTCACCACCTCCGCGGCGTCAGCAACATGCTGCAGTGGGCGGTGATCGCCGCGGCGTACCGCAGGGAGACACAGTCGCTGGGTCGACCAATGTGGCTGCGGCTCGGACTCCCGGCGCTGGCGCCGGTCGGATGGCTGTTGGGCTACCGCGCCCACTATCCGCGCTACTGCACCCGGGAATCCGACCAGCTAGCCAGCTGAAGCGGGACCTTGGCCGAAACCACGTACGACCTGGCCATCATCGGCGCCGGCGTCATGGGCCAATTCACCGCAGACTTCGCCCGTCGGCGCGGGGCGAGGGTCCTGGTGCTAGACCAATGGCGCATCGGCGATTCGCGAGCGGCCTCCTTCAGCGTGACGCGGTCGATCCGCAACGACTATTTGGACCCCGTTTACGCGCGGCTGGCTTTCGAAGCCCGGAAGCTGTGGTTGGATTTCCAGCAGCAAACGGGGGAGTCGTTCCTGATCGAATGCGGCTGCCTGAACATCGCCAAAAGCAGCGTCACGCCCGCACTCTCCGAAACCTACGCCGAGAAGAGCTACCGCATCCTCGAAGGCCTGCATCTCAAGACTCAGGCCTTCACCCGCGAGGGCCTCAAGGCTCGCTTCCCCCAGTTCGACGTCGATCTCGGGCGGCTCGACGTCGAGGCCGGCGTTCTGCACGTCACGCCGATCACCGCCGCGCTGCGCCGTAGGCTGCACGATGCTTCGGTCCCGATCGAGGAGAATACAGCGGTCCACCGGATCAGCCGGCGCCGGGGCCTGATCGCGATCGACACCGCCGCGGGCGAGCGCCTCGCCGAGCGTCTCGTCATCACCGCGGGGCTCGGCAGCAACGAGCTGCTCGCCCGGATCGAGGGGTGCGATCTCCGGCTTCCCTTGCGGCCCGATCGGCCGAGTGAGTCCAAGTACCTGATCCCGCCGCCCGAAAAGCGTGGGATGTTCACGCCGGACCGCCTTCCCGTCTTCGCCTACCTCGACGTGGGGATCTACGGCCACCCCTTAATCGAAGGCAAAACGCCGGGGGTCAAGATCGGCTACTACAACCCACCGGACGTGCGCACCCAGGTCACCTCGATCACCAGCGTGCAGAGCTTCATCGACGAATGCATGCCGGAGCTCAAAGACGCGCGCATGGTCGATGTCCAGGGGGCGGACCAGTGCTCGTATGATCTGGTGGCAGATGACAACTTCATCTTGGGGCCAATCCCCGGGCAGCCCGGTACAGCGGTCGGGACCGGCTGGCGCGGCACCGGGTACAAGTTTGCGCCGCTGATAGGCCGCACCTTGACGGAGCTTGTCTTCGAGGGCGCAACGGTCGAGGAAATCTCCCGCTTTGCGCCGGCGCGTTTCGAGGTCAGCCGTGCCGGCTAGAAGCTCACGCGGCATCCTCGAACGGCTGAAAGCCGGCGTCGTGCTCGGTGCGGAGGGCTACGTCTTCGAACTGGAACGACGCGGCTACATCAAGGCGGGACCTTACGTGCCGGAAGTCGTTCTCGATTTTCCCGACGCGCTGCGCGAGCTCCACCGGGAATTTCTTCGGGCGGGCGCCGACGTCATGGTCGCCCTCACCTACTACGCGCACCGCGGCAAGCTAAAGGACGTCGGCCGCGAGAACGACCTCGAGGCCATGAACCGCCAGGCGGTCCAAATCGCCAACGAGGTTGCCCGCGAAGGCGATGCCCTGGTCGCCGGTGACATCTGCAACACCTGGGCATACGACCCGAAGGACAAGGAGGCGTCGTCCCGGATCGTGAGTGCGATGTACGAGGAGCAGCTGTCGTGGGCTACGGACGAGGGCATCGATTTCGTCATCGCGGAGACCAACGACTACCTGGGCGAGGCGCTGATCGCGCTGCAGGTCATCAAGGTACTGGGCCTGCCGGCGATGGTCACGCTGGCCACCACCCGACCCCATCAGACCTGGGATGGCTATGGCTACGTCGATGCCTGCAAAATCCTGGCGGACCACGGGGCTGACATCGTCGGATTGAACTGCGATCGCGGACCCGCGACCATGCTCCCGATTATCGAACAGGTTCGCGGGGCGGTGAGCGGCTACGTAGCGGCACAGCCGGTTCCCTACAAAACGCACGAGTCGATGCCGACGTTCGAGTCCTTGAAAACCCCCGACGGGACCAACGTCTTTCCGATCGCACTCGAATCGTTTCTCTGCACCCGGTTCGAGATGGCCGACTACGCCCGCCAGGCGCAGGCGCTGGGCGTCAACTACATCGGGGTCTGCTGCGGCGGAGGCCCGCACTACGTCCGCGCCATGGCCGAGGCGTTAGGACGGACGGTCGCGGCCAGTAAGTACTCGCCGGCCATCGAACTCCACCCGATGATCGGTGCCAAGGTGGAGGAGAAAGAAAAGGAGTTCCTCGTCGACTGGAAGGGTTGATCCTCAACCGGGCCAACCTCGTCTCCCTTC
>DATBYU010000179.1:0-6596 GCA_036513555.1 Candidatus Dormiibacterota bacterium | reverse complement strand
CCGATCCGCACGTCCCGGTAGCGTCCGTTCGTGATCGGAGACAGCTGGCCCTGCAGTTGCGACTTGAGGCGCGGGATAACCGCCCGGCGGACGGACTTGGCTGCCGCCTCCAGGGTTTCGATCGCGAGGTCGTAGGCGTGGGCCTCTGCCTCGAGCTCCTGCAGCTGTTCGCGGACGGTGGCGATCTCTTCCTCGAGCGCCGCGACATCGCCGATCTGGCTCAGCCGATCGTTCAAGAGCTCCTCGGCGCGAGCGCGTTCTTCCTGGGCTCGCTCCTTGACGCCGCGGTGTTGATCGCGCTGCCGTTCGAGCTCGGCCAGGGGAAGTGCCGCGAACTCAGCCGCGCGCACCGGGTCGACGCTGGTGCTCACCTCGCTCAGCTGACGCGTGAGGTCGTCGACCAGCTGGCGCAGCGAGCCCGCCTCGTCGGCCGTCACGCCCCCGCGTTGCGACTCCAGCTCGGCCAGGCGAACGCTCGACGTCCGGTAAGCCTCGGCGTGACTGACGCTGGATTCCCATGCTTCGGTCGCGGTCTCCATGTCGGGATCGGTGATGCCGGCCCGCGTGTAGATCGCCGCCAGCTGCCGGGCGTAATCGTCCGCCTTGGCGCGCTCGGCCATCGAGCGCTCGCCCGGCGCGCGAAGCTGCGCGAGCTGTGCGTCAAGCTGCTCGATTCGAGTTCGAACCTGCTGTGCCTGGCGCTCGGCCTCGCAACTGGCGATGAAATCGCGCGCGGCGCCCAATGCTTCGCGCCGGTCGAACCCGAGCCGGTCAAGCAGGCTGTGGAGTTGCTGGCGCAGCGACTCCCGGCGCTGGTCCATCTCGGTTTCGGCGCGCGTTGCCTCCTGCGAGCGCTGGCTGGCGGCGTTCCAGGCGAGGCTGTCCTGGGCCAGCGACTCCACGTCTCGGGCCGTCTCCTCGACCGCCTCTTCGGTGGGGGCCGGCTGAGAAAGTCCCCACGATCCAACCAGCTCGCGCAGGGTTCGACCGGCGTTCTGCGCCCGCTCTTCCAGGTCGGTTGCCTGGCGATCCAGCTCGAGCCGGGTGGCGTCGTAGCGGACCTTCTGAAGATGCTCGACGAGCGCTTGCTGCAACTCGCCTGAGCTACGGACGCCCCAGGGTTGCAGGATCTCCCGGCGCTTGACGCGAGCCTCGTCTTTGGCCCGAAGGCGGCGATCGACCTCTCGGACGGCAGCGCCGCGGACCCAGATCCCGATGCCTGTTGACAGCACGCCCATGCCGAGCAGGAAGAATGCCGCGCCGCTCAGCGGCAGAGGCATCCCGCCCTGGAGCGCGAGGAAGGCGACCAGGATCGCCATCGCCGTCAGCAGGAGGCCACCGAGCATGGCGCCGAGGAACGTTCGCTGCCGGCTGCGGGCGCGTTCGGCCATGGCCTCCTCGCGCCGCATGGCCTCCTCGGATTGCTGGCCGGCCTTGATGACGTCCGGAACCTCTTTGTAGCGCGCGATGTCATGCTTGAGCTGCTCCAGCCGCGGGGGGAGTTCGGCACCCGCGCGGCCGCGCGCCTCGCCGGCGACGTTGTGGCGCTCGCGCCATTCCGAGTAGACGCGTTGGAACTCCATCTGGCGGGCTGGCCAATCGAGGTTCTGGCCGATCAAGCCCGGGTGCCGCTCCGCGATCCGACGCGCCTCCTCGGCAGCGGTCAGGGCGCGCAGGTGGACCTCGGGGGCCTGGGTATCGGCAACGTTGAGAGACGTCAGCAGTTCACGGACCACGGGTTCTTGGTCGAGCGCGGCGGCGTCGATGCCACGAGCGCGGGTTTGGTGACCTTGCGCCTCCGACTCGAGCTTGGCACGCTCGGCCTCGAGCTGCTGCACCTGCGCGGCGTTCTCAGCGGCTCGGCGCTCGAAGTCCTCCTGCGCCTCACGGGTGGCGCGCAGATGGCTGCGCAGCTCCTGGACCTCGGACTGGCGGTCGAGGGGGAACATGGCAAAGCGCGTGTGATCCTCCTGGCGCGCCCGCTCGTCACCGATCGCCTTCTCGAGCGTCTCGACCCGCTCCAGGCGGTGACGCGCCTCGTCCAGGCGCGAGGCGAGGACGGCGGCGTCGAGCAGCTGGACGACCGCCAGCTCCGCTTCGGTGAGGGCCGACACCGTTTCCCGCTTTTGCGCCAATTCGTCGACGGCGCCCCGTGCCTGCTGGGCGGCGGCGAGCTGCCGCTCGAGGTCGGCGAGCCGGCTTTCGAGGTCATGCAGCGGGCCGGTGCGGCCGCGCGGCTTTCCGATGCGCTGGGCTCGTTCGCTGCGCAGGCGGTCGAGCACGGCTTGTGCGGTCCGATCGGGATGCGCCGAGTCCGCCAGGGCGACGATCGCTTCCTTGATGCTGCCGGCGTCCTCGAGGCGCAGCACCTCGCTGCGCGAGATGCATGCCGTGTTGGTGTAGATATCGCGGCTGATGCCGAGCAGCTGCCGTCCCACCTGGAGTCCACCCCAAGGGTCCCGCTCGAAACGGTCGTTGAGCGCCGCGCCATTGGCGAGGTCGATGACGCGAACCGAGTCGCCGTCCAGGTCCCGCTCGACCCGTAGCCTCGCGCCGTCGTCGAGCTCGAATTCGAGGGCAAGGCCGAAGCCGCCGCCTTCCCATGGCCGCCAACGATCGGTGCGCTCGACAATCGCTGATCGCCGGTCGCCGGTCTCGAGGCCATAAAGGCCGGTCACGATCGCTTCTTGCAGTGTCGACTTACCGGCTTCATTGGGGCCAACGACCAGGTTCATGGACGGACCGAAGCGCAGGTCCATACCCGCGAGTGTGCCGAAGCCTTCGATCTCGATGCGGGTCAGGCGCATGGACGACTCACCACCACGTACAGGCTAAACGTCATTCGTCGAAGGCATCGAGCGCAAGCTGCAGCGCCCGACCAACCGTCTCTTCCTCCTGGCGCGATCCCTGCTTGTGATCGACGAGCTTGCGGACCATTTCTCCCCGGCTGGTGAACTCCTGGGTCGCCGCCTCGAGGTCGTGGGAGACTCGAGACTGGTCGCGGAATTCGAGGTAGGCGAATCCATCGCTGCATTCGGTCGACAGTGCGAGGGGATCGATCGTGAGGGAGCGGGCCCGTTCACCGACCAGCGTCGCCCGAATCACGCCGCCACCGAGGTGCTTGCCATCGCGAATGGCCCATACGGCGTCGCGCACATGATCGGGGCTGGTCATGCCGGTGATGTCGATCGTCTCCTGGGCGAACTGGCGTTGATTGATGTCCTCGAGGAGAACATGCACCGCGCCATCATCCTCGATGGTGACCAGCGCGGTGCAGTGCCGCCCGGTTTCGTTCCACCCCAACGGTTCCGGACTCCCCGGATAGGTCATCGGCCCGCTCGTGCTCGCCTCGTGATAGTGACCGAGGAGCGCGTGACGGAATCCGGCCTGCTCTACCTGGCTCGGCAGGATCGGCTTGTAGGGCGTCACGCCCTCGGGCACCTGGCTCATGTCCGAGGCGTGCAGCAAGAGGAGATGCGAGCCCTCTTCCTGCCTTGCGAAATCACGGAGAGGCGCCTCCGAAACCTCGGGCCGCATGAAACCAGCGGCCCAGACCTGGACATTCCCGTACCGGTAGGGGCGCAAATCGTCGTGCGCCGCGATCGTCACGCTGTCCGGCCAGCGGAGATATCGATAGGGTGAGCTGGGCACCGCCGGATCCGCGTGGCCGGGGGCGATCAGCACCGGTAGGCCGGCGCCACCCAGGGTTTGCTGGAGGAAGCTGGCCGTGTCGCGGGTGACATGATCCTGCTCGAAGAGATCGCCGGCGCAGGTGATCAGATCGACCTGGGCCTGGCGGGCGCGGTCTACGATCCGCTGGAGGGCGGCTCGCAGGTCGCCGCGACGCCGTTGCGCGCCAACGCCGTATAGGCGCTCGCCCGCGAAGGACCGGTCGAGATGCAGGTCAGCGAAATGAAGCAGGCGAAGGGCCACAAATCCCCCGTAACCACGCGAATTGTGCCTGGCGCGATGGCATATGCGAGCGCGAAATCAGCGCCCATTATAGAACGAGGGCTGAATTTATTCCGAATCAGCCGGCGCCCCGACAGCAGCGCCTAAACTGAGCGACGAAGTGGGCTCGTTCGAGAAGGGGGACCGGGGTGCGCGCATCCTCAAAATCCAGACGCTCCTTCAGGGCAATCCGCGCGGTTTGACGACCGGCGAGATCGCGCGTCGGACGGGCGTCAACCCGCGCACCACCTACCGCGACGTCAAGGCCCTGGAGTCCATGAACGTGCCCGTCTACGAAGAGGCGGGTCGGATCGCGATCGACCCGAACTACTTCATTGCGCCGGTCAAGTTCACGCTGCGCGAGGCGATGGCGCTGCTGATGGGCGTCCGCCTTATGTCCCGGCACAGCGACGAAGCGGACCCCGACGTTGCCGACGCCTTTACGAAGCTGGCCGCGGTGCTGCCCGCTCCGGTGGCCGAGTACGTCCATGCCACCGTGCGTCAGATGGCGGCGCGGCCGCCCAACCCCGTCTATTCCAGGGTGCTCCAAACCGTCGCCCTTGGCTGGGCCGGGCGCAAGGTGGTGCGCATCTGGTATCCGTCCGCGGATCACGCGGTCAAGCCTCGGCTGATCGAACCGTACTTCCTCGAGCCGTCGCTGATCGGACACAGCAGCTACGTCGTCGCACGCGATCGTGGGGTGGGTGAGATGCGGACCTTCAAGCTGGAACGCATCACGCGGGCAGAGCCGATGACCGAGACCTATGCGATCCCGGCGGAGTTCGATATCAACCGCTACCTCTCGGGGGCGTGGGGGATCTATCACTCCGGCGAGCCGGTTGAAGTCCGGATGCGGTTTTTTCCTCCGGCGGCGGCTAGGGTCAGGGAATCGACCTGGCATCCATCGCAGAAGCTCAGCGACGGGCCTAAGGGTTCGGTCAACATGACCGTCACCGTCGCCGGGACAATCGAGATCACCCCCTGGATCCTGGGCTGGGGCGATGCGGTCGAAGTCATCGCGCCGACAGAGTTACGTAAGAAGATCGCCGACGCTGGTGCGAAGATGGCGTCCCGCAACAAATAGTTAGCCCACTCGAGGAGGATGGCAATGGATGTCTTCGGAAAAGTAGCAACGTTCAAGCCGGCACGCATTTGGGAGGGCGTTGTGGCGCGCCCGCTGCACGCCAATAGGGTCACGATTGGATTCGTCGACATCGATCCGGGCGTGTTGGTGCCAGAGCATCGGCACGACAACGAGCAAGTCGGGTTCGTGCTCCGTGGTTCGGTGACGATGACGATCGCTGGTCAAGCGCGCGAGCTCCGCGTGGGGGAGACGTACTCCATCGCCGGCGGGGTTCCTCACTCCGCGAAGGCGGGCGCCGACGGCGTGTCAGTCGTGGACGTCTTCGCGCCGGTTCGCGAAGATTGGAAGAAAGTGCCGACGGTCGAGCCCTTTCCCGGACGCTGGCCCTAGAACAGGCCCCCGTACTCGCCGCCATCGACTGCGAGCGTGGCGCCGGTGATGAAGCTCGCGGCGTCACCGGCCAGGAAGACGACCGCCGCCGCCAGTTCGTCGGGGCGTCCGTGCCGGCCAAGTGGGATGTTGCGGATGCTTCGGGCCGTGAACTCCTTGGGATCGACCCCGAGCTTGATCGCCTGGTGTCGGTTTTCCTCGACGATCCGAGCCGTCTCGAAGCGGCCGGTCAGGATGGAGTTGACGCGGACCTCGGGCGCTGCCTCTTTCGCCAGCGTCTTCCCCATCGCGACCACCGCCGGGCGTAGCGCATTCGATAGCACGAGATTGTCGACCGGCTGATGGGCGGCGATCGAGGTGAGGTTCACGATCGCGCCCCGGCCGCGGCGCAGCGAAGGAAGGGAGGCCCGCGTCAGACGGACGGCGCTCATCAGCACCAGGGCGATAGCCTCCGCCCACGCGGTATCGTCCAGCTCCGCAACCGCGCCGAGGATGGGCCCTCGCGTGTTGTTGACGAGCACCTCGAGCCCGCCCAGGGTCGCGGTCGCCCACTCAACCAGATCGCGGCACTGGTCGGCCTGCCTGAGATCGGCGGCCCGCGCGACGACGTCATGCCCTTCCTTCCGCAGCGCGTCGGCGGCGGCCTGAATGCGCGGCTCGTTGCTCGAGGAGATGACGACGCGGCAACCCTCGACCGCCAGCGCCCGAGCTGAGGCAAATCCGAGCCCGCGACTTGCCGCCGTCACCAGCGCTCGGCGTCCGCTGAGTCCTGTTTCCACCGGGCAATACTAGGGGCCCCGCGCACGCGCTTCGCAGAAACGCCTTGACTTCTTATTTAATTGAGAGTAGCGTCCAGTTAATTAATATGGCTCCCCGCAAGTACCTCATGGATCGTCGGGCAGCGGCCAGCGAGGCGACCCGGCAGCGCGTGATCGAGGCTGCCAGCGCCTTGCATGCCGAGCAAGGGGTGGCGGCGACTCGATGGGCGGACATCGCGGAGCGGGCCGATGTCGCATTGGGGACGGTCTATCGGTACTTCCCGAGTTACGACGAGCTCATTCCAGCGTGTACTGGCTTTGGTCTGGCCAGGCTAGAGCCGCCGACGCCCGACATATTCAAGCGGGCGACCTCCGTCGGCGGCCGGATCGCGACTCTTCTGCGAGAGTCTTTC
>DATBYU010000178.1:0-22392 GCA_036513555.1 Candidatus Dormiibacterota bacterium | reverse complement strand
TAGTCCAGGGCGCTGGCCAGCGAGTTAAGGGCAGTGGAGACCGAGAAAGTCACAGCGACCTCATCCGGGGCCGCGTTGATCAGCCGCGCGAATTCCGTCCGCAGCTCCTCCATCCGCATCACCCAGGTCTCCCAGGGATTGCCGTGGGTGTGCCAGGACTCCATGAACTCCTGGAGGCTCGCCTCGACCGGGGTCGACAGGGCGCCCTGCGAGCAGCTGCTCAGGTAGATCTTCTGCTCGAAGATAGGAAAATGTTTGCGGAACGCCGCGACGCCGTTCACTGGGCCGGTTGGGCGCGACACTTCTGGCATTCTAGTGTCGTGCCGCGCGCGATGATTTCCAACAAGTCCAGGCTATTCACCGAGTCGGTCATCCGGGAGATGACCCGGCTCTGCATCGCCGAGCATGGCGACGGCTGCCTCAACCTGGCCCAGGGGTTCCCCGACTTCGCCGCGCCCAGCGAACTGAAAGAAGCCGCGGTCGCCGCCATCCGCAACGATTTCAACCAGTACGCGACCACCTGGGGCGCCAAGGTGATGCGCGAGGCGATCGCGACCAAGACCAAGCACTTCCGGGGGATGACGGTCGACCCTGAGACGGAGATCACGGTCTGCTGCGGCGTGACCGAAGCCATGCTGTCGAGCATCCTGGCGCTGGTCGATCCGGGCGACGAGGTGATTATTTTCGAACCCTTCTACGAGAACTACGGCCCGGATTGCATCCTCTCGGGCGCCACGCCGGTCGTGGTGCCGCTGGTTCCACCGGACTGGCATTTCGACCGAGATCGTTTGCGGCAGGCCTTCAACGCGAAGACGCGAGCGATCATCATCAACACGCCGCACAATCCAACCGGCAAGGTCTACAACGCCGAGGAGCTGGCGTTCATCGCCGGCCTCTGCCACGAGTTCGACGCGCTGGCGATCACGGACGAGATCTACGAGCATCTTGTTTACTCGGGCGAGCACATCAGCATCGCGATGCTCGATGGCATGCGCGAGCGAACCGTCACGATCAATGGGCTCTCGAAAACGTACTCGGTCACCGGCTGGCGGCTGGCCTACGCGATCGCGCCCGCCGAGATGACGAGCGCCATCCGCAAAGTCCACGACTTCGTCACGGTCGGCGCCCCGCATCCGCTGCAGGTGGCGGCCGCCACCGCGCTGCATTTTCCCGACCAGTACTACGTCGACCTGCTCAGTGCGTATCGCGAGCGGCGCGATTTCATGCTCGAAATCCTCGATGGCGCCGGGTTCAAGGCCTACCCACCCGATGGCGCCTACTACGTGATGACCGACATCAGCGGCTTCGGCGAGGACGACGTGAGCCTCGCCCACCGGATGGTGCGCGAGATCGGACTCGCGACGGTACCTGGAAGCAGCTTCTACCTGGACCCGGAGCGCGGAAGACGGCAGATTAGATTCTCTTTTCCGAAGAAGATGGAAACGCTGCGCAGGGCGGCCGACCGGCTCAAGAAACTCCAGCGAGTGTCCTAGCGTGTATCTTGCCTGTCCAAACCGGTGCAGCACCAACCGGTTCGAGCTCTGGAACGCATCCGTCTTCGTCGACAGCTCGGGGCGCTATATCGACTACAAGGTTATTGACGCGCCGCTCTACCGCTGCACCGAATGCGGCAGCCCGGCCGTGGACCTGGGCGAGGTCCCCGGCGCAATGGCGGCAGACCGTCAGGCTGAGGAAAGCCCGGCCCGCGAGTTTGCCTGCCCGAACTGCGAAGAGCTGTTCAGCGCGCCGAAAGAGCAGCTGGTGGTCGTCTGCCCCGCCTGCGGCCAGACGTTCCCGGTCCCCGAGCCAGAGTAGCCCTTGCCCTAACTCTCTTGGGCGACTCGGCGGACGACCTCCGGCAGGACCTCGCCCGCTTTGCCGTGGATAACCACGGCGGCGACGTCGTCGTACGGCGTCGGTTCGGCGTTGATGATGCAAAGTTCGGCGCCGTGCTGCCGCGCCAGCCGCGGAATGCCGGCGGCGGGGTAGACCTGCAGCGAGCTACCCACGATCAGCACGACGTCGGCCGCCATTGCGAGCAGCTGCGCCTGACGGAGCGCCGACTGCGGCAGTGCCTCACCAAAGAGCACGACCGTTGGCTTCATGAACCGGCCACCACATGAGGGACAGCCCGGCGGGCAGTGCTCGCGATTGAGATGGTCGATCTCGGCTCGCGGAAACCGCGCGTCGCAGTCGAGACAGACAACGCCGTGGGACGAGCCGTGCAGCTCGATGACGTCGCTACTGCCGGCCTGCTGATGCAGGCCGTCGGTGTTCTGCGTGACGACAGCGCGCAGCTGGCCGCGATGCTCGAGGTCCACCAGCGCCCGATGGGCGGGATTCGGCTCGGCGTCGGTGCGCCGGTGATTGAGGCTGTAGGTCCAGTACTGAGCCGGATCTTTCCGAAACGTGTCGATGTGGGCGACCTTGTAGGGATCGAACTTGGTCCAGAGCCCGCCCTCACCGCGAAAGTGTGGGATGCCACTCTCCACCGAGATCCCCGCACCAGTGAACGCGATGGCGGATCGCGCCGGCCGCAGCAGCGCCGCGGCCTGGTCCAGCGCTGTGTCGATAGCCGTGCTCATCGAAGTCCGGCGAAAAGATCGTCCTCCGGCGTGGGCGCGTCGACGGAGCTGCGCACGCGCTCGAACGTCTCTAGCGACCAGGCCTTGGGACCAAGCGCCTGGTTGAGCTTCAGGAACCAGCTGTCCTCCGGGATCTGCGTCCGATGCGCCCGCATGGCCGCGAGCTTCTTGTCGATGTAGGGACTCACGTCCAGCCACGTGGTCACCCGGTCGTCCGATACCGCAAAGGGCGGCGGCTCGCCATCGGTCGAGAACCGGTTCTCGACACCCGCCCGCTGCATTGCCTCGGCCATCTGCCGCATCAGCGACTTCGGAAACGCGCCGTAGTAGAGCTTGCTCGGCCGGAACGGCTCGCCGCCGGGAAATCTCTCCAGGTCCGCGCTGTAGTAGAAGGCGCCGATCGCGACCCGGTGGGTCTTGATGTGGTCAGGATGCCCGTAGCCGCCGAACTCGTTCTGGGTGACCATCACCTGCGGACGGACACGCCGGACGACCTGAATCAGCCGGCCGATCGCTTCTTCCTCGTCGGCCTGCCAGAACGTCTTGGGCTCGCGGTTGCGCGGTAGGCCCGCCATGCCCGAATCCTCATAGCCGAGGAAAACCAGCTCGTTGACGCCCATGATCTTCACCGCGTTCCGCAGCTCGGCCTCACGAATGGTGGCCAGCCTGGGCGCGGCCTCCTTCGGATCGAGGTCCTTGTCGAGAATCTCGCCGACCTCGCCCCGGGTGGCGGTCACGAGCGTCGTCCGCACGCCCTCCGCGCTGTAGCGCGCCAGCGTTCCACCCATGCCGATGGACTCGTCATCCGGGTGCGGCTGCACCGCCAGCAGGCTGAGCGCGCTCTCCGTCATTTGCCCTTGCGCGATCGGACTTCCTGGATCAGCTGCGGCACGATTTTATGGACATCCCCGATGACCCCGAGGTCAGCCAGCTTGAAGATCGGCGCCTCCGGGTCTTTGTTGATCGCGATGATGGTCTTGGCGCCCTTCATCCCAACGGTGTGTTGCATGGCGCCCGAGATGCCAAGCGCAATATAGACCGTTGGCTTGACGGTCTTTCCGGTCTGACCAATCTGGAACGAGTACGGCTTCCAGCCGGCATCGACGACGGCGCGGCTAGCTCCGACCGCGGCGCCCAACTCGGCGGCGAGCTCATCGAGCATCTTGAAATTCTCCGGCGCGCCGAGCCCGCGCCCGCCGCTGACGATGATCGCGGCATCCTCGAGCTTTGGACCGCTCGCCTTCTCCTTCTCGCGCCGCAGCACCCGCGCGACCGGCTTGTCGGTCGCCACCGGGTCTGTGAGGGTCTCGACCTGCGGTTCGGTCGCCGACGCCGCCGGCTCGGCGGCGACGGCCTTCGGACGAATCAGGACCAGGGTCGGTGCCTTTGCCCGCGGAACGGTCGTCACCAACAGCGTCCCGCCGAAGACCGGCGTGACGATCGCCCAGCCAGCGTCCTTCTTGACGACGTCCGCGGCGTTGGCGATCAACGCGGTCGAGAGACGTGCACTCAGTCGTGAGGCCACATCGCGACCGTCGTAGGTCATGCCGAAGAGGACGAGCTCCGGCTGGTCTTTCTGGATCAATCTCGCCAGGAGATCGACGGCCGGGGTCGCGAGAACATCCCTGAAACCGGGGTCCTCGTGGATGTACACCTTCTTCGCGCCGTACTTGCCGAGCGTCTGGACCGACTTCGAGGCGCTCGGACCGAGCGCCACGGCGGTTACCTCTCCGAGCGAGCGGGCTTTAGTCAATAACTCGAGCACCACCGGCGCGGGCGTTCCCTCGACGGTCTCGGCAAAGACCCAGATGCCCGCCATCAGATGACCTTCAACTCCTTGAGGAAGTCGGCCACGCGTTTGGCGCCTTCACCCTTGTCCTCGATGACCTCACCGGCCTTGCGCGCCTCGGCTGGTTTGATCTCGACGACCTCCTCGGTCATCGCGGCCTTGCCGGCCTGCCCGTCGAGCCCCATCTCCTTGAGCCCGACCTCCCTCACCTCTTTGTTCTTGGCCTGCATGATGCCCCGCAGGGCGGGGTAGCGGGCCTCGTTGATCCCGCCCGTCACGGTGACGACGGCCGGCAGCGGCGCCTCCACCACGTCAAAGCCGTCATCTGTCTGCCGATCGATCTGCGCCTTGCCGCCGCTGACTTCAAGTTTCTTCGCGAAGCTGAGCAGCGGCAGCCCGAGGAGTTCAGCCAGCTGCGCCGGCACTGCGCCCGATGATCCGTCCGTACTCTCCGTTCCGCAGATGATCAGGTCGTAGGTCTGGCCCTTGATCGCCCCGGCGATCGCCCGCGCGGTGCTCAGCGCGTCCGAGTTCTCCAGGCCCGGGTCCGTGATCAGGATGCCCCGGTGCCCGCCCATCGCCAGCGCCCGACGGATCGCATCCATGGCCCGCGGCGGGCCCATGGAGATGATGGTCGCCTCGCCCCCGTCCTTTTCGACTAACTGGAGGCCGGCTTCGACCGCGTGCTCATCACCCGGATCGAGGACCACGTCGACCCCTTCACGCACCAGTCTTTTGGTCTCGGGGTCGAGCTTTCCAGGGACGTTTGGATCGGGGATCTGCTTCACGCAGACGAGGACATTCATAGCTGGCTGAGTCCATTATGGAGAAACCGCGGCCGGTCGAACGTATGTTCTATCATGGGATCCCCATGCCCCGCAGCGAGTATTTCGAGATCGTGGCCAAGTCCGCCCTGAACCGCGTCCAGCACATGGGCTTCAACTGGTCCCTCAACCCCTACCAGGGCTGCTTCCACAGCTGCGTCTACTGTTTTGCGCGCGCCCATGCCAAGCTCGCCGACCGCGACCCGGGCGCCGGCTTTTCCGCCCGAGTGGGGGTCAAGGTCAATCTGCCGGAGCTGCTGCGACGCGAGCTGTCCAGCCGGAGCTGGAAGCGCGAGACCGTCGCCTTCGGCACGGCGACCGATCCGTATCAGCCGATCGAGGGCACCTACAAGCTGACGCGCCGCTGCCTCGAAGCGTTTCGCGACTTCCGGACGCCTATTGGGCTGATCACCAAGGGGACGATGGTGCTGAGAGACATCGACGTGCTCGGCGAGCTGTCTCGGCGGGCGAAGACGACGGTCTGCTTCAGCGTCCCAACGGTCGATGAGGCCGTCTGGGCAAAGACCGAACCGGGGACACCACCGCCCCGGAAACGGTTGCGAGTCCTGAAAGCGCTGGTCGACGCCGGCATCGAGGCCGGCGTCGGAATGGCGCCGGTCCTGCCAGGCCTTTCAGATTCGCCGCAGCAGCTGGAAGCCACGGTGGCGGCCGCCGCCGAAGCCGGGGCGTGCTTTCTCTGGGCCAACATCGTCTATTTGAAGCCGGGGACGAAGGAACACTTCATGGAGTTCCTCGGTCGCGATTATCCACACCTGCTCCCCCGCTACCGGGAACTCTTCCCGGGCGCCTATGCGCCGGCCGCGGCGAAGGGCCCCGTGACCACCGCCGTGGCGGAGTTGAAGCGCCGCCACGGGGTCGCCGATCGACGTGCCTGGCGCGCCGAACCGCCGCCTGAACCGCTCCAACTGGACCTGGCTGTTTAGCCCGGTATTTGACAGGGCCGCGCCAGTGTTCTACCGTAGCCGCGAGTGTTCGGCTGGCTGACCCGGCTGTTGCGGCCACGGGTGGAGGCTGAATCTGCCCCCATTGCGTCTCAACCACCGCCGGAGGCGCCACCGCTGGCGACCCCACTTCCCACCCTGAGCGATGCTGCCGTTCAGGTTGCCACGGACGACCAGGTTGCCCCAGACGAAGTGGAGATTGCCGATCAGGCTGTTGAGGAGCCGTCCCTGCTCGAAATCGCTCCCGTGGAGGCGGAGAAGGAGACCTGCCCCACCTGCGGCAAGACCGGCGTCTTTGCCGGACCACCCGGGCAGCGCTTCTGCACCTACTGCGCGCTTCGCGACGAACTCTTCGAACGCGCAGTCGCCACCGAGTAAGACGCGCCGTTGATCGCCTACCCGATCCTCTGGGACAGCGGCGTATACCTTCCCGAGCAGCGGCTTTGGCTGGATCCACGCAAGCCGCGACCGCGAGCCGTCATCAGCCACGCACACAGTGATCATGTTGCCGCCCACCCGCTGGCATATGCGACACCGGCGACGCGCCGGCTGGTCACGCATCGCCGGCGCTCCATCGGAACGGTCGAGGCCCTACCCTACGGTCAGTCGATCGCCCTGGACCGTTGCGCGGTGACCCTCTACCCAGCGGGCCACGTTCTGGGGTCGGCTCAAACCCTGGTCGACACCGACTTCGGGCGCGTCCTGTATACGGGTGACCTCAAGACCCGCGCCGCCTTCACCAGCGCACCAGCCGTGCCGGTGCCGGCCGAGGTGCTGGTCTTGGAGAGCACCTTTGGCAAGCCCCACTATCGTTTTCCCGACACTGATGAGGTGATCGCCGACGTGATCTCCTGGTGCAAGGGCGTCCGTGACGCCGGCGCGACCCCGGTCCTGCTGGGATACTCACTCGGGAAAGGGCAAGAGATTCTCGCGGCGCTGGCGGCGGAAGGCCTGCTCATCGCGCTCCATCCGTCGTTATTCGGCGTGACGGAAGTGTATCGAGAGCTCGGTTGCGACCTGCCCCCATATCATCGCCTCGGCGACACGGAGGGGCGGCCCATGGTCGTAATAACGCCGCCGTCAGCCCGTCGCAGCGGCCTCGCAGACCTGGTTGGTGAATTCAAAACCGCGGCGCTGACGGGCTGGGCAATGGACCGCAGCTTGAAGGATCGCCTGGAGGTTGACGCCGTCTTCCCCCTGTCTGATCACGCGGACTTCGAGGAACTCTGCTGTTACGCGGAGCAGGTCAACGCGAGCATGACGTACACCGTCCTCGGCTTCGATGAAGAGCTCGCCATGCACCTGCGACGCCGCGGCTTGCGCGCGAAACCACTGGACCAGGTCGACCAACTGCCTCTCTTCTAAGCCGCGCACGTTGCGAATCTGCAAGATCGTTTTGGACTGAGCGTTATCTGATCTAAGGCGCACGACGGATGCGCCGCGGTTCGCCGCTCACGCGATAAGGAGGTGACGCATGGCGACCAGGAAGAAGGCCACGAAGAAGGCCAAGAAAGCGACCCGTAAGAGCCGCTAGATAGCGGTAACGAGAGGGGTCCGAAAGGGTCCCTCTCTCGTTTTTCAGGCGCCGGTCGTGAACGCGCGGATCGCGAGCCCCGCCATGAAAAGGCCCGCGATGCCGTAGACCAGCGGTTCCCGGCGCGGATCGCGCCCCGAGACGTAACTCATCGCGATCGGGAGCACGATCACCAGCAGGACCCCGTAGAGCCAATGAAGGTTGTCATGTGGACGCCGCCCGGCGGCGAACATCAGCACTCCGACCACGCCCTGGGCGATGAACAGGGCTTCCGTCAGGACAAGCGTGGCGCGGAAGCTGCCGCTGGATGGCTGCTTCCGAAAGTACGTCACCAGCCCCCAAAGGCCAATAAAGGCCGTGATCAGCAGCCCGGTGCGGAACAAGCCATTGTGAAGGACGAGGAGCACGCTCATGGGACGGGTTCATTATCGTTCGGACATGCAGCGTGACGGCCAGCGCCTGATGGTGGTGATGCCGCATCCCGACGACGAGTGCTTCGGTTGCGCGTCGACCATCGCGCGCTACAGCGCCGAGGGCGCGACGATCAGCCTGGTGACCATGACCCGCGGCGGGGCCGGGCTCTGGAACGGTCGGGCCACCGGCGATCTTCGCGCGCTGACCGACGTACGGGCTCTGGAGCTACGCGACGCCGCCTCCGAGCTCGGGGTAGATTTTCTAGAAATCTTTGACTACCCGGATGGCGCACTCGAGAAAGTCGAGGAAGTCGAGGCAGTCCGGACGCGGTTCCTGGGCGACATCGTCCGCGTGCTTCGCAGCCACCGGCCGCAGGTGGTCGTTACGTTTGGGCCGGAGGGCGCCTACGGTCATCCTGACCACAAGGTGGTCAGCCGGATGACGGTCCAGGCGTGCGCCCTATCGGGAGATGCCGCTGCCTACGAACTCGAGGCGCTGTCGCTTGGGATTGCGCCCTGGTCGCCGACCAAGCTCTACTTCCAGACCGCGAATATCATGGCGGTTGAATCGCTCAAGCTCCCGCCGCAGCCGCCCATCACCACACGCGTGAATATCCACGGCTTCGAAGAAGCGAAACTGCGCGCCTTCGCCCGTCACCGGACGCAAACACAGGAGTGGGAACCGCTACGGAAGTTCGTGGCCAGCCAGGGTGATACGGAGGTGTTCTCGCTGGTTGGCGCGGCGGACGGACGCAGCGAGGACGACCTGTTTCACGGGATCTGAGTTGCACCGGCGGCCCATCGCGTTTCCATGGCCAGGCCGTCCTTATCCTCGTGGCGGAGGCCCAGCGCCGCAAAGGCAGCCGCCAGGATGAGCAGCGGCGGCAGCAGGATCAACAGGGCGAGCTGAAGGTTGTGAAGCGCATCGGACAGCTTGCCGATCGCAAACGGCGCGTAGGAGTCCCCGAGAAGATGCTCAATCAGAAGGGCGACGGTGACCGCGGTCGCACGCACCGTCGGCAGGACGACGTTTTGCTTGACCGCTGTGTAGGGCCCGTTATAGAGGTAGAGGCAGGCAGCTCCCAGCAGGAACATGGGAACGAAGAGCACGAGGCTGGGCATCAATAGCGCCAACGCGACGAAGACGGCGCCCAGGATGAAGCCCGCAATGCCCACTGGGAGGTTGCTGGAGGTGCGCCGCCGGACGGCGAGCCGGTCGGCAATCGTTCCTCCCAGAAGCGAGCCGGCGAGCAGCCCGACGACGAGCACGCCGCCGGCGAGCGTTCCGGCGGTCCCGGTTCCCAGGCTGAAGCGCCGCTGCAGGTAGGTCGGCAGCCAGAAGGCGGCACCGCCGAGAACGAAGAAGAGGGCGGTTTCCGCCGCGATGGTTGCCCTCAGGGTCGGAATCCGGAGTAGGTCGGCGAACGTCCGCCAGGTGATCGATGCGGCCTTACCGATTTGCGGGCCTCGCGCCTCGGCGGCACCGCGCAGCGGCTCGTGCAGACCGAAAGCAAGGACCGCAAAGACCAGCCCGGGGACCGCCGTCATATAGAAGGCGGCGCGCCAGCCGAGGATGCTGGCGACGATGCCGCCCCCTGCGAAGCCGACCGCGATACCAACCGCGGTTCCTGAGGCCCAGATCGACATGGCGCGTCCCCGCCCTTCCTTCTTGAAGTAATCACCGAGCAGAGCCGTTCCGGCAGGGTAGTAGCTCGCCTCGCCGATTCCCATCACGGCGCGCGCCGCGAAGAGTTGCGAGTAACTGCGAGCGAGGCCGGTAAACAACGTCGCCAGGCTCCAGATCGTGACCCCGATACCAATGACCGTCTTGCGCACGCCGCGATCGGCCCAGATGCCAAACGGGATGGTCGCCACGGCATAGACGAGCAGGAAGGCACTACCGAGCAGGCCGACCTGGCTGTCAGTGAGATGAAACTCCGCCTGGATCTTGCTGGCCACCGCCGGCAGGATGTAGCGGTCCAGGTAATTGAGGAAGTTGATGCCGACCATGACGGCGAGCACGTAGCGCGCGTAGCCGCGAGGCATCGCGTGCATTATGAAGCGATGGACGACAGTGTGGAGGCGAAGCTCCGAGCCGAGGCGGACCACTGCTACCAATGGAGCAACGAGCCCGGCGCCGTCTACGCCGTCCACCACCATCCGTACCGAAAGATTCTGTACGTCGCGGAGGGGTCGATCACGTTCACTCCGGCGGGTCGATCGCCGATCGAGATGCGAGCCGGCGACCGGCTGGACCTACCCGCCGGCACGGCCCACGGCGCCGTAGTCGGCCCGGACGGCGTGACTTGCTGGGAGGGCCGGGCCAGGTAGAGGTCGCCCTAGGCAGCGAGGGCCGGCGGCGTGCTGCTGATTCCGTCGAGCAGCCAGCGGGCTGCCTGCGGCAGCGTCGGTGCGGCGGTCGAGACGGTGGCACCGCAGAACCGACAGGTACCCGAGTGGTCACCGGCGGTCGGCGCGCCGCATTGGGGACACAGGGTCGGCGTACCTTCGGGTACGGCCGAGGTGTCCCGCTGGAAGCTCCAGTACTCGGTCTGTGTCGCTCCGGCCCTGCCGCGATCGATCCGGATGACGACATGGTCTCCGACCACCGCGCTCCCGCTCGCCAGCGCCATGTGGGAGATTCCGGCGGATCCCGGGGGTGCGGCAGTAAAGCTCGAGGCGAACCTATCGGTCAAGAACTGACTGACCGACGCCACATTACCCTGGCGCCGGGCCAACTCGATTGCCATCACCAGTGGGGCCAGCTGAAGCTCGAGCGGATGCTGCGCGGCGGCCATCGCCGCCAGCTGCCCGAGCGTCTGGCCAAGCTGCGGCCCAAGGCTCCGTTGAAAGCTCGCACCAAACGCCTGCGCGAAGCTTGACCCGGGATCGATAGCCACGACCTTGGTACCGGGTGAGATCACGTCGATCCCCTGCGCACCGGTGCCGTTCGGGTTGGTCGTGGTCGAACTCCGGATGGACTTGAGGATCTCTGCGATCGCCGGCAAAGCCGATACGAAGCTGGCCGCGTTGAGGGCGCCAATGACAATCAGGATGATGCCGAACACGACCAGCGTGCCGAAGAGCCCTGAGATGTCGGAGACAAGCGGCCCGGTCACGGTACCGGTATAACGTGGTTCTAGCGAAGTTCCAGCTTGAGCAAACGGGCGGCGTTCTCGCGAAGAATCTTGGCCTTCGCCTCCGGCTTCAGGGGCAACGCGTCGAGCTCTTCGAGCACCCGGGCGGGCTTGATGAACGGGTAGTCGCTGCCAAAGAGGGTTTGATCCTGAAGGCGGCCGCCAATCTCACGGACAAGTTCTTCCGGGTAATAGCGCGGCGACCAGCCGGAGAGCTCAATAAAGACATTCGTCTTGTGGAGGGCCATCGCGATCAGCTCCAGGTGCCAGGGCCAGCCAAAGTGCGCTGCGATGATCGGAAGCTCCGGAAAGCGCGCCGCCACGATATCGAGATGGATGGGACGGGCAGGGTCGAGCTTGATGCCCTGACCGCCGGGCTGGCCCGCGCCAATGCCGCTGGTGCCGGTATGGAAGAGGCATGGAAGCTTTAGCTCCGAGGCTTTCTCCCAAAGTCTGAAATGTCGCTCATCACTCGGATAGAAGTCCTGCATCGACGGATGGAACTTGGCGCCTTTTGCCCCGAGCTCTTTGACGGCGCGCTCGAGTTCTTTGACGGCATCCGGCTTCCACGGATCAACGGAGGCGAAGAACGCGAAGCGTTTCGGGTGGCGTTGGACGATCGAGCTAACAAAGTCGTTCGTGAGCGGCGGTCGATGGGTCGCGGTCTCCGCATCCCAGGCGAGCAGAATCCCAAAGACCTGCTCCTGTGCAAACTCGACGGCGAGCTCGTCGACACTGCGCTCGTGGACCTCGCTGCGGAAGTAGCGGGCCGCGCCTTCACGATACGGACCCATGCTGCCGTCGAGCCACTCCTTTAGTGGCAGATGGACATGTAGGTCGACCGCACGAATCAAGTTACGAGGCCAGTGGTTCTGCTTCTTCGAGCGTGATGCGATCGCCGACCGCGATCGAGCCACCGTGCGCCACGCGGGCGACCATGCCACGGCGGCCCAACAGTTCGTCCTTCAGCCCCACACGAATCTCGTCCATGCGAAAGCACGGATCGCAGACTTTCGTGATCTCGAGCACCGCGTGCTCACCCAGGCGTACTCGGGTGCCAACCGGCAGGCCCATGACGTGGAGGCCTTCGACGGTGAGATTTTCCTTGATCGTCCCCGGTTCGACGCCGACCTCGTCGAGCGCTTCCTGATCGGCCAGGAGCACCTGGCGGTCGGAGCTAGCAACGGCGTGCTTGTCGCCCTCGATGCCGACGCCGGTGATCAGGGTCGCGGTCGGAACGAGCTGCATGGGTTGCCGGTGCCCCGGGCAGAGCTGGATGGAGACGATTCGTGCCGGCACGACTAAAGATTACGGGATGGGCCGGGGCACGGCCAGCCGCCAACCGGCCCTTGCTACGATGACCCGGCATGGCGGAGGAGGCTGGCACGCGGGTGGAACGAGATTCCATGGGCGAAGTTCGGGTTCCCGAGGACGCCTTTTACGGCGCGAGCACCGAGCGGGCTCGACAGAACTTCCCGATCAGCAACCTCCGGCTCCCCCGTCGCTTCATTCGGGCGCTGGCCCAGATCAAGGGCGCCGCGGCCCTCGTCAATGCTGAGCTCGGCCTGCTCGAAACGCGCCTCGCCAACCCGATCCAGCAGGCGGCCGAAGAAGTCGAGGAAGGTAAGTTCGACAAGGACTTCGTCGTCGATGTATTTCAAACCGGCTCAGGGACGTCGACTAACACCAATGCCAACGAGGTAATCGCCAACCGCGCCAACCAGATCCTG
Source organism: Candidatus Dormiibacterota bacterium (assembly GCA_036513555.1). Lineage (GTDB taxonomy): Bacteria > Chloroflexota > Dormibacteria > CF-121 > CF-121 > CF-13. The sequence goes on along the minus strand of DATBYU010000178.1, from coordinate 9,418 downwards.
GGTCAGCCGCTGGGCTCGCGCAAGCCAGTGCACCCGAACGACCATGTCAATAAGTGCCAGTCGAGTAACGACGTGATTCCTTCGGCGATGCAGCTGGCGGCGCTGGTAGCGGTCCATGAAGAGCTGGTGCCGGCACTGTCTTATCTAAAAGACGCGCTCGACGCCAAGGCCAAGGAGTTCATGCCAGTCATCAAGACCGGCCGCACGCATCTGCAGGATGCGACGCCCATCCGTCTCGGCCAGGAATTCGCGGGCTATACCGGCCAGGTGCAACGAGCGCTGGATCGAATCCAGCGCACGGCGGAAGAGCTGGCCGAGCTGCCGCTGGGCGGAACCGCGGTCGGCACCGGCATCAACGCTCACCCGGAGTTTGCCCAGCGAGTCGCTTCGCACCTCAGTCGTCGCGCCGGCGTGCTGGTGCATGAAACCGACAATCACTTTCAGGCGCAAGCCACGCTGGACGCAGTTCTCTCGACTGCGGGTGCCCTGCGCACCGTCGCCGTAAGCCTGTGGAAGATTGGCAACGATCTGCGCTGGTTTGCGTCGGGGCCACGTGCCGGGCTGGGCGAAATCACGCTGCCCGAGGTGCAGCCGGGGAGCTCGATCATGCCCGGGAAGGTCAACCCGGTGATCGTCGAGTCAGTCACGATGGTCGTTGCGAAAGTCCTGGGCAACGATCAGACGATCGCGATCGCGGCCCAGTCGGGCAGCATCTTCGAGCTCAACCTGATGATGCCAGTGGCCGCCTATTGCCTGCTCGAGTCGATCGCGCTGCTCTCCGCGGCGGCCCAGAACCTGGCCCAGCAATGCATCGTGGGGATCAAGGCGACGGAGCGCGGCCCGCAAATGGTCGAACAAGGGCTGATGCTGGCCACCGCGCTGGTGCCGGCCATCGGCTACGACGCAGCGGCGAAGATCGCCAAGGAGGCGCTGACCACCGGTAAGACCATCCGTGAGGTCGCGCGCGAACGAACGAAACTCGCGGCTGATGAGCTGGATCGCTTGCTCGACCCGTCACGCATGACGAAACCTGGCGTCGACGCAGGGCCCGCCGGCGGGTAACGCCGTCTCCGATAGCCGCCTGCTATGGCTGCGTGCCACGGCTCAGCGGCTGACCCGTGACGGGCTCGCTCGGACGAGTCCAGCCGCGATTCTGCATGAGCTCGGCGGCTTGCAAGCCCAGGTCTTGAGCGCCGCGGCACTCGGCATGCGCGCCCGCAGTCCGGGTCTTTCTGCCGCAAGCGTCGACCGGGCGCTCAACGGCGAGCGCTCCATCGTCCGAACCTGGCTGATGCGTGGCACGTTGCACGTCGTTGCCGCCGAGGATGTCCGCTGGTTGGTTGACTTGCTGGGCCCGGTCTTTTCGCGGGCCGCGACGAGGCGTCACGCGCAGCTCGGCCTGGACGACGACCTGAAAGCTCGGGGCGTTGCGGCGATCCGCAGGATTCTGGCGGATTCCGGGCCGCTGACGCGCTACGACCTGGTCGATCGCCTTCAGAGGCGGAACGTCACGCTAGACCCAGAAACCCAGGCGCCGATTCACCTGATCGGGCTGGCCGCCTTGCAGGGCATCCTCTGCCTCGGGCCTGACCGGGACGATGGCGATCCAACCTATGTGCTGATGGATGATTGGGTCCCGCCGGGGCCGACGCGGTCCCGCGAAACGGCGCTGACCGAGCTTGGTCGCCGCTACTTCGCGGCCTACGGCCCGGCGACCGTCGAGGACTTGAGTGCTTGGTCTGGCCTGTCGATGATCGACGCGCGATCGGCGGTGAGTGGCGCCAGAGCCGGTCTTGCCGACGTCGTGATACAGGGACGGCCGGGCTTTCTGTCGAAACAGCTTCTGAAGCTTGATGCAGAGCCGCGGAAGACCGACGTCCGACTGCTGCCGGCGTTCGACACCTACCTGCTCGGCTATCGCCGACGCGATCTCGCCGTGCCCATACCGCTGCAGCGTCGCCTGCAACGCGGCGGAGGCTGGCTGCATCCAGCCGTCGTCGTGAATGGTCGCGCGGTGGCGGCCTGGAGCCTGCGCAAGTCCGACAGCCGAGGTCAAATCCAGGTGGAACCGTCCGAGCCGATCAGTCGTGCGGTCCGCGCCGGCATTGAGTCGGAAGTCGCAGATGTCGGCCGATTTCTCGACCTGGATGTGACTTTTGAGATCGCGCGCTAACTATCGGCCTCGATCAAGCCCTTTCGAATTGCGTACTTCACCAGCTCGGTGCGGTCGTGCATGTGGAGTTTTTTCATGATGTGGTCGCGGTGTGTCTGCACGGTCTTGATGCTGAGGAACAGCGTGTCGGCGATCTGCCGGTTGGTCTTGCCTTCGGCGACTAAGCGCAGGACCTCGCGCTCGCGATCGCTGAGGGGCTCGAAGGTCTCCCGTTCCGGCGCGCGCTGCAGATAGTCCGAGACCAGCAAGCGCGCAACGGAAGGATAAAGATACGGCTCGCCCTGGCTGGCCGCCTCGATCGCGGCAATCAGATCCGAGGCGGCTGCCTTCTTCAGGACGTAGCCGACGGCGCCAGCCTTGAGCGTCTGAAAAAAGTATTCCTCGTTATCGTGTGCGGTGAGGATCAGGACCTGCGTCTGCGGGCACAGGCGGCGGATCTCGCGCGTCACCTCGATGCCCGACATGTTCGGCATCGCCACGTCGACGACCGCCACGTCCGGACAGTTGGCGCGGGCCAGCCGGATCGCCTCGCGACCCTCGGTGGCTTCCGCGATTACCTGGATGTCACTCTGTCCGTCGATCACGGCGCGGATCCCGGCGCGCACCAGGTTGTGATCCTCGACCAGCATCACCCTGATCGTTTTGCGCTCAACCGGCATGGTTGTCCTCCAGTGGCAATTGGGCGACGACCTCGGTGCCCTTGAGCGGCGCCGAGTGGATTTCGAGCGTCCCTCGCAGCAGCGTGGCGCGTTCCCGCATGCCGAAGATCCCGAGCCCCGCCCGGCCCGGTTCTTCGCGCTCCGGAATGCTTTCCGGATCGAATCCGACGCCGTCGTCGCGGACCCGCAGCCGGACGTGGCCGTCCAGGCCGCGCAGGTCGATATTCACATGCGAGGCCTTCGCGTACTTGTTGGCGTTGGTCAGGGCTTCCTGCGCAATCCGGTACAGGGCAGTCTCGATCGGCGCCGGCAGGCGGTCGCGCAGCCCGTCGACCTTGAGCGCGACCTGGGCGCCCGAGGGCTGCTTGGCAAGGGTGCGGAGCGCCGGGACCAGGCCGAGGTCGTCGAGCACGGAGGGCCGCAGGTCCTGGGACATCCGATGCACTTCCTCGAGCGTTTCCTCCAACGTCCGCTTCACGGCCTCGAGCTGTTGTCGCGCCTTCACGTCGCCGGTACGCTCCAGCAGTAGGTCAAGACTGATGATCTCGTGCGTCAGCGCCTGGCCGGTCTGATCGTGGAGCTCGCGCGCGACGCGTTGCCGTTCTCGCTCCTGTGCCTGGAGGACGCGTTGTGCACTCAGGTGGCGCTCGTGCTCGAGCCGGTCGAGCATTGAGTTAAATACCGTCGCGATCCGGCGTAGGTCTGGATCAGAAAAATTAGCGTGGACTCGCAGTTCATCGACCCCGGGCTGGACGGAACTCATGGTGGTCTCGAGCTCGCGCATCGGCTTGAACGCGAGCCGCAGGATCAGGAAGTTCGCGACCAGGATCGCGACCAACCCGATGGCGAGCAACCCGAGCAGGAAGGGCAGCCGGGTACGACCCGAGAAATTGAGCGTGATCAGCGGGCCAGTGATCGCTCCCGCGGCAATGATGGCGCTATTGGCGACCACCACCTTCTGAAATGTGGTGAGGTTCCGGTGCCACCACCGTGGGTCCAACGAGGGTCTCACAACGATCTCACATCTCATTTTAGGCAGCAGTCCAGGCCAATCTTTAGCCCGTTTGCCGATCGGGATGACGCCTGTGCGGCATTCAGGTCCTCGCCTGATGCCGGGCGCGTTAGCCGACGCCCAGACTGGGGTAGAGACATAGCCCCTCCCCTCTTTTAGCGGGCCGCTCCCCCAGCGGCCCGCATTTTTATGCCCGCCTTCGGCCGCAAACGGGGTGCGGGAGAATAGAGCGATGTCTTCGGAAAGCTTTGACTTCGAAGCGGTGACCCGGGTGACGACCGGCGCCGTCGGCGAGCCGGGCAAGCGCACTTTTTTCCTCCAGGTGCGTACCGCCGCCGAGCTGGTCAGCCTCGCCATCGAGAAGGATCAGCTGCGGGCGCTGACCGAGCGATTGCAGGAGGTCTTCTCCAGGGTCCCGGCCCCAGCGGCCGGCAAGTTACCCGACATGGCGCTCGAAGAACCCATCGCGCCCATCTGGCGGGTCGGCTTCATGACGCTCACCTACAGCCAGGATGAGAAAGCCTTCGAAGTCTCGCTGGTGGAACTGGTGGACGAGGGTGATGAGCCCGCGACCGGTCATTTCCAGGCGAGCCTCGCCCAGATGCAAGCGCTCGCCGCGCACGCCGCGGCACTGATCAGCGCCGGCCGCCCACCCTGCCCCATGTGCGGCGGTCCGATCGATCACGATGGCGGTGTGTGTCCGCGACTGAACGGACACCATTAGCCATGGCGCAAGCGACGCCGTTCCAGGATGGCGACGTGCGGGAGCACCTGCTCCGCGAGGGCCGTATCAAGGCGCGTGGCCTGATGCCCGATTGCTCGAACTACACCTATCTTGCTCATGTTCGCGGTGCGGAAGGTGCGGAGACGCTTGGCATTTACAAACCGGCCCAGGGCGAAACGCCGCTGGATGATTTCCCCGATGGCACCCTCGGCAAGCGCGAGGTGGCCGCCTACCTGGTCAGCGCGGCGCTCGAGTGGCAGATCGTGCCACTTACCGTGTACCGCGCGCAAGGTCCGATGGGACCGGGATCCCTGCAGCAATTCATCGTCGCCGACGCCAGTGAGCATTACTTCACACTGATGCCCGCGCGGGCCGCTGACTTCCGCACGATGGCGGCGTTCGACGTAATCGTCAATAACGCGGACCGCAAGAGCGGCCATTGCCTGCTCGACGGCGACGGTCACATCTGGGGCGTCGACAACGGTCTGACGTTCCACGCCCTCCCAAAGCTCCGAACGGTCATCTGGGAATTCGCGGGTGAGGAGGTTCCGGCAAAGCTGCGTCGCGACGCACGGCGCCTCGCGGACGAGCTCGTCGCCGGCGAAGGCTGGGTGAAGAGCTTGCAGCGCCTGATCACCGGCCCGGAGATTCGCGCGCTGGCCCAGCGCGCGCGCCGCCTGGCTGATGAAGGACGATACCCGGAGCCCACTTCGCGTTGGGCCTACCCGTGGCCGCTGATCTGAAACCCTAGAAGCGGGTCGAAACCGGAAGCCGCGGACGGCCGGCCTCAGCCGGCAGGTCCTCATTGAGCCGCTCGAGCCAGGCGGGCGCGCCGGGCGGGAGATCGCCACTCTGCACCGCATGGTCGTCACGATCCGGCGGCTCGGGCTGTGGGGAGAGCAGTCGCCAGAGGATCACGAACGTTCCGCTAATGAGCGCGAATTTCGCCGTGCCGAAAAGGAGCAGGCCGGCCACCTGCTGGTCCTCAAGCGAGCGAAATGCCTGATAGAAGAGATGATGGGATAGGGCCAGGGTCAGGCCGGGAATGGTGGGCGGTACACCCGCGACCATCAGGCAGCCGATTTTCGCGGTTGCGCTCAGGCCATTGCGACTTACGATCGGCGACCAAAAGAGAAATCCGCCAAGGATGAAGATCGCCTGGGTCGCCTCGCGAAACGCCGCATTCTTGATGGCGAGATCCACGACGGCCGGATACTGCGAGCCAAAAAGCACGACGTTAAGCGCGAGGATGCCCGCGACCGGGTGCATCCAGGATGCGAAACGGCGCGGCAGCAGCGGACCCGCACCATAGGCGAGCAGCGGGATGACCAGCGCCAGGAGCAGCATCTCCTCGAGCATGTGCAGGCTAAGGCGCTGATCGGCCAGCCGGCTGAGAGGCGGCAGGAGCGCCGCGAGCGACAGCAGCGATCCGGCGTAAAGGGCCGCACGTTGACGTCGCGCCATGGCTCCTATTTTGGCGCAGCGGCGGGGGTCTTCGCGTAGCGGGCGAACACCGCGTCGACGAAATTGACGAATAGGTCGGCCAGCGGGGCACTATCGAGTACCAGCAGGTTTTCCGCATTGTCCTCACCGGCATGCGACAGGTTGTAACTGCCGGTGAATACGGTGTTATCGACCACGGTGATCTTGGCGTGCATGAAGTCGTGCACGCTGCTCGGTGTGTAGGGCGTGGTGACCTTGGAGGCGAACGGGAACGCGGTGCTAACCACCAGGAAGGCCGGCCCCTTCCAGGTCGCGTGGGGGTCCACCCGCCACTGGCCGAGCACTTCGGCCATCTGCGTTCGGTCGTAGACGCCCTTGAACTCCGGATGCGTTCTCTTCGTCAGGTCGCCGAGCGTCCCCAGGATCACCCCGGCAGTGATCACGGGCGAGCACACGCGGATGCGGCGCTTTGCGTGCGCGATCCTATCGGCGATCACATGCGCCATCTGGCGGCCGCGCCCCGGCGCAAAGAAGACTCGCGCCTTCGCGGGGCCGTCCTGGTAGACAACGGGGACGCCTGCGAGGTCGTACTTCCCGCTGCCCTCGACCCGCCCAGTTTCCCAGAGCTCCCCGAAGTTCCGCGCGTACTCACTCGCCAATTCCGTGGACGGCAGCTTGAGAATGACATTCTCCTCGCGCGTCCAGGAATCGTTCGTCCAATTCGTGGAGCCGGTCCAGACCCATGCATCCGCGGTCGCGGCATCGCGCACGATGTATTTGTGGTGCATCAGGTCGGGAATGCCTGAGATCGGTTTGGTTGGCACGCCCAGACTGGCAATGAACGCGGTATCGGCCTGCGACGGCGGCGGTACCGGGATCGGGTTGGGGAAGTCGACGTTGTAGAGCAGCCGGATAGCTACACCCCGGCCCGCAGCGGCCATGACCGCAGCGCGCACCCGGTCAGCCGGCGCACCCGTCAGGTTCAGGTCGTAGATCGCGATGTCGAGACTGCGTTGCGCCGCGCCAATGAAGTCGGCGAGCTCACCGGCCACTTGCTCGGCCGGCTGCGCCCCGTCCTGGAGAAAGGTCACCTCGATCGACGCCGTCACTGGGCGTCGCTCTTCTTCGGGTCCGTCCGCTCCTTTGGCTGGGCCTCCAGCACCTTGCGCTGGTAGTACTGCTGCACGAGGTCGGCAGCCTCCTGGATGTCATCCGTGACGACCATGAGGTCCAGGTCTTGCGGCGAGATCTTGCCTTCTGCCAGCACCCGGTCGCGGATCCACTCCCGCAGCCCAGCCCAGTAGGCCGAGCCGAACAAGACCACCGGGAAGTGGACGATCTTCCCGGTTTGGATGAGGGTTAACGCCTCGAACAGCTCGTCCATGGTGCCGAAGCCGCCCGGGAAGATGACGAAGGCTTCGGCGTACTTGACGAACATCGTCTTGCGCACGAAGAAGTAGTGGAATTCGATGCCCAGGTTGACGTACTCGTTGAGACCCTGCTCGAAGGGCAGTTCGATGTTGAGGCCGACGGAAAGCCCACGACCTTCACGAGCGCCCATATTGGCCGCCTCCATGGTTCCCGGCCCACCACCAGTGATGATGGCGAAGCCGCGGCGCGCGAGCTCGGCCGCCAGGGCGCGGGCGGCATCGTACATCGGGTCGGGCGGACGGACACGCGCCGAGCCGAAGAACGTGACCGCGGGCCCCACGGTGGCCAGCGCGTCAAAGCCAGCCACGAACTCGGCCTGGATTCGCAGCACTCGCCAGGGGTCGCTCTCGAGAAACTCCGGAGCGCTCTCCGGCCGCTCCAGCAGCTGGCGGTCGTCGATCTTCCGCTCCACGCCCCGACGGACGATCCCTCCGGTGCGCTGCTCTCCGGGTTCCTTGGCCATGGCCTCGTTTACTCTAACCCGTGGCCGTTTGCGCCAGACTTGTGGCGTGATCAGGCGCGACCAGCTCGAGGAGATCATCGTGGCCGTCGCGGCCGTGGCCGTTCCGGGTGTCCTGACCGCGATCCTGGCCCAGACGAATTCGCCGCAGCGCGAGTACGCCTACCTCTATATGGCGGTGGTCGCTGTCATCGCCTTCCTACGAGGCCTGTGGCCTGCGCTCCTGGCGGCGGCGGTGAGCTTCCTGCTGTTCGACTACTTCTTCGTCCCGCCGGTTCATACCCTGACCATCGCAGACGCGCAAGACCTGATGAACCTGGCCATCTTCTTCGGCACCGCGGGGGTCGTCGGCTTCATTGCCGGACGCCGCCGTGCGGCACAGATCCGAGCCGAGTCGCTCGCCCGCGAGCTAAAGAACGCGAACGCGGAGCTCGTCCGCTTGAATCGCGACCAGGCCGCCTCGGCCCAGGCCGCCGTTCGCCTGGCGCGCACCGAGCAGCAGGTGCAGCTGCTCCAGCAGGCCGAGCAGGACCTCCGCGACCTGCTCGCCACCATCTCCCATGAGCTGCGCACGCCGATCGGCACCATCCTGACGGACAGCACCAACATGCTGCGGACCCAGGACATGAATACGTCCGTGCGCTACCGCATCGAGGGTATCGCGACTGAAGCGCGGCGGCTCAATCGGCTGCTCGCCGACATGCTCAGCCTGGGCCGTATCGAAAGCGGCGCCCTTCACCTCACGCTCGAGCCGGTGCAGGTGGGTGACGCCGTGGCTGCGGCGGCCGAGCGCCTCAAGCGGACGGCGCCAGATCGTGCCGTCGAGTGGGACAAAAAGGAAGCCGGTGTGAGCGCACTGGCCGATTGGGACAGCCTGGGACAGATCTTCGACAACCTGCTCGACAACGCCAATCGTTTCGCGCCGCCCGGCACGCCGATCAGTGTCCGCGTCAGCCAGGAGGCTCCGGGCCAGGTCACCATCCGCGTGCTCGACCACGGTCCGGGCGTGCCGGCTGCCATGCGCGATCGGCTGTTCAACCGCTTCGTGAAAGGCCCTTCCGACGACGGAGACGGTTCCGGGCTGGGCTTGGCCATCACGCGTGGGCTCGTCGAGGCGCACGCCGGGAGCATCGCGTTGGAAGACGCCCAGCCCGGGGAAACGACGTTTCGCTTTACGATCCCGAAGTCAGAGTCGTAGCGGGTTTTACCGCGGGCGCCGGTTGGTCCCGCCGCAGGATATGCACGTCGATGTCCTCGAGGAGGCGGATCAGCGTCGAGGTCGTCCGCCAGGGCCGCCAGCGGTGGTGGGGTCGGCCCAGCACGACCTCGGTATTCAACGTCTTGCGCAAGTAGCCGGCGAGAGTGGCCGCCACGCTTCGCCCGTAGAGGCTGACGAACTCGCCCTGTTCGCGGTGCACCAGCGCCGCGTACTCGCCTAGCCAACGGCGCTCCGCATCCGAGAGCCGCGGCGGGCGAACGCTGACCACGGTGAACTGTCCTGCCGTGCGCGTGGCAA
>DATBYU010000177.1:0-2543 GCA_036513555.1 Candidatus Dormiibacterota bacterium | reverse complement strand
GGGGGTGCCGTTCCTCGGACACTGGTACGTCATCTTCGGTCTCGTTTTCTACGCCGTCCTGATTGTGTTGGCGGTGTGGCTCGTGCTGTGGGCGATTCGAATCGCGCCGCAACGAATCCGGCCCGACAATGCGCTCAGCATCCTGAACGAGCGCTTCGCCCGCGGCGAGATCGATCAGCAGGAATACGACGCTCGAAAGGCCGCGCTGCGTCGTCGCTGAAACTGGCGCGGGGTAGAGTAGGCGCAACATGGCCTGGGCTGGGCACGTCTGGATCCTCCTCATCAACCTGGTGTTTTGGGGCGGCGTTATCGCTCTCATCATCTGGGCGGTTCGCCGCCTCAGCGCGTCGAGAACGTCCGACAATGCGCTCAGCATCCTGAACGAGCGCTTCGCCCGCGGCGAGATCGATCAGCAGGAATGCGACACCCGAAAAGCCGCCCTAACCCGTCGCTAAGGCCCACCCAAACCAGGCAGTAGGACAACCGCCGGCTTCCGCGTTATATTGGAAGCGCCCGCTTGGATCCATAGGACCGAGACGGAACCATGCAGAAACCGACGATCGCCATCATCGGACCCGGCCGCGCCGGATCGGCGCTGGGTCGTGCCCTCCACACGGCGGGCTACACCATCGCCGCCATCGGCGGCCGCAACCCGGAGAACGTCCGCAACCTCGCCGAGGAGCTCGGCGCCCGCGCCTGCCAGAGCCCGGCGACCACCATCGACCTGGCCGATCTGACGATCGTCGCCGTGCCCGACGACGTCATCCTGCCGCTGGCCACTGACATGGTCGAGTCGCTCTGCTCGGCGGCCGGCCACGCGGCCGTCCACTTGAGCGGCGCCCAGGACCGCAGCGCCCTGCGTCCCCTGGCGCTGCAGGGAAGCGTGCGGACTGGAGTCTTCCACCCGCTGCAGACGTTTCGGCGCGGTCCGGAGGCGGTCGTAAACGTGGCCGGCACCTACTTCGGGATCGATGCCGACGCGCCGCTGCGCGAGCAGCTGACGCAGCTGGCCCGCGATCTACACGGCCACCCGTTCGACCTCACCGGTGTGGACCTCGCCCTTTACCACGCCGCGGCCGTCTTCGCCGCGAACTACCCGGTGACGCTGCTGGCCGAAGCGATCGCGCTCGCCGGGGACGCTGGTCTTGACGCCGAGACCGCGCGTCGGGGACTGACGGCCCTGCTCGCCGGCGCTGTCAACAACCTTCGTGACCTTCCGCCTGCCGACGCCATCACGGGACCGGCGTCGCGTGGCGACGACGGGACGATCGCACGGCACCTCGAGGCGCTGAAGCGCGATCCGGAACTCCAGCGCCTGTATCAACTGCTCGCCGAGCGCACCAAGCTCCTCAATCCCACCAAGGAGGCCGCCGCATGACGACCAACGTCCGCGACCTGCGTAAGTGGAAGACCGAAGGCAAGAAGTTCACGATGCTCACGGCCTACGACTACACGACCGCCCGCTGGCTCGACCGCGCCGGCATCCCCGTGCTGCTGGTCGGCGACAGCCTGGGCAACACGATGCTGGGATATCCCGACACGCTCAGCGTGACCATGGACGACATGGTGCGCCACGCCGGTGCGGTCGTGCGCGGCGCGCCGAACGCGCTGATCATCGGCGACATGCCCTTCATGGCCTACCACGCATCCGAGCAGGACGCGATCCGCAATGCCGGTCGCTTCCTGCAAGAGGCGCGCGTCCATGCCGTGAAGATGGAGGGAGGAGCACGCGTCATCGGCTACACGAAAACCTTGACCGCGATGGGCATCCCGGTGATGGGCCACCTGGGGCTGACGCCGCAGTTCGTCAACCAGTTTGGTGGCATGCGGGTGCAGGGTCGCAGCGACGAGGCGGCCGAGCAGATCCTCGCGGATGCGCGAGCGTTAGAAGAGGCCGGCGCCTTCGCCGTGGTCCTCGAGGGCATTCCAAGCGTCCTCGGACAACGGGTGACCGAAGCGTTGACGGTGCCGACCATCGGCATCGGCGCGGGCCCGCGTTGCGACGGCCAGGTGCTCGTCATCCAGGACGTCCTCGGATTGAATCCCGACCACGTCGCGAAATTCGTTCGGCAGTACGCCAAGCTTGGTGAGGCTATCGAAGCCGCCGCGCGCGCATTCGACGAGGACGTGCGCAACGGCGCCTTCCCCACCCCTGAGCACGAGTACTCCGCCCGCTAAGCCCGTCGTCATCGAGTCGGCGATCGCCATGCAGGAGCAGGCGATCGCCTGGCGGCACGCTGGCGACGACATCGGACTGGTGCCCACGATGGGGGCGCTGCACAAAGGCCACGACAGCCTGGTCAGCCGCGCCCGCCGGGAAAATCAACGCGTCATCGTCAGCGTCTTCGTCAATCCGAGGCAGTTCGGGCCTCACGAAGACTTCGAAAAATACCCGCGGCCCTTCGCGGAGGACCGCGCCCGGCTGGAAGCGCTGGGTGTGGATGCCATCTTCCACCCCCCGGTCGACCAGATCTACCCACCCGCCTTCAAGACCCGGGTCGATCCCGGCCCCCTGGGGGATGTTCTCGAAGGCAAGAGCCGGC
>DATBYU010000176.1:0-4818 GCA_036513555.1 Candidatus Dormiibacterota bacterium | reverse complement strand
GATCGCGTTCAGCCTCGACATCGACGGACGGCGCGTGTTCGAGACACCCGGGACCGGTGATGCGCGGTCGACCTTTGCGGCGGTCTATGACAGCCCGACGGCAACCGCGATGCTGTCGGTCGACGAACCAACCGTGCGCGGCTTGATCAGTCCACCCGCCTTGCATCGCGGCACGCGGGATCACGTCGTCATCCTGGTCAACGGCCGGCGCATTCAACATCGCAACCTGGTGTTCGCGGTGGAGCAGGCGTATCGGGGACTGCGCGAGCCGGGTCGCTTTCCACTTGCCGTGTTGAATGTGCTCGTCGATCCCGCAGAGGTCGACGTCAACGTCCATCCAACCAAACGGGAGGTTCGATTCCGCAACGAGGGTGCTGTCTTTTCGGCGCTCGAGCGGGCGTGCTACCACGCCCTGCGGGACAGTCCGCTCTACGAACTGCAAGCGACAGCGGGCGGGCCACCGCTCGAGCTGCGCGAGACGGCCATCTTGTCCCCCCACCCCGAACGTCTCAAACGCTCGCCTGGCACTGAAGCGCCGCTCGCGTGGGCCGACGGGCCCGCCCCGCAAGGGGAGAGGGAGATTGACGGCTCGCGGCTGCCACCGTTGGAGTACGTGGGCCAGCTGCTGCATGGCTACCTGGTGGCCGAGGCTCCCAACGCCCTGGTCCTGATCGACCAGCATGCCGCGCACGAGCGCGTGCTGTTCGATCGAATCCTGCGCCGGCTCGAGGGCGGCGAGCCGGCCAGTCAGCTGCTCTTGATCCCGCACGACGTGGACCTCACGCCGGCCCAGGTGGTCGCCTTCCAGCAGCACGAGCCGTGGCTGGAGGCGCTCGGCTTTACGGGTGAGCTGTTCGGACCGCACACCGTTCGGCTCCGGGCGGCGCCAAGCGACATGCCGGAAGGCCGAGTCGCGCGGGTGCTCGAACTGTTGCTGACCGACCTGGTAGGCGATCGCACGCCCGACCGTCGTTTGCGCGCGACGGCGGCGCTGATCGCCTGCCATAGCGCCGTCCGCTTCGGCGATCCGCTCACCGCGGAAACGGCGCGAGAACTGCTGCGCGCACTGGCCGCGACCGAAGAGCCGATCAGCTGCCCGCACGGCCGGCCGACGACGCTGATCCTGCCGGATGATCAACTGAGGCGGTTGTTCAAACGCCCCTGAGCCTGCAGCGCGTCGTCGCCATCGTGGGTCCCACGGCCAGCGGGAAGACGGCGATCGCCATTACCGCGGCGCATCGGCTCAACGGCGAGCTGGTCTCGGTCGACTCGCGGCAGGTCTATACGCATTGCGACATCGGCACCAATAAGCCGACTCCGCACGAGCTCGGCGGCCTGCGCTGCCACTTGATCGACGTCGTGACTCCAGGAGTCACTTTTACCGTCGCCAACTATCAATGGCTCGCCATGCGTGCCGTGGCCGACATCGGCCGCCAGGGTCGGCTGCCGGTACTGCAAGGGGGGACCGGCCTCTACTTGCGCGCCCTCCTCGACGGCTGGAACCTCGCCGATGCACCGCCCAACCCGGAGTTGCGCGCAGCGCTCGAGCAGCGACTCGAACTGGAGGGACCGGAGTCGCTGGATGCCGAGCTGCGGCGCATCGATCCCGCCAGTGCCGAGCGCGCGCAACGGAATCCGCGACGCATGATCCGTGCTCTCGAGATCCACGCCGTGACCGGCCGCCCGCCGAGCGTGGCGCGCGAGTCCGATCCACCGCCGTGGTTAGCCACCGTCATTGGCCTCGATGTGCCGCTGGCCGAGTTGGACCGCCGCATCGAGACCCGGGTGACCCAGATGCTCGACGCCGGTTGGGTCGACGAGGTCGCCCACCTTCGTGCAGTGTTCCCGGCGGCCGACCTGCGCCGCCTGGGGCACGGCTACCCGGAGTTGGTTGCCTATCTGGAAGGCCGGATGTCACTTGCTGATGCTCGCAATTCCACCGTGCGCCAGGTGCGCCAATACGCGCGCCGTCAGCTCACCTGGTTCCGCGCCGACCATCGCGTGCAGTGGCATCCCGCTGATCCGGAGATGATTGTTGAGCGGCTGCGCGTGGGTATGATGACGGCAGAGGCGAGTTGATTCGTAATTCCAACGGCAGGCAGGAACGCGCCTACCTGATATCCCTCGATCACGAGGATCAAGGCTTGGCTGCCATCGAAGAGCAGATGCTCGAGTTGAGCGAGCTGGCGCGGACGGCCGGCGTGCTGGTGGTCGGCACCGACACCCAGCGGCGGGAAAAACCGGATCCGGCCCTGTTCATCGGGAAGGGCAAAGCTGAGACGCTGCACGCGCTCAAGCACGAGGTCGACTTCAACCTGCTGATCTTTAACGAGGAGCTGTCACCGCGGCAGCAGCGCAACCTGGAGAAAAAGCTCGAGGTCAAGGTGATCGACCGTACGGAGTTGATCCTGGACATCTTCGCGCAGCGCGCCCGCACCAAGGAGGGCCGTCTCCAGGTGGAGGCCGCGCAGCTGCACCACCTGCTCCCACGGCTGCAGGGCGGTCGCGATCTTTCCGGCCTGGGCGCCGGCGTCGGCACCCGCGGCCCGGGCGAGCAGAAACTGGAAAGCGATCGGCGACGCATCCGCCATCGCATCCGCGAGCTCGATAGAGAAATCAAAGAAATCCGCAAGCAGCGCGCCTTGCGTCGCGAGGGACGGCGGCGCATCGCCTTCCCGGTGGTCGCCGTAGTCGGCTACACCAACAGCGGCAAATCGACGCTGCTACATGCGCTGACCCACGCGCAGGTGCAGATGGAGGATGCGCTGTTCGTCACCCTCGATCCGACGACTCGCCTGGTCCGGTTGCCCAACCGCAGGGAGGTGCTCTTCACGGATACGGTCGGATTCATTCAGAAATTGCCGACCGACCTGGTGGCGGCCTTCAGGGCCACCCTCGAAGAGGTGCAGCAGGCCGACCTCTTGCTGCACGTCCTCGATGCCACCCGCTACGACGGGCGAGACCAGATGGAAGCGGTGCACGAGACGCTGCAGGACCTTGGCGCGCTCGAGAAGCCCAAGCTGCTGGCGCTCAACAAGGTGGATCAACTGACCCCGGCGGCGGTCGATCTGCTGCTCGCCGAGGACTGGTCACCGTATCGCGCGGTGGTTGCGATATCGGCGCTGCGAAAAACTGGCCTCGAGGCCCTGGGACGGGCGGTCGCGGAAACCTTGCCGGGTGAAATGGTCCCCATCGAGGTGCTTCTGCCGTACACCGAGAACGCACGGCAAGCGGAGTTCCACGCTCACGGCAACGTCGATGCGGTCGAGTACCGCGGCGACGGCGTGCTGATGCGCGGCACCGTGCCACGTCGGCTGTTGGCGAGGTTCGATCAATTTCGAACGACGGGCATCGACCGGAGCGCCTGACCTCGAGGCGCTAGCGCAAGAGCCGCACGACCGCCACGACCTGTCCCTCGAGCTGGGCGGCGGTGCTGTAGATCGGCTCGTAGGCGGGGTTTTCCGGCTGGAGCCGCACCCGGTTCGCCTCGCGGTACAGGCGCTTGACGGTGGCCGTCGACTCATTGGTCTGGTCGTCCTCGAGGCGCGCCACCACGATGCTGCCGTTGGGCGCGTCTTTGCCCGGCCGGACGACGACGAAGTCGCCCGACAGGATGCCGACATCTTTCATGCTGTCGCCGTGGACCTCGAGGGCGAAGGCGTTGTCGCTGCCCACCAGTTCCTCGCTCAGGACGAGATGGTCTTCGATGTTTTCTTCGGCCAGAATCGGTTGGCCGGCCGCAACGCGTCCGATCAGGGGAACCGCGACCACCTTATTCAGCTTGGCTTGCATCTCGTCGACGTCGACCACTTCGATGGTGCGGGATTTGGTCGGATCGCGGCGGATGTATCCCTTGCGTTCCAGGGTATTGAGGTGGTTCTGAACCGTTGAGCTCGATGACAGTCCGACCGCCTCACCGATTTCTCGAACCGTTGGTGGGTAGCTGCGGATTTTCTGTCGAAACCGAAGGTACTCCAGGATTTCCCGCTGCCTGCTGGTCAACGGTTCCGGCATAACGTCCCCTCCCTTTTGCGCCGCTGTCGTCGACGGCCAAGAGCCGATCATCTCGCTCCCAACGCCGCCCCAGGCGGCGCGGTGAGGTAGGGGAGAGGAGGGGTTCTCAGGCCGCGATCACAGCATCGTAGCACAGAGATTTGGCCATCAGCATCGGTGGGTGATCGACGCCCGTCGACCCGTCGACGCCGATGGTCATCCTGCAAAACGGGCGCATCGTAGCACATGTGTTCGATCAACGCAAACACTTGTTCGTGCCAGCTCTTGACGCGAACACCTGTTCGTGCTAGCCTCATCCTCGAACACATGTTCGTGCAGGACGGGGCCCGACACGCGTATCCACGACCCCAGCGCCGCCGTGGCTGGGGCCGCATCGTGGTGCTGGCCGCCGCGCTGCTGCTAGTCACCGGGCGACTTGCCTACGGCAGCGGACCGGCCATGAGCGACAGCGTCGTGGTCGCGCCGGGGGACACCGTCTGGAGCATCGCGACCGCCCACTATCGCGGCGATCCGCGCCCGCACGTCGAAGCGATTTTGGCGGCCAACCGCCTGGCGACGCCGATCCTGCGGCCCGGTCAAGCCCTCCAGCTCCCGCGCGACTAGCGCCCGAGGTCGCAACTAGGATGAGCTCATCGCTGGTCAGTCTCGCCTCCCTGGTGAACGCCTTTAACCCCGTCACCCCGCAGCTCCGCGTGGCGGCGATCATCGTCCGCGACAAGCAGCTCTTGCTCGTCGAGCATCGCAAACGCGGCGAGCATTACTGGGTCCTGCCGGGCGGACGGCTCGAGGGGCTCGAAACGCTGG
>DATBYU010000175.1:0-6745 GCA_036513555.1 Candidatus Dormiibacterota bacterium | reverse complement strand
AGGCCGACGAACTCGGCGACAAAGGGGGTCGCCGGTCGCGAGTAGATCGACGTCGGCGGTCCGAGCTGCTCGATCCGACCCGAGTGCATGACCCCCACCCGGTCGGCGATGGCGAGCGCCTCCTCCTGGTCATGGGTCACGAAGAGGGTCGTGATCCCGACCTCGAGCTGTACGCGCCGGATCTCGTCGCGCAGTCGGGCCCGCACCTTCGCGTCGAGCGCGGAGAGCGGTTCGTCCAGGAGCAGGACCTTCGGCTGGATGGCGAGCGCACGCGCTAATGCCACGCGCTGCTGCTGGCCGCCCGACAACTGGTGCGCGAACCGATCGGCGAAGCCGGATAGCCCAACGAGCTCGAGCATCTCGCCCGCGCGCTTGCGCCGCTGACCGGGACTGACCTTGCGCATCTGCAGGCCGAACGCCACGTTCTGCCACGCCGTCATGTGCGGGAACAGCGAATAGGCCTGGAAGACCATGCCGACATCGCGCTTGTTCGTCGGCTGGCCAGTCACGTCCTCCCCGCCGACGACCACTCGCCCACCGTCGGCTTGCTCGAGACCCGCCACGAGGCGCAGCGCGGTCGTCTTGCCGCAGCCTGATGGGCCCAGCAGGGCGACCAACTCGCCAGGAGCCATGGTCAAATTCAGGCCGTCGAGCGCCGTCACCCCTGCGTAGCGGCGTTGCAGGCTCTCCAACCGAACCTCGACGCCGGCTCGGGTGGCGGTCCCTGTGCCGGCGGCCGCGACGGCGCTCATCACCTATGCCTCCTCGAGTCGAGCCACGCGCGCCCGGGGCCGGCCGAAGAACGACAGAATGACGAGCAGGATAAAAGCGAACATCAGTGAGGCGACCGCGACCGCGATCGAGACGCCGCCATTCGCCTTGCCAACCAAGAAGATCGCCACCTGGAGATTCTCGTAGTTGAGCAGGTTGGCGATCGTGAACTCACCAAGAACGACCGCTACTGACAGCAAGCAGGCGTTGAGGAGCGCGCTCCACATGTTAGGTACGATAATCCGGCCCATGACCGTGGCCCACCCTGCCCCCAGGCTGCGCGCCGCTTCGGAGAGGGTTTTGACATCGATGGCCGCGAGGCCGGTGTGGAGCGTTCGATAGGTGTAGGGCAGCACCAGGACCAGGTACACGAATGCCAGGGTGAAGATCGACTCGCTGACGTTGATTGACAGCCAACGATACTCGGGCGCCAGGCCGGCAACGAGCACAATCCCCGGAATCGTTAGCGGCAGCAAACACAGGAACTCGACCACCCGGCTCAGGCGGGGTAGCCGCAAACGGACCCAGATCATGGTCGGTACCAGGAGAACCAGCATTCCCACGGAGGTGATCACGGCCAGAGCCAGAGATGCCAGGATCGCCGCAACCAGGTCCGGGGTTTGGAAGATGGTCTGCCAGGCGGCCAGCGTACGCGGCGCGCTGTCAGTGGCGCCGCGGGTCGAAAACTCGAACATCGCGCCGATGGGAATCAGGAAGAACGCCCCGAAGACGAGGAAAACGATCACCCGGAAAACCTGCAGCTTGATGCGTCGATTTCGGCTCATCGCGCGGGGCGTGCTCTGAATGCGCTTACTGCAGCCACTTGGAGGTTCTCCGCTGTAACTGTGTGTAGAGGACCATCACCACGGCGACGATCACGACCATGACGAGCGCAAGCGCCGAGGCTAGACCCGGCTGGGCGAGCCCGACTTCGCTGGTGAGCGTATTAGAGATCAGCAGCGAGGCGATGATGCTGCCCTGGCTGATGAGGGCCGCCGCGGTCGCGTAGGCCGAGAAGGCGTTGGCGAAAAGTAGCAACATACCGCCGAAGAAGGCCGGCGCCAGTAGGGGTCCCGCGACGTAGCGCCAGTAATGCCAGGTCCCCCCGCCGAGGCTCTCGGTCGCTTCGCGCCACTGCGGCCGGATTCCATCGAGCGCAGGCAGGAAGACGAGCACCATCAGTGGAATCTGGAAATAGGTGTAAACGAGCACAAGCCCGCTCAGCTCGGACAGCCAGAAACCGTTGGCATAGATGTTGATCCCGTGTTGCTGCAGCCAGAGGGTGATCAAGCCGGCTAAGCCGATCGTGGCGAGGAAAGCAAAGGCGAGGGTAACGCCCCCGAACTGGGCCAGCACCCCGCACGCGGATGTCACCAGACGGCGCAGCACGCCATTCGGGTTTCCGGTCGCTACCGCATATGCCAGCACAGCACCGAGAATGGCGCCGATGACAGCGCTGACTGCCGAAAGCACGACGCTGTGGACGAAGGCATTGATGATGAATGGCTTATTCATTGCGGTCAGGTTGGCCAGGGTCAGTCCGTGAGGGCCAACAAATGAGCCGCCGACCACAATCGCCGTGGGCAAGAGGAGAAAGAGGCCGACATATGCCAGGAATGGCACGGCACCGAGCCAATCGAGCGAAAAACGGCGGCCGCCCCGGAGGGGGCGGCGCGCCGTTTCGACAAGCGGTTTCGCGGCGACGGTCAACCGATAGCCTGGGCCCAATGCGAGGCGAGATAATCCTTCGCCTTGGTGAACTGGGCATCGGTAAGGAACGTCGGAGTGCCGGTCACGGGCGCCAGCTTGGCGGCCGCGGCGGTATCGAGCGTTCCGGACTTCTTCATCGCGGCCATCCGCACAGGCCGGGCGAGGCCTTTCAGCCACAGGTTCTGGCCTTCATCGGAGTACAGGTACTCCATCCAGAGCCGGGCTGCGGCTGGGTGGGGCGCTTGCTTGTTGACTGCCTGGTTGTAGTAGTCGCCGAGGATGGCGTTATTGGGAGTGAAAACCTTCCAGGTCGGCACAGCGACGCCGTGAGCGGCCGAGAGGTAATCCCAGTCGAAGACGACCGGCGTGCTCCCGTTCTTGACGGTCGCCGTGGTTGCGGACACCGACGAGAAGTTGCCCTTCAGCTTCAGCTGGTGGAAGAAGTCCACACCTTTGCTGATGTCATCCGCGGAACCGCCGTTGGCAATCGAGGTCATCATGACGCCATTCAGCGCGGCGTTGGCTTTTGTTGGGTCGCCGTTCAGCGCGACTTTGCCTTTGAAGCCGGATCCCATCAGGTCCTGGAGCGAGGTGATCGCGGGAACCTTGGCGGAGTCGTAGCCGATCGACATGTATCCGCCGTAGTCCTGCACCCAGAGGCCGGTCGCCTCCTTTTGGGTGTCGGCGATGTCGTTCCAGGTCTGCACTTTGTAGGGCGCGTAGAGGCTCAAGTTGGCCAGCGTGACGGCCTTCCCGATGTCCAGCACGTCGGGCGCCCGGGTGGTCCCAGCCAGTTGTTGGACCGCGTTGACCTCATCCTGGCTAGTGCCGTTCGGGTTGGCGGAATCGATTGGGATCCCATATTTGGCAGTGAAGCCGCTGATGATCGCGCCGTAGTTCGCCCAGTCAGGTGGCAGCGCGATGACGTTGAGCTTGCCTTCCTTCTTGGCGGCGGCGATCAATGCCGTCATCCCGCCCACGTCGGCGGCGGATTTGGCGTTAGCGGCGCTCGTGGTGGTCGTGCTGGTGCTTGTCCCGCCACAGGCGGTCAGCAAGACGAGGGCTCCCGCCAGGATGCCCAGGCGGCGCAGGCCGTGAAAGTCGCGTCGCCGAAGCCGAACGTATTCCATCTTCCCCTCCTCAGAGTTAGAGCTGGTAGTCCCCCCGTTTAAACCATCTCCCGGACCGGTTGTCAAGGAATGGCCAATTGGGTCTTAGGGTACCCGGTTGCGGCATGATTGGCGTTGGGTGCCATGAACGAGAATCTGAGCCTTGGCCGCATCGCCGGTATCCATGTAGGGCTGAACTGGAGCCTTCTGGTCGTTGCCGCCCTGATCGCCTGGAGCATCGCAACGGGCATCCTGCCGACGGCCGCGCCCGGCCAGACATCCGGCGCGTACTGGACCGCTGGGGTGGTATCGGCCTTCGTCTACCTGGCCTCGCTCCTTGCCCACGAACTGGCTCACTCGATTGTTGCCACGCGGCGCGGCGTCAAAGTCGAGGGGATCACGCTCTGGCTGTTTGGCGGGGTGTCGCGGTTCAGCAGCGAGAGCAGTTCGCCCGGTTCGCAAGCGTGGATCACCTTCGTAGGCCCGCTCACGAGCCTCCTGCTGGGCGCCGTATTCCTCCTTGCCGCGGCCGTCGTTGGCGGTGGCGCGAACTCGGCCCTGTTGTCTGCCAGCCTGGCATGGCTGGGTTACATCAACATCCTGCTCGGGGTCTTCAATCTACTTCCCGCATTCCCGCTGGACGGAGGCCGGATCCTGCAATCGCTGATCTGGCGAGGAACCGGCGATCGCCTGCGCGCCACTAGGATCGCCGCCCGCATCGGCATGGCCTTTGCCTTCCTCTTCATCGCCTACGGGCTGATCACCTTCTTCGTTGCGGGCAGCCCGATCGGTGGGGTGTGGGCAGTGTTCCTGGGCTGGTTCCTTCTGAGCGCGGCGCGCGCCGAAGAAGCCGGTGGCCTGATCCGCCAGGCGCTGTCCAGGATCAGTGTCGCCGACGTGATGACGCCCAACCCCGTGCAGGCTCCCGACGACATCAGCGTGGAAGAAGCGCTACACGGCTACGTTCTGACATCTCGCCATTCGACCTTTCCGACTCATGACGCAGCCGGCCGGCTGAGCGGGCTCTTGACCATGGCCGCACTCAAGAACGTCGCCCCGGACGCTCGTACCACCACCCTGATCAAAGAGGTGGCCTGTCCGCTCGACAAGGTATCCACTGCCACGCCGGCTGACCCGGCCACCAACCTGCTCAATGTGTCCGACGGCTGCAGCGAGGGTCGCACCCTGGTCGTCGATAACGGCCGGCTGGTCGGCATCATCTCCCCCAGCGACATCAGCCGGCTGATGCAGCGATCGCTAACGGGTCGAGCGGGATAACGGTCAGGACGACGTTTCCTGTCTTCTGCTCCGTCTCGACGTACTTCGTTGCCTCAATCACGTCCTCCAACGGGTAGCGCCGATCGATGACGGGCCGGTACTTCCCCGCCTCGATGAGCTCCTTGAGGAAGAGGACGTCCGGCTTCGTCTGTCGAGGCGGTATCTGGAACACCACCTTCTTACCTCCACTCCGTGAGGTCAGCAGGGCCCAGACCAGATTTGCTAGACCGTCGGTTGGCAGGAAGATGCCGCCCGGCGCCAACGAGCCCCGGCACCGCCCGAACGATTGCTTGCCGACCGCGTCCAAGATGACGTCGTACGTCTTGCCGTTCTTGCTGAAGTCCTCTTGCGTGTAGTCGATCACGTTGTCCGCCCCCAGCGATCCGACGAGCTCGAGATTCTTCGCATTGCAGACCGCGGTGACGTCGGCGCCGAAGTACTTGGCCAGCTGCACTCCTGCGGTACCGATGGCTCCGGAGGCGCCGTAGATGAGGATGCTCCGCCCCTTACGGAGATCTGCCTGTTTCAGGCACGTGAGTGCATTCAGCGCACCGTCACAGATTGGCGCCGCCTCATCGAAGCTCATCCCGGCCGGCATCTGCGCGATTCGCTCGCTAGCCCGCATCGAGAGGAACTCTGCATGTGCCCCGAACCCGAGCCCAGTGGTGCCGAAGACCCGGTCACCGACCGCGAACTCGCTGACGGCCGGGCCCACTGCTTCGACCCTCCCCGCAAATTCGGTGCCAAGGATTCGGTGCCGCGGCCGGCGGAGACCCGAGACCAGGCGGCTGATCAAGGAGATCGCGAGACCACTCCGTCGGTTGGCTTCTCGAGTCGCAGTATCGAACCGATTGACCGTCGTGGCGTGGACCTTGACAAGGACCTCGTCCTCCGCGGGGACGGGCCCCGCGACGTCGTCGAGTCGGAGCACGTCCGGTGGCCCGTATCGGTCGTAGACAACCGCTTTCACGTGGGCCTGTTCATACGTTGATGATGATCTTTCCTCTTGCGTGGCCTTCGCCCATGTAATGGAAGGCCTCGGGCACCCGGTTAAGCTCGTAGCACCTGTCAATGACTGGCGTGACTTTTCCTTCCAGGAGCAGCTTCTGCAGGACCAGCAGGTCTGCTTTATTGAGCTTCGCGATGAACAGAGCGGCTTTCCGCGTGCCACGGATGGACGCCAGGCGCACCCCGATAAGGTGCCTGATCGTGCTGTTTCCACCCCACACCGTGTGTGCTGAGCCTCCCGCCGCGACCATGATCCCGGTCGGTACGAGGACGCGTTTGCACTCTGACCAGGAATGGTTGCCGGCGATATCGATCATCAGGTCGTAGGATTCGGCGCCGCGGGTGAAATCCTCCCGGGTGTAGTCAATGACCTTGTCCGCGCCAAGCGCGCGGGCGCTCTCCATGTTTCTAGGGCTACAGACGGCGGTGACGTGCGCACCCAAAGCCTTGGCGATCTGCACGGCAAAACTACCCACCCCTCCGGAAGCGCCGTTGATCAACACCTTCTGACCTTGTCGAAGGCGTCCGTGATCGCGCAGCGCTTGCAAGGCGGTGATGGCTGCGACCGGGACGGCGGCAGCCTGCTCAAAGGTGACGTTGGCAGGTTTCGCCACGACCGCTCCCTTGGCAGGAACGGCGACGTACTCGGCGAAGGTGCTGCGATCTTTGCCGCCGAACACCTCGTCGCCGGGCTTGAACTCAGTGACGCCCTTGCCAACCGATTCAACCGTTCCGGCAAAGTCCGTGCCGAGCACGACCGGTCTTGCTTTGAGGCCTCCGCTGAGCAGTCGCGCCGTGTACGCCACCCCCGATAGCGGGAAGAAGTCGACCGGATTGACGGAGGCGGCATGGACCCGTACCAGCACGCC
>DATBYU010000174.1:0-17205 GCA_036513555.1 Candidatus Dormiibacterota bacterium | reverse complement strand
CGAGACGGCGATAAATCCGACAACCAGTCCGACCGCGACCGTCATCACCGGTTCGATCAGCGAGGTCATGGCGCGGATCCGGTATTCGAGCTCCTCTTCGTAAAAGTCGGCAGCCTGTTCGAGGTAGGTGTCGAGCGTTCCGGTCTCTTCGCCGACGCGCACCATCTGGGTCATCATCGGGGGGAAGAGCCGGGTACGGAGCAGTGGACCGGCGAAGCCCTCGCCACCGGTCATCTGTTCTTTGACGGTCGTGAGTCCGCGCTCGAAGACTTTGTTGCCGGTGCCGGCGATCACCGCGTCGAAGGTCTGTCCCAGCGGGACGCCGGCCTTCAGCACCATGGCGAGGGTGCGGGCGAATCGGTTGAGGATTGCCGACAGAACGATCGGCCCAAAGATTGGGATCTTCAGCAACAGCGCGTCCTTACCGTAGACACCGCGTGCCGTGCGCAGCGCAACGACGATGCCGCCAATGACAGCCGCGATGCCGGCGCCGATCGCGGGCGCCCAGGTCCCGGTGAAGGCGACGATGCCGATCAGGATCCGGGTCGCGAGGGGAAGCTGCACATGGAATTCGGCGAAGATCTTGACGAAGGCAGGGAGCGCGAAGAACACCAGGATGATCACGACACCGGTCGCGACCACCAGGATCACCGCCGGATAGATCATCGCGGTCCGGACGCGTCGCAGGGTGTTGAGGTCGCGGCGGAGGTAGCCGGCGAGCTCCTTGAGGGTGGCCTCGAGGTTACCCGTGAGCTCCGCCACGCGGATCAGGTCGACGTACAGCGCTGGGAAGACATGGGGATGCTTGACCAGCGCCTCCGAAAGGTTCTGGCCACGCTCGAGGTCGGAGAGGATTGCGAGGACGATCCGCTTGAAGAGTGGCGAACCGGTTTCCTCGGCGATCGTGCCCAGCGCCCGACTCATCGGGACCCCCGCGCCCACAAAGGTCGCGAGCTGACGCGTGAAGAGGATGATCTCCATCGGTGAGATGCGGAAGAGGGACGGGAAATAGTCCGCCAGCGTTTTCTTGGCGGGCGCGGTGGAGATGCGCACCACCTTGAGGCCCTGCTTCCACAGCGCCTGTTCGGCCGCCGAGGTGCCGGATGCCTCGATCTGTCCATCGCGTCGCTGGCCGCTATCGGTATATGCCCGGTACGCGTAGTTAGGCACTCAGCGCCTCCCCGACATGAACCGAGCGCATGACCTCGCCGATGGTCGTCAAGCCCTCGTCGATCTTCGCCAGGCCCGACTCGCGCAAGGTCGTCATCCCGTTCTGGATCACCTGCTTGCGCAGTGCCTCGGGCGGCGCGTTGCGCACGATCAGCTGCTTGATCGAGTCGTTGAGCTTGAGGATCTCGAAGATGCCGATGCGGCCATAGAAGCCGGTATGCGAGCAATGGTTGCACCCCGTGCCGCGCTTGAAGATCGTCCCCTTGCCGCCGATCGACTCGTAAAACGCGAACTCTTCGAGCGCCGGCTTGTCGACAACCACGCACTGCTCGCAAATGCGGCGGACGAGTCGCTGCGCCTCGACCCCGATCACGGAGGATGCGACCATGAATGGCTCGATGCCCATCTCCAGGAAGCGGTAGACGGCTCCGACCGCGTCGGTGGCATGCAGCGAGGAAAGAACGAGATGTCCGGTCAGCGCGGACTGCACCGAGATCTCGGCGGTCTCCTTGTCGCGGATCTCGCCGACGAGGATGGCGTCCGGATCCTGTCGAAGGATGGAGCGCAGCCCATTGGCGAAGGTAATGCCGGCGACACGGTTGATCTGGATCTGGTTGATGTTTTCAAACGTGTACTCGACTGGATCCTCGATGGTCATGACGTTCTGCTCGACGCTGTTGAGTTCGTTGAGCGCTGCGTAGAGGGTGGTCGTCTTGCCGCTGCCGGTGGGACCGGTGACGAGGATCATTCCGTACGGCGACCGGATCAAGTCTGTGAACGTTTCCCGCGCGGCGGGCGAGAACCCGAGGGTGTCGAGGCGCAGGATCGATCGGGATCGTTCCAGCAGCCGGAGCACGACCTTCTCCCCCCAGATGGTCTCGATGGTCCCGACCCGAATATCCAGGGGGCGCCCCTCGACCGTGGTTTGGATCTGGCCGTCCTGACTGTGCCGCTTGTCGACGATGTCGAGGCTGGCAAGCAACTTGAGCCGGGAGGCGATCGGGGCGGCGAGCGTGACCGGCAGTCTCGTCGCGTCGTGCAGTACCCCGTCGATTCGGAACCGGACCCGAAGATGGTTTTGCTGGGGTTCGATGTGAATGTCGGACGCGCGCTCCTCGACCCCCTGGGCAATGATCAGGTCTACGATCTGCACGACCGGCGCGTCTTGCTTGACTTCCGCCAGGCGGCGCGGCGCCCCGCCGGTCGGCTGGAACGTTTCCTCGAAGGAGCGGACGTGCCGGCTCACCCCCGCCTCGAGCTTGTAGTACTGGAGGATCGCCTTGTTGATCTCCGAGCTGACGGCCAGCACCGGCTTGATCCGCTTGCGGGTCAGAACTTTGAGCTCGGCGAGCAGCGCCAGGTCGCCCGGGTCCACGGTCGCCACCTCGAGTTCGTCGTTGCGCAGGCGGATCGGAAGGATGGTGTTTTCGCGCGCGTACGACTCGGGAATGAGTGCCAGCGCCTCCTTCTCCACCCGAGCTCGAGAAAAATCGATCTGCGGCACTTTGAAATGCAGGCTCAGCACGCCGGCCAGGGCGGCCTCGTCGACGAGCCCTTGCGCCAGCAGCACCTGGCCCAGCGGGAGATGCTGTCGCTGCTGTTCCGCCAGCGCAGTCTCGAGCTGCTCGGGGGTCAGAAGGCCGTTCTCGACCAGCAATTCCCCCAGCCGCTTTTGCTGGCGCGGGGCGAGCCTTCCGGTGCTCTCGAGCTCGGCGCTCATGCGGTCTCCCGGGCCGGCCCTCGCAGCCGGCGTCGGATCTCGTGGAGTTCTTCCAGCGTGAACCGCAGGTGCCGGCCGGGGGTGCGAAACGCCGGCTGGATGTCGCCTCGGTTCACGGCGCGGATCAGCGTCGACTTACTGATGCCGAGCCAGCGCGCCGCCTCGCTCGTGGAAAGCGCCGGCTTCATCTATCCCTCTAACCGGAGCAAACGCGTCAAGCGAGGCAAACCTGCGAGCGCCAATCTGGCGCAGGGGACTAGGCGGCTAGCCGGCGCAGCTCGTCGAGATGCTGAGTCCGCGCCGCCGCGATGTTGAAGTCGACCAGCCCCGCCCTGACCAGCTCGGCGAGGTGCCGATCCATGGTATTCATACCTTCCTTGCTCCCCGTCTCGAGCACGTTGCGCAGCTGGCGCGTCTTGCCTTCTTTGATCAGATTCTGGACGGCGATCGTGTTGAGCAGAATCTCGAAGGCCGCGACCCGGCCCGGTCCGTCTCGGCGCGGAAGCAGCTGCTGATAGATGATGGCCGCCAGCGTGTTGGACAGCTGCACCCGGACCTGCTGCTGCTGCTCGGCGGGGAAAACGTCGACCATCCGGTCGACTGCCTGCGTCGTGTCGTTGGTATGAAGGGTTGCCAGGACAAGGTGACCGGTCTCCGCGATCGTAATGGCGGCCGCGATGGTCTCGAGATCGCGCATCTCACCGATCAGCAGCACATCGGGTGTCTGCCGCAGGGCCGCCCGCAAGGCGTCCGCGAACGAGGCCACATCCGCGCCGACCTCGCGTTGCTCGACAATACTCCGCTGGTGCCGGTACACATACTCGATCGGATCCTCGATCGTGATGACGTGGCAGGGTCGGGTCGCGACGATGTCGTTCAGCATCGCGGCCAGGGTCGACGATTTGCCGGAGCCGGTCGGCCCCGTGACGAGGATCAGGCCCTGGCCCAGCCGCGTCAGGCCCCGGACCACCATCGGCACGCCGAGCTGATCGTAGTTCGGAATCTGGTAGGGGATCAGTCGCAGCGCCAGGGCAATCGATCCGCGCTGCTTGAATGCGTTGATGCGAAACCGGGCAAGGCCTTTCCAGTTGAACGAGAAGTCGAGGTCACCCCGCCCCTGGAAGGTGGCCCACCGCTCGGGGGAGAGCAGCTCGCGGGTCATCAGCTCGATTTGATCGGGACGAAGCGGGTCGGGTGCGATCGGGACCAGGGCGCCGTCCTTTCGCATCGTCGGCGGGGCGCCTGCCGTCAGGATCAGGTCCGAAGCCACCTGCTCCAGCAAGACCTGCAGGTAGGCGTCGATGATCAGGGGGTGTGGGTCAGCCGGTTGGCTCGGAGGTGCCATTGATTGCTTGACATCCTGTGCAACCTGCTCGGCGCAGCCTTCTTGCTTCCGCTGGGGATGGCCCTCGGCAGCTTCTTCGAGGTCGTTTTGGACCGGGTCCCGCGTGGCGAGTCGATCCTGTGGCCTCCCTCGCATTGCCGGACCTGCCACCGCCGCCTGACCGCCGATGAGCTGATCCCGGTGATCAGCTACCTGGTCCAGCATGGCCGCTGCCGAGCCTGCGACACGCCGATCGGCGGTGGCGTCCCGATCCGGGAGGCACTCAGCGGACTTGCGCTGGCCCTGCCCTGGGCCGTGACGGGCTGCGCCCAGCCGGTCGCCGCGCTCGTCGCCGGTCTCGTCCTGCTTGTGGTGGTCTGGATCGCGCAGGGCATCCGGCAGGCGAGGCGGTCGCCGACCGGTCCTGCCCGCAATTAACGCCGCGCTCAGCCCGTTATCCCTGCTGCGGTGGCGGGATGAATCTCACACAACCACTGCTGCGCAGCGGGATCGGCGTGCGTCGGATCCTCGCCCTCGTCATGATGCTCGCGGCGGTGGCGGCGGTCGCCTACCTCGAGCGGTGGGTCGGCGGGGATTTCGACCTGCGCCTGCTCTACTTCCTGATCGTTCTGAGCGGTGCGGTTTTGTTGCCGCGCTTGCTGGCCCTGACGGTGGCCGCCGCCACGGCGGTCGTGAGCGTCGGCATCAGCGGGGCCCAGGGAACCAGCCTCGTGATCAATGGGCTCACGCATCTCCTGATGTACGGATACGCCGCGCTGCTCACCAACAACTGGGAGTACGAGCGTCGGCGGCTGATGCGCATGAGTCGTGTCGATGAGTTGACTGGGCTGCCGAACCTCCGCGCGCTGCAGGAACAGCTCCCATCCAGGCTCGGACCGGCCGCTCGCGCCGGCCGCCGGATGGCCGTGATGATGATGGACGTCGATGGCTTCAAGGCAGTCAACGACCGCCTGGGGCACGGCGTCGGGAACGAACTCTTGAAGGAAGTGGCGAACTTGCTTCGCTTCGCGGTCCGAGTCGGCGACGAGCCGTTTCGGTTCGGCGGCGATGAGTTCGTCCTGCTGTTGTCGGATGCCGACGGGGCGGGGGCCAGAATCGTCGCGTCGCGGATCCAGGATATCTATCGATCGATGGGGCAGACGCTACGCGGCACGAACGTCGAAGTTTCCTTCAGCATTGGGATCGCAGTCTACCCCGAAGACGGCTTGACTCACGAGGCGCTGCTGACCCGGGCGGATGAAGCGTTGCTCCGCGCCAAACGCACCGCGGCTGGAACGATCGAGCGCTACGCGCCCCAGGCGGCAGCCTGAGCTCGAGTCTGGCGAGGCCGTTCTAATCAACCGCCGCAGTTGAAGGACTTCGCCGCCAGCGGGTAGGTGGGGCTGACGAACACCAGCTGCTCTTTGCCGGAACTGCTGGGCGTCCAGTGATCGGTCGCTACGGCGTGGGCGCTGGTGTCGCCTTTGGCAATCGTCAGCGTCTGGTGGGGCTGGGCGTGCGTCCCATTGTCGTCAGTGCGGAGCCAGTAATAGGTAACCGTGCCGCCCGCGCCGTTGGTGGTGAAGGTGCCGGTCGCGGTAACGCTGCTACCGCTGCCGCACTCCCCGCCGCTGGTCGCCACTGATTCCGATGCGGTCGTGATGGCAAATGCAGGCGTCGGGGTAGGTGTGGGTGTTGGTGTAGGCGTCGGCGTTGGTGTGGGCGTGGGTGTAGGCGTTGGCGTGGGTGTCGGCGTGGGTGTAGGTGTTGGTGTTGGCGTCGGGGTAGGCGTAGGCGTCGGGGTAGGCGTAGGCGTAGGCGTCGGTGTGGGCGTGGGCGTGGGGGTTGGCGTTGGTGTCGGCGTGGGTGTGGGCGTGGGCGTTGACGTCGGCGTGGGCGTGGGTGTCGGGCCAGAAGTGGGCGTAGGTGTCGGTGTCGGGCCCGCCGACGGCGTCGGCGTGGGGGATCCGCTCAGGCTCGGCGACGGAGTTGCCGTCGGCACCGCCGACCCTGAAGGCGTCCCACTTGGCGACGTTGGGGTAGCGGTCGGCCCGAGCGCCACCGGCCGCGAGCTATTCGGGCGGGCGGCGAAGAAGCGCGGCGGAAGATTGAAGGTCGGAACCAGCAGCCAGAAGGGGGCGTGCGGGTCATCCGCGAAATAAAGACTGGCCGACGGATCCGCGGCGTTGCCGCTCGCGTCGATCCGGAAGGGGCCGATTTCCCAATCGGCGGGCACGGCGCGAACCAGGAAAAACAGCGCGAGCAGGCTGCCGAAGAACAGAAGGAGACCGAACCGCCGCCGGCGGCGCTCCTCCGTTTTCCTGGGTCGCGCGGGAAACAACCGCATTTGCGACCTACCCTACCGCGAGCGAATTACAGTCCTTCTTTCGCGCGCGTGGCTGGCATCGAGTGAATCTGTCGCAGAGTCGCGACAGAGGCTACGGAATACCTTTCGAGGTCGGCCGGCGGGTCAGCCCGGCGGCCAACTCATCGCGCGACCGCCGAGCAGGTGGAGGTGCAAGTGATAAACGGTCTGGCCGGCCTGGGGCCCTTTGTTGACGACCAGGCGATAGCCGTCGCGATCGATCTTGCGCTCGTCGGCTATCTGGTTGGCCACCTGGAACATCCGGATCAGCATCGGCCCGTGGGCGGGGAGGAGGTCGTGGACTGTGGGAATGTGCTCCTTCGGGATCACGAGCACGTGGGTCGGCGCCACTGGGCGAATGTCCTCGAAGGCGACGATCTCCTCATCGCGGAAGACTTCCTTGGCCGGAATCTCGCGAGCGAAGATCTTGCAGAAAAGGCAGTCCTCGGCCATCGGCCAAGCTTACCCGCAGAGGAGACCGTCGGGGCTCGTCGCCAATGGACGCACGGTCGCGAGCGACCCCAAGGTCTGGTCGCGCTGGGGGGCACGCACGGTGATGTAGTTGTCGCTCAGGCCGCGCATCTGCTGCGGCAGGCGCCGGTCCCAGATCACCTCCAGGTCCCGGTCGATGAAGCGAGCCTCGTAGGCCCGTCGTTGGGTGTCGGCCTGGACCTGCAACTGGTGACTGCGCGCGCGGCTGACCGGGTCGTCCACGGGGAGGCCGAGTCGAGGGGCCGCGGTCCCTGCCCGCGGCGAATAGCGGAAGACGTGCATGCCGGTCAGGCCGGCGTCCCGCGCCACGCGCTGGGTGTCGGCAAAATCCCCGTCGCTCTCACCCGGAAAGCCAACGATGACGTCGGCAGTGACGGCGAGATCCGGCGATTGTCTGCGGAGGGCGGCGACCACCTCGAGGTAATCCCGGCGGCGATAGAGCCGCCCCATGCGCTTCAGCACGCGGTCGCTGCCGGACTGCAACGGGATGTGGAGGTGGCGGCAAAAACGGGGTGCACCAGCCAGCTCCGCGAGGTCCGGCGTGATGTCATTGGCGTTGATCGAGCTGAGGCGAAGCCGCGCCGGCGCGATCGCGTCCAGCAGCCGCTGCACGAAGGGTGCGAGGCCCTGCTTGCGTTCGCGACCGAAGGCCCCAAGGTCGACGCCGGTCAGCACGATCTCGCCGTAGCCCTCGGCGACCGCCCGCTGCGCGCGGTCGATCAGGTCCGCTTCCTCTTCGCTGTGGGAAACGCCGCGTGTCCGCCAGACGATGCAGTAGGTGCAGCGGTGATTGCAGCCATCCTGCACCTTGAGAAAGAACCGCGACCGGGCAAAGGTCGTCGATCCGCCCGCCGCCCCCGGCTCGAAATTGGACGAGAGGTAATCGAAGATTTCGCGCTTCCGCGCGTTGGGGAAGGCCGTGTCGACATCGGGCACGGCCGACACGCGCGGGTTTGGGTTGTCGACGTGGCACCCGGTCAGGACCAGGTGTGCCTTCGGATGCCGGCGGCGCAGGCCGTGGACCATGGTGCGCAGCTTTCGGTCCGCTTGCGCTGTGACGGTGCAGCTGTTGATAACGCAGACGTCGGCCTGGTCGTCCGTATCCGAGACCGTGAAACCGGCGCGGGCCAGCCGGTCGCCGAGCTCGGCCATTTCCGCGAAGTTCACTTTGCAGCCCAGCGTTTGGATGGAGACGTTCATGACCGTTGGACGAGGATAGCAGCGGCCACGATCGGCGCCAGGCGGGCCCGCAAGATGCGCGGACCGAGGTTGACGGCGACGGCGCCGCGCGTGCGCAGCGTGGTCAGTTCGCTATCGGTCCACCCGCCTTCGGGACCGACAGCGATGGCGTAGGCCGACGATCCATCGATAGCCTGTTCCATGAGCAGTGAGGCGGCCGGGTCGAGCGCGAGCAAGCGGCTGCCACTCGCCTGATCGAGACCGGCCGACAGCGTAACCGGACCGGTCACTGTGGGGATCTCGCCGCGGTGACTCTGTTCGGCCGCGGACTCGACGATCGCCTGCCAGCGGGTGAGACGTCCGACCGAAGGGCGCCCGATGGACCGCGCCGCCTGGACGGCGACGAAACGTTGGATGCCGACGGCGCTGCCGCCTTCGAGCACGGCATCGAAATCTGGGTTCGGCAGCACCGCCTGCAACAGCGTGACCGCCGTGCTCGCTTCTCCGCGCGCCGGCCGGTCCGTCAGCACGCGTGCGTCGACGCGCGAACCCTCCACCGTGACGACCTCCAGGTCGTATTCGCGGCGGGCAAAGACCGCGACACCGCGCTCACCCGGATGGACCCGCAGGACCCGGGCGAGGTGGTGCCCCTTTTTCCCCTCGATCCGGACCGTGCCGCCCGAGATCGGGGTGGCATCGACAAAGGTCCAGAACATGCCGGCCTCATGCTATCGGGGCTTGCTGGCGACGGAAGCTCCAGCAGGAGGCGTTGTATTCGCCAGCATGACCACGCCTCGTCCGGGCTCCCTGCAGCTGCAACGTGCGACGCTCAAGGTTGCGGCCGTCTCGTTTTGGGGGCTGGCGACGATCGTGATGGCCACTGACTATCTGGGAAGCGGTCTGCAAGTCAATTACCCGACGGAATGGGTAATCACCGCGCTTGCCTGCGCGGCGGGCGTGGTGTGCTGGACGTTGCCATGGGCGGAGATCCCGGCCAGATGGTTCGTCCCGGTGGTCTTCGGCGGGCTCGCGATGCTGACTGTGGGCGTCCTGGCAACAGGGGGCACGCACTCCCATTTATCCGTGCTGTACCTGGTCATCGTCGTCTTCACCGCGTCGATTCTCGAATTCAAGACGGCTGTTGCCGTGCTGGTCACTGCGATCCTGGCGGCTGCCCTCCCGCTCGTGATCCAGGGGTGGGACAGTTATTACGCGCGCTCCGTGGTCCTGCTGGCGGCGTCGATGGTGATTTGCGCCTATATCCCGGCCCTCGTGCGCAAGGCCTTGCGTGCAGAGAACCATGTGGCTGAGCAGCGACGCGAGGAGCTGGAACAGAGCTACCTGGCAACCGTCGCCGCCCTGGCCGCTGCGCTGGACGCCAAGGACCGCCATACCGAGGAACACTCGCGCGAGACCGCCGCGCTCGCCAAGGCGGTCGGGCAGCGCCTCGGGCTCGAGGGAGAGGCTTTACGCTTTCTCGAGTACGGCGCGCTGCTCCACGATATCGGAAAGATCGGCGTGCCTGGCTACATCCTGAACAAGCCGGGACCACTCGATGACGAGGAGACGGCCGTGATGCACGAGCATCCCGTGATTGGCGAACGGATCGTGGCCTCGGTCCCATTCCTGTCGCGGATCCGACCGATCGTTCGCGCGGAGCACGAGCGCTGGGACGGTGGCGGCTACCCGGATCGGCTTGGCGGCGAGCGCATCCCCATCGAGGCGCGCATCATCCATGCCTGCGACGCCTTCCAGGCGATGGCCAGCGACCGGCCCTACCGCCAGGCCCGGCCGCGCGAGTGGATCATGGAGGAGATCCGGGCCCAAGCCGGCCGGCAGTTCGATCCGCAGGTCGTCCGAGCCCTGCTCGAAGTCATCGAATCCGGTGAGGTGGTGGTGGCGGGGACAGTCGAAAACGCGCTCCACAAAGATCGCAAGATGCCCCTTATCCACTCATGGACCCAGCACCTGGATGCCATCCAGCAGCTTGGTAGGCAGCTGGCGACCGTCGTCAGCGTGCCAGAGATCTGCGACACCATCGGCCGCACCATCACGACCCTGCTGCCCTATGACCAGTGCCGGGTCTACCTGCTCGAAGACGACGGCCACACGCTGCGACCGGTGTACTTCAGTGACACCAAGCGGGCGGAGTACGACGGGGTCACCGCCGAAACCCTGGCTGTCCAGGTCGGAGAGGGCATCACCGGGTGGGTCGCCGAAACTAAGCAGGGCGCCCTCGTCGGTGACACCGTGCAGCATCCGAAGGCGATGCACATCCCGGGCACCACCGAGACCGATGAGTCGATGCTGGCGCTTCCCGTGATCTTCGAGGACAACCTGATCGGCATCATCGTCACCGTCAAGCTCGGCTTGCATCAGTACACCGGCGACCACCTGCGCTTGATGACGATCCTTGCCAACCAGGCCGCCGTTTCGATCTTCAACGCCCGCTTGATCGAGCGGCTGGCCGCGACCGCGCGGACCGACCCCTTAACGGGACTGGCGAACCGCCGTGCATTCGAGCGGGAGCTCGAGCAGCGGCTTGCCTCCGATTCGCCCGAGCCGTTCTGCGTGATCATGCTCGACGTCGACGGACTCAAGCAGGTCAACGATGCGCGCGGTCACGCCAGCGGCGATGCCGTGCTAAAACGCGTGGCGTCGGTGCTGACATCCAACATGCGTTCGGTCGACCTCGTGACCCGCTGGGGCGGTGACGAGTTCGTGCTGCTGATGCCCGGGACGGACCAGGTGGGCGGCGTCTCCCTCGCGCGCCGGGTTGGCGGGACGCTGCGGAATCCCGACGATCCACTGGGTCCGATATCGGTCTCGATCGGGACCGCAGCCTTTCCTCCCGACGGGACGACCGCGGTAGCCTTGCTGGGGGCGGCCGACCGCTCGATGTACGCCGACAAGCGGCAGCGGGCCGCCTGAACCGCTAGGCCGATTCCGGCCGCGCCCACTCCTCGACGTTGTCCGTCAACGACGTCAGCGCAACGTTGGCTCGGACCACATAGTCCATCACGTTCGCCGTGAATCCGCGGCTCACCATCTCGTCCGGCCGATGGTCGGAGAGGATGATGACCGGCACGTCTTTCGTTGGCTCGCCGTCGCGCAAGGCGTGGAGCATCTCGATGCCCTCCTGCTCCCTTCGGCGGATATCGAGGTAGACGAGGTCCGGCCGCACCGAGGCGCTCGTATCGATCAACTGCTGGCGGCCCGAGACGATCGTGACCTGGTAGCCATCGAGCTCGAGCTTTAGCTTGTACATCTCCGCCACCGCCGGGTCGTCCTGGACGAAGAGCACGCGGATGGTGTCGTCTTCGGGAAGCGTCGTGCGGGCCATGGTCGCCCCCTTTCTCGAGCCGGACCCCGAGGGCTGGAAGTCGCTGCCGTCCTTGCCTCACACTATCGGCGGGGGCGGCGACGATGTCAATGTCCTCTGAAGTGCTACTCCGCCTGGTACGGTTGGCGAACCTCCTCGGGCAGCTCATACCAGCTCACGCGGTCGCCGACCTTCGCGCGCAGTCGCCACTTCAGTGACTTGGGGTGCGCTTCGGTGCGCGCCCAGAGTTCATCGAGCCGCTGATTGATCGTGTCCGTCGGGACGGGGAGGTCTTTTGCGGCCTCTCGGATCCGCGCTGTGTTCAGCTGCATGGTCCGGTAGAGGCCCCAGTCTTGCGACAGGAGCTGAGCCAGGTAGGTGGCGTTGATCGCGTCGTCATCGTGGTCCGCGATCGGGTGGTCGAGCAGAAGGGCGATGGAATCGACCAGGTCTTTCATGTTGACTTCGAAGACCTGCAGCTTGCTGAGGAGCAGATCCGCTGGGGTGAGGCAGGGGTCGTCGCCGCCGAGGCGGTCGGCCAGCTCGATCACGTGGCACATCTTCATGCGGTCGATGAAGACGTCGATCTGCCGGCCGTTCACGCCGTCGAGGTAGAGCAATCGCTGATGCCCATTGAGGGTGTTGAACCGGCGATCCCCCTCGTAACCGAGCGACTCGAACAGTTTTTGCACCGACGCCTGCTGCTTGGAAGACGCCACAAAGTCGAGGTCGCCGTACTTTCGCTTGAGCGGTGCCTGCCGGGCGCTCGCGGAGTGCAGGTTGACGGCCGCGCCGCCCACCAGCTTGACCGGAACTTTCGAGGCGCGGGCGGCCGCCGCGATCCGCTCAGCTTCGGCGATGACGTCGGCGATCGGGACGCGGGTGTCGGTGGCCAGCTCAGCGCTCCTGGACGTCCACGATGATCGTCTTCAGGTCGGTCATCTGCTCGATGGCTCGATAACCGCCTACGCGGCCGATGCCACTCTCCTTGCCCGCGCGGCCACCGAACGGGATGTGGGCTTCCCAGTAATTGGATGATTCGTTGACGTTGACCCAGCCAGTCTCCAGCTGTTGGGCGAAGCGCAGCGCTCGATCGATGTCTTTCGTGTAGACCGATCCCAGCAGACCGTAGGGTGAGTCGTTGGCGATCGCCAACGCATCGGCCTCGTCACGGAAGGGGATCACCGGCGCAATCGGGCCGAAGGTCTCTTCCCTGCTGACCCGCATCTGCGGGCTCACTCCGCGTAGGACGGTCGCCTCGTAGTAGAGGCGGGTGGGGAAGCTGGTCGCGCGATGGCCGCCGGTAACGACGTTCGCGCCCTGCGCGAGGGCGTCGGCGACATGCTCGTCCATCTTGGTGGCGACGCCCTCGTTGTTCAACGGGCCCATCGTCGTGGCATCGTCGAAGGGATCGCCGAGCCGGATCTGGTTGACCGCACCGGTGAGCCGGTCGATAAAGGCATCCTGGAAATCGCGCTGCACCAGGATCCGCTCGCCGGCGGTGCAACTCTGTCCGGCGCAGAGGAAGCAGCCGACGATCACGCCCTCGACCGCGCGGTCGATGTCGGCGTCGTTGAAGATGACGATCGGGCCGTTGCCACCGAGCTCCAGCATGACGTGCTTGCCGGCCGCACGCCGCGCCACCGAACGCCCGGTCTCGGTCGAGCCGACAAAGCCGACGCCGGCGATCAACGGGTGGCCGGCGATCTCATCACCCACCACCGACCCGGGGCCGGTCACCAGGTTGACGGCGCCGGCCGGGAGGTCGGCCTCGGCCAGGCATTCCATCAGCTTCACGGAGATCGCCGACGTCGACGAGGCTGGAGCCCAGACGATCGTATTGCCGCCGGCCAGTGCCGGGGCGATTACCTCGGTGGCCATCGTGAGCGGCCAGTTCCACGGTGTGATCACGCCGTACACACCCCGCGGAACGCGCAGCGTGAAGACGAGCTTGTTCTTGCTCATCGACGGGATGACGTTGGTCTCCAGCCGCTTGATGTCTTCGGCGGCGATCCGGAAGTACTCGATCGCCTCACCCACCTCGCCGACGGCCTCCGCCTTGTACGGCTTGCCCTGGTCGAGCGTGAGCCACTGGGCCAGCTCCTCGCGGTGGCGTTCCATTGCCTCCGCCACGCGATGCAGCAGGGCCGCGCGGTCAAAGGCGCCCAGCGCCGCCATCGCCGCCCGCGACTGGTGCGCCGCCTCGACGGCGCGGGCAGCATCGGCGCGGGTCCCTTTGGGCAGGGTGGCGATCACCTCACCGGTAGCCGGGCTCGTCGCCTCGAAGGTCGCCCCACTCTCTGAGTCGACCCATCGCCCGCCGATGAACATCTTGAGGGTTTGCGTTTTCTCGACGACCTTCATGAATGTTGCCAGCCTCCTCAGACTCTCGCGTGCAGTATCGCGTCTTTGCGCACTTCGATGAACGTTTTGAGTTGCTCATCGACAGCGGAGTCGATCGTCGGGTCCTGGTAATCGGCCAGCAGTTGCTTCCATTTCTCGTTGGCCACCTTGTCCGCGGTGCGCGAGCCCATCCGCTGCCAGCGGTCGTAGTTTTCGGTCGATGAGATCAACGGGCGGTAGAAGCCGGTCCGGTAATGCCGCATCGTGTGCTCGGAACCGAGATGGTGCCCGCCGGGGCCAACCTCGCGGATACCGTCCATGGCGAAGCCCTCGTCGTCGAAGGGAATCCCCTTGGTCAGGATCCACTCGAACATGCGCAGGGTCTCCACGTCGATGATGAACTTCTCGTAGGAGGCGAGCAGCGCGCTCTCCAGCCAGCCCGCGGCGTGAAGGACAAAGTGAACCCCGCCCATGATGGTTGGCCAGAGGCACATCATCGATTCGTAGGCCGCCTGAGCATCAGGACTCTTCGACGAGGTCAGCGCGCCGCCGCCCCGGA
Source organism: Candidatus Dormiibacterota bacterium (assembly GCA_036513555.1). GTDB lineage: Bacteria > Chloroflexota > Dormibacteria > CF-121 > CF-121 > CF-13. The sequence continues at coordinate 2,731 of DATBYU010000174.1, read as the reverse complement.
ACGGGATGCGGTAGTGGCGCGCCATCTGGGCACTGGCCAGGATCCCCATCGCCGACTCCGGGGTGCCGAAGGCTGGGCTCCCCGACTGCATGTCGATATTCGTCAGGAAGGAGCCATAGATGCACGGCGCCCCGGGGCGGATCAGCTGGATAAGCGCGATGCCCGCCAGCGCCTCCGCGGTCTGCTGGGCGATGGTGCCGGCGAGGCCCATCGGCGACATCGCGCCCGCCATCAGGAACGGCGTCGCGATGACGGGTTGGTTGGCTTCCGCGTAGGTCATCAATGCCCCAAGCATCCGATCGTCGTAGCGGAGCGGGCTGTTGACGTTGACCAGGGCCAGCAGCGCCGGTGTCTTCTCGATGTTGGCGCGCCCCCCGAACAGGATGGAGGACATTTCGATGGAGTCGCGCGCGCCCTCCTCCGAAATCACGCTCCCCATGTAGGGCATGTCAGTCCACCGGATGTGGGAGTACACCATGTCGAGGTGGCGGGTCTCCAGCGGGAGGTCCTCCGGTTCGACAGTCGTGCCGCCGGCGCAATGGATCTGCGGGGTGGCCTGCGCCATCTTGTCGAAGTTGGTGAAGTCGGCGATGGTCGCGCCCCGGCGGCCGCGGTCGAGGTCCGTGATGAAGGGCGGTCCGTAGACGGGCGCATTGACCATGTGGTTGCCGCCGATGGTGACCGTGTTCTTCGGATTGCGCGACTGCACCTGGAAGGTCGCCGGTACCTTCCTGATCTGCTCCTCGATGAAGGCCGCCTCGAAGCGAACCCGGTTCTCCTCGATGCGAAGCCCTGCGTTACGAAACAGGTCGATGGCGCGTGGGTGGAGGAAATCAACGCCGATCTCCTGGAGGATCTGCATGGCGTGCTCGTGGATCTGGTGGACCTGCTCCTCAGAGAGGATGTCGGTCGGCTTCAGCGTGTTGGTCCACATCGATTCAGCTGCCCGCGTGCGCCAGCTGGCGCGTGACTTTTCGATGCCGCCCCGCCTCGAAGGCGCGCGCATAGATCTTTTCGTAATTGCGCGCATCGACGTCGCGAGGATTGCCAATGCTCTGCGAATCTTCCTCCGCCTTCTTGGCGAGCATGGGAATCTCGTCCTCGGCAAAGCCGAGCTCGTTCAACGATGGGATGTCGAGGTCCTCGGTGAGCTGATAGACGTACTCGACAGCAACCTCGGCTGCCTTCCAGACGGTCTTGTTCGTGGTGTCCAGGGCGAGCGCCTGGGCGATCCGAGCAAAGCGCTCCGGCTCGCCGGCGTAGTTGTATTCCATGACGGGTGCGAGCAAGCGGCCGGTCAGCGCGCCATGCGGCGCGTCATGCACGCCCCCCGCGCTTTGGCTCATCGCGTGCGCCGCGCCGGCTGAGTCGGTGCCGTAGGCAAGGCCGGCCAGCATGGCAGCCATGCTCATGTGATAGCGCGCCTCGAGGTTGTGGCCCTGCGCGTAGGCGACTCGCAGCCAGCGACCGCAGTACTCCATGGCGTGAATGGCGACGGCATCTGTGAATGGCTGGTGATAGGCCATGGTGTAGCACTCGATGGCGTGCGTCAGCGCATCCATGCCGGTGCCGGCCGTGACCCCGGCGGGCAGGTTCACGCTCAGCTGCGGATCGATCAATGCCACCCAGGACGCGATATTCGGCGTGCCGCCGACGTTGAACTTGATTTTCCGGTCCGGATCGGTGATCACGGCCCAGAGCGTTACCTCACTCCCCGTGCCGGCAGTCGTCGGGACGGCGACCAGCGGAGGGATCCGAGAGTGGATCGGATCCTTGCCCCACTCGTACTGGACGATGGTGCCGCCGTGGACGGCCACCACCCCGATCCCTTTCGCCGAGTCGATGGAGCTGCCACCGCCGATCGCGATCAGTCCGTCGCAGCGCTCTTTCTTGTAGTAGGCGGCGCCGGCGTCGACCAGTTGAATGCCGGGGTTCGCCCGCACCTGGTCGTAGACGACGGGCTCGAGCCCGGCGGCCCGAAGCGGCTTCAATGCCTCGTCGAGCAATCCCGCCTTGACGATGCCCTGGTCGGTGACGACCAGCGGGCGCTTGATATTGAGCGCCGCAGCTTCCTGGCCAAGCGCCGAGAGCGCTCCGATCGCGTGCACCATTCGAGTCGGCGACTGATACGCCTTCAGGACGCTGTCAAGCACCAACGGATCTCATCCTCCTTCCACGGTTGAGCGGCGACGTTTGGCGTACGCCGAAAGTCTCGTCTGCAATACGAACTCTGTCAAGGGCCCTCGCGTTGCGCCTGCCGCAACCAGACTTGCAAGCGATCCGAATCCATCACCTCGAGCGCCCGGTTCCATCGCGTCGTGTAATAGTCCTCGAAATCGAAGTCCAGGGTGGAGATCCTGGCCTGGATCGCCCCCCACAGTGTCCAGCCGACGTCTGACATGAGGGCGAACAGGTTCATCCGGGCGAGTTGCTGGGAATCCAGCCGGCCGAAGTAGGCCTCACAGAGGGCGGCCCGCAACGCGTCGTCGAAGCTCGCCTCCTGCGCCGTGTTGCCAAGGTCGAAGCACGGATCGTTGTTTCCACTCAGCTCGTAATCGACAATCCGCAACGAGCGTCCGTCGTCGATGAAGTTCTCGCAGAGGAGGTCGTTGTGACACGAGACGCTGGGCAGGGCCCCGACCCGGACCGCCTGCTCGATTTCTCCCACGAGCGCCAGTCGCGCTCGATAGTCCAACGGGATCGTGACGCGATGCTCCTCGACGATCTGGAG
>DATBYU010000173.1:0-5481 GCA_036513555.1 Candidatus Dormiibacterota bacterium | reverse complement strand
ATCACACCAACTATTGGGCAGGGAGCTTGACGATCTCCACCCAGAACTCCTCGATCGCCTTGACGACCTGCAGAAAATGGTCGATGCCAACCGGTTTCGCCACGTACGCGTTGGCATGCAGCTCATAGGCCTTGGCGATGTCGGTTTCCGCCTCCGAGGAGGTCAGTACCACCACCGGAATGCGCATCAAGTCCGGGTCCTTCTTAATCTCCCCCAGCAGCTCCCGACCATCCATCCGCGGCATATTGAGGTCGAGCATGACCAGGTTGGGTCTGGTCGCGTCACGATACTTGCCCTCGCGTCGCAGGTACGCGAGCGCCTCGACTCCATCGCCAACGACCTGCAGGACATTGCGGAACTTCGCTTCCTTGAGCGCCTCCTGGGTCAGGCGTACGTCTCCGGGGTTGTCTTCAACGAGCAGGATGCGGACGACCTCGCGAATCTCACTCATGCTGCGATTTGCTGACCTCCTGTGGCGGGCAGGGTGAAGAAAAATGTCGTGCCCTTGCCCGGCTCTGATTCCAACCAGATGCGACCACCGTTGCGTTCGACGATCCGCTTGACGACCGCGAGACCGATCCCGGTCCCGGGATATTCACCCTGCTGGTGCAAGCGCTGAAAGATCAGGAAGATGCGATCTCGATATTGCGGATCGATCCCGATGCCATTGTCCGCTACGGAAAACGTCCACTCGTTTCCGTGTTGCTCAGCCGCGATCCGAACGATCGGTCGATCCGCCTTACAGAATTTGAGGGCGTTGGCAATCAGGTTCTGGAAGACGCGAACCAGCATCCCGTGGTTCGCAAAGACCGTCGGTAGCGGACCCCTCGACACCAATGCGGACCGTTCCTCGATCGCGGTTTGCAGGTTGGCCAGCGCCTGATCGACCACGAGCTGCATGTCGACCGGTTTGGCGGAAACGTCCTCGCGACCAACCCGGGAGTAGGAGAGCAGGTCATTGATGAGCTCCTGCATCCGATTGACGCCACCGATGGCAAAGCCGATGAACTCGTCGGCGTCGGCGTCAAGCTTGCCGGCGTAGCGCCGCTGGAGCAGGCCGGTGAAGCCGCTGACCATACGCAGCGGCTCCTGCAGGTCGTGCGAGGCAATGTACGCAAATTGCTCGAGGTCACCATTGGAGCGTTTGAGCTCATCAGCTTGTTGATTGAGCGACCGCACCATCTTCGTCATCGCGCGCGAAAGGCTTCCAATTTCATCGCCCCGGTCCGTGAACCCCGGCTCCACCATCTCACCAGCCGCAATCCGATCGGCAGAGGCTCGTAGTCGTCCCAACGGCGCGGAAATGCCAAGCGTCACGGCGATCGCGACGAGCAGCGAGATTGCTATGCCGATGAGCGAGGCCGCAATGACGAGCTGAGTCGAGTCGGAGGCGGACTTCTGGGCGTCAACCGCCGCAATCCGAATGTGCAAACCGAGCTCGTCACCAACGCTGGCCGCCGTCGCCCGCACCGCGTCGACCAGGACAATCTCTGTCGCACTTTCGGCGCCCAGAGGCATTCCGGCCCGAATCGTGGCGATCTCCCGGCTCGATTCCGCTTCGACGGCTTGAATCTGCGTACGGAGCCGGGTGATCGTCGGGATCAGCGCCGCAATGCCAGCGTCGTTTTCGAACTGAGCCAGCGTGGCCAGGTCGCCAAAGATTTGGTCATGGGCGCGGAAGTAGGGTTGAAGCAGATCTTCACTACCGCGAGGCATGGTGTCCACCGACCCCTCGAACCGGGTGAGGGCGATTTGCTCGTTCAGGATCTGCAGTCTGAGATCGTCGATGAGCTGCAACTCGGGGACATCGACCCGGCTGAGGCGGTCCGTGACGGCAGCGGTATCGTGGAGACGGACAAGTGTCAGCGCAGCGATGCCGAGCATCACGAGCAGAATCAACCCGTAGCCGGCGGCAATACGGACGAAGAGCGGCAGGCGAACCGGCCCTGGTTTCAAACGTGCTTCCCGCATAGGTCAGACGGGATCGCCTAGGCGATCATTGCGAACGGGACACATGGGCCACCCTTTCCTGCAAATGCAGGTGGCGGCGGTCTGTTAAGACAGTGATGAATCATGCTGGCTGAGCCGAGAACCTGGCAGCTCGAGGTCGCGGCGGTCCAGCACCTGACACCGCGGATGCGCCGGGTGCAGCTGACCAGCCACGACCTGGACCGCTTCGACTACCTCGCGGGCCAGGACATGGCGCTGACCTTTCGGCGGGTGGATTCCCCACCGGTACGACGGCGCTACACCATCCGCCATTTTGACCGGGACCATCGGCGCCTCGGTCTCGACTTCGTGTTGCACGGTGATGGTCCCGGCATGCGGTGGGCGCAGGGGGCGAGCCCGGGCGATTCGATCGAGGTCGTCGGACCCCGGGGCAAGATCACCCTCGTCGGCGACGCGGCGTGGCACCTCTTTGCCGGGGACGCCACCGCCGTCCCGGGCGCGCTGGCGATGATGGAGGCGCTTCCTGCCGGTGTGCCGGCGCTCGCGTTCCTTCAGGTCGACGGCCCGGAGGAGCGCCAGTCCGCCGACGGCGATCGCGGACGACAGATCACCTGGCATTACGAGGTGCCGGCTCCGACCGGTGATGCCGGTCTAAGCGCCACCCTCGCCGGCGCCGCGCTGCCGCCGGGCCGCGGCCATGCCTACCTCGCCGGGGAAGTTGCCCTGGTGACGGCGCTCAAGGCGACGCTTCTATCGCGTGGCTGGGCGGCCGAGGACATTTTCGCGAAGGCGTACTGGAATCGCGGGCGGGCCAATGCCGGTCACGGCGAACCGGAACTCAAGGCCACATAGCTAGTACGTCACGCCGCCCTCGCTACGCCGGGGGCGGCTTATGCGCGCGTCTGTTCCTCACTGACCTGCCAGAGCCGACGGGACGTTTCGACGTCCTGGGCCGCCGGCGACGGCGCGACCGGACGCCGGTCGAAGACATAGGCGCCGTTGAGGTCATTCGCGTCTTCCGAGTCCACCAGCCATACGAGTGTCTCGGCACCCTTTTGGGGGCTGCGGGCAAACGGCCTCGAGATCGCCATGCCGATGCGCATCATCACCCCGTTGTTGCGGTTGAAGCCTGTGGCGACGAATCCAGGATGGAACGCGTTGGCGGTGACGCCCGTCCCCTCGAGGCGACGCGCCAGCTCCGTGGTGAAGAGGATGTTGGCCAGCTTGGTCTCGCCGTAGCGAGTGAAACCGGCGCCGCCCCAGGAGCGCTCCGCGTTGAGATCGTCGAACGGGATTCGCGCGCGTTCATGCGCGCCGGATGAAGTGGTCACGATCCGTGCCGGATGGCTGGTCTTCATCCGGTCGAGGAGGAGTGTCGTCAGGAGGAATGGGGCCAGGTGATTGACGGCCCAGGTCAGCTCGATGCCGTCGGGGCTCATCTGCCGGCGGGCGTAAATGGCGCCGGCGTTGTTCACCAGCACCTGGATTCGGGGATATCGCACCAGGAGCTCGGCGGCCAGTTGTCGAATGGACGATTGGGACGACAGGTCGGCGAGCATCACGTCAGGGGAATTACCCGGAGTCACAGCGTTGATCTGACGGATCGCTTCCGCCGCCCTCGCCTGGTTGCGCGCGACCAGCGTCAGGTTGGCGCCTCGCCGGGCCAGCTCGATCGCGGCGGCGAGGCCGATACCGTTCGTCGCTCCGGTCAGCACGACCCGCTTGCCGGCGACGCCACCCCACAGTTCCATCAGAAGTCGCGCCGGCCCTCGAAGCTCGCGGCAGCGCCCGGCCGCGTCAGCTGATAGACCGCAACCCGTTGGCCTCCGGGTGCGTGGAAGGAGCAGATCGGCCCGTGCGGAATTTCAAAGGTCGACTCTTCGCTCCAACCGCGCCGCTTCAGTTCGATGAGCGCGTTGCGAAGGTTCGCCACCCGGTAGACGAGGATCGGCGTCTCTCCCTCGACATGGTCGGCGAGCAGGAACATCGGGGGCGGCGGTGCCAGCTCGATGGCGGCGACCCGCGCGCCCATTCCCTCCACGGCAAAGTGGAGTCGACCGCCAAGCACCTCCGTGAAATACGCCAGGTCTGCCTTGACGTCGCGGCTCGGATGGTAGACGAAGTCCAGTGACTCGAACGCCATGCGATCATCCCTTCGACGGAGCGCTGCGGTCCTGGATTTCCCACGCGTGGTCGAGCGCGTGCCAGGCGATGCGGCGCGCGGCATAGCGTTGCGGCCAGCCCCTATCGACGAGGGCCTTCCCGTTCGACGGCCTGCCAAGCACCTGGGTAATGGCGGCCCGAAATTCAGCGATTCCGCGACGATCGTCTCGAGCCGGCGCTTTGAGGGCGAGGCCCAACTTCCGCGCATAGGCGCCCTCCGCACCGAGCACGTGGTCCGCGATCTGATCACGATCACGACCGCCTCCGCGCGGGCCCTTCCGGAGCTCCGCCGGTGCGCCTGAAATCACGGCATCGAAGGTGACCCACGCCGCGTTAAGGAGCGCGGCGATTTTCTTGGCCTCCGGCGCGGCGAGCGGCGTGGTGTCACGCTTTGCCACCGAGTCCGGCGCGCCGAAATCGGTGGTGGCCGTCCCCGCAAGGTGCTCCACCACGCGAAACGCTGCTGCGGACTTCGGGTCGAACGTAATGCGCGCCTTCTTCGCAACCGGCGCGTAGCGCGCCGCGTACGCAGCGAGAGCGGCCAGCGCTGACGCCTCGTCCTTCCCCGATCGGCACCAGCCCGGCCAGTCGAGGGCGGCCGCGAAGACTCGCTTGCTGCCCCGCTCGATGGAGACGTCGGTCACACGATGGACCGGCTAGCTGAGCCGCTCGACAATCATCGCCATTCCCTGCCCGCCGCCGACGCACATCGTCTCCAGTCCAATGGTCTTGTTGTCGGTGGCAAGGCCGTTCAGGAGTGTGCACAGGATGCGCGCCCCCGTCATCCCGAAGGGATGGCCGAGTGCGATCGCGCCGCCGTGCGGATTGAGCTTGTCGCTAAAGGGGTCGACGCCCAGCTCGCGCGCGGAGGGGATGACCTGGGCGGCAAAGGCCTCGTTGATCTCGACGATGTCGATGTCGTCGATCGTCATCTTTGCCCGCTTGAGCGCCTGGCGCGAGGCCTCGATCGGGCCCAGGCCCATGATCTCCGGCTCCAGCGCCGACACCCCGGTGGCGATGATGCGCGCCAGCGGACGAAGGCCGAGTTCATTCGCCTTGCGGTCGGACGTGATGACGACGGCCGCCGCGCCATCGTTCAGCGGACAGGCATTGCCGGCGGTGACCCGCCCGTTTTCGCGGAAGGCCGGCTTCAGTGTGGCCAGCACCTCCATCGTGGTGTTCGGCCGCGGCCCATCGTCCTTCTGCATCGTGGTCCCGTTCTTGAGGGGCACCGGGATGATCTCGCGGTCGAAGAATCCTCCGTCGCGCGACTCGACGGCGCGCGTTTGGCTCTTGACGGCGAAGCGATCCATTTCCTCGCGGCTGATGTGCTTCAAGTCGGCCACGTTCTCCGCCGTCTCCCCCATC
>DATBYU010000172.1:0-2184 GCA_036513555.1 Candidatus Dormiibacterota bacterium | reverse complement strand
GGCGAACCTTTCGACGACGGCCTCCAGGAGGGCTTGCTTCGAGTCGAAGTAGTGGTAGAAGGCCCCCTTGGAGACCTCGAGGGCGTCCAGCACGTCCTGGATGCTCATCGCCTCATAGCCCTTGGTTTCGACCAGGCGCTGGGCGACGTCCAGAAAGGCGTCTCGGCGGACCGTGTGGAGGGTCGCGTTCACAGTCCGAGCCATGCTGGCACTATAGCATACCGGCGGTCGGTTTATTAACCTACCGGAGGAAGTCGATAGCCTCCTCGCGCCCCTGCCAGGTGACCAAATGCTGGGCTGGCTCGGTGCGGGCGACGACCTTGCCACCGCGGATCACGAGCCGCCGCGGGGCCATCAGCCGGACGGCGTCGCTCTCGCTTGGCGCGTCAAACAGAACCATGTCGGCGCGGCAGCCGGGCTCTAATCCGTAGTCGGTCAGCCCGAGGGCGCGGGCGCCATTGACGGTGATCATGTCGATCAGCGTTCGGATCTCCTCGTAGCCGGACATCTGGCCGTAGTGCACGAGGACGAAGGCGGCCTGGAGGGGATCAGCCTTCCCCAGCGGATACCAGGGGTCCATCACCGAGTCATGCCCGAGGCAGACGTTGACGCCCGCAGCCAGCAGCTCCTTGATCCGGGTGTGTCCGCGGCGGATGGGGTAGTGGTCGAAGCGACCCTGCAGCGTGGCGTTGTCGAGGGGATTCGTGACCATGTTCAGCCCGGCCCGCTTGACGTTGACGATCAGCCGTCCGGCGTACGCATTGTTGTAGGAATGCATCGCCGTCGTGTGGCTGGCGGTGACGCGCCCTTGCATGCCGAGGCGAATCGTCTCCGCGGCGAGCACCTCGAGGAATCGCGAGTGGTCGTCGTCGGTCTCGTCACAATGGATGTCGACCTGCTTGCCGAACTCGTGCGCCAGCGCCACAGCAAATTTCACTGACTGCTCGCCGTACTCCCGGGTCAGTTCGAAATGCGGGATCCCGCCGACGACGTCGGCGCCCAGCTCGACCGCCTGCCGCATCAATCGCTCCCCATCGGGAAAGGACTGGATCCCTTGTTGGGGAAAGGCGACCAGCTGGAGCGTGATCTGATCCGCGAATTCCTGCTTCAACTCCACAAGCGCCCTGAGCGCGGTCAGCTTCGGATCGCAGACGTCGACGTGGCTGCGGACGAAGAGGACGCCGTTCGCGACCTGCCAGCGCAGCACCTGCGAGACCCGACGCTTGACGTCCTCGAGCGTCAGGTCCTTAACCCGCTCGCCCCAGATCGCGATGCCTTCGAAGAGGGAACCGCTGAGATTCTGGCGGGGCTGGCCGACGGTGAGCACGGCGTCGAGGTGGATGTGCGGCTCGACCAGGGCGGGTGTGAGCAGGTTGCCCCGGGCGTCGATCACTTGGCTGGCGGCGGGCGGCTGCGCGCCGGGGGGTGAGGCAACGATCCGGTCGCCCTGGATGGCCACGCTCGTCAGGGCGGCCGAGCGGGGCAGGCGGGCATCGGTGATCAGGAGATCCAGCACGCTCGAAGTGTAAGACGACCCGCTGGACACCGGGTGGCCGACGACCTAGAATGCGGTCGAAGCTGGCAACCGCGGAAGCTTGGGGAACGGGGAGAGACTGTGGCAACAACCACTGACGTCGACGCGCACGTACCTGTTCGGGAGGGGGAGTACGGCTCGAGGGTCACCGCTGTCGAGCCCGGGGGCATCGAGTACATCGCCGAGAGCGAGCGCCATGGAAACCCGATTCAGTTGTTCTGGACCTGGATGTCGCCGAACATGGAGTTCGCGACGGTGTTCGTCGGCGTCCTCCCGATTGCCGTCTTCGGCGGTGGCTTCTGGCCAACGGTCTTCGGCGTGGCGCTCGGCAGCCTGATGGGTTCGATCACGCACGCCATTCTCTCGACCATGGGGCCGCGCTTCGGCGTTCCGCAGATGGTTGAGGGCCGCGCGTCGTTCGGCTTCCTCGGCAACTTCCTACCGGCGGGGCTGAGCTGGCTGACGGCAAGCTTCGGGTGGTTCATCGTCAACAGCGTGAGTGGCACCTTTGCCCTGGTCACCCTGACCGCGCTACTGAACAATCACCACGAAGTCCTGAGCTTCTCGGTCGCGTTCGTCATCATCGTGGTCGTCCAGGTCATCGTTGCCTTTATCGGGCACAACATGATCCACTCGTTCGAGCGGATTAT
>DATBYU010000171.1:0-3077 GCA_036513555.1 Candidatus Dormiibacterota bacterium | reverse complement strand
CCGGATGCGGCGCGTCTGAAGGATCGTGATGCGGTGGCCGATGATGAAGGCACACGCCGCCTCATACGGCGAATGAAAGAGCACCGGCCGCAGATTGTGGTACTCGGACTGCAGCCGGCCGATGACCGGGTCGCGGCGTCCGACGTCGACGAATCCCGCACCATCGACATCGAGAGAGACAGTGGCCAGAGCTTGCTGCCAGGCGCGTTCGGCGTCCGCCTCACCGCCGCCATGGACCTCACCGGTAATGGTGTCACCGCGCTGGCGCATGACGACCGCGGCCGAGCTGTTCCAGCCCTCGACGGGAAACGCCATGACGACCCCGTCACCCAGCCTCGGCCATCCTCCGAAGCGGGTGGCCTCCGTTTCGAGGTCGAACGGACCCTGGGGAACGACGGCCAGCATGTCTCTGTGAAGATCGTAGGCGAGTGCGCAGCAGGCCGACCGGCCAGCAGGGACACCTTGACGCTCACCGTTGATTCAAATGGCAATGAATTTCTGGATTGTCCGGTTGCCACGCCATCGAAGGAACGTCTGGATCGGCGGTGTTGCCCTCGGGCTGGCCACGATTGCCTGCGTGCTCGCGTTATCGCAGCAGCGCGACTTCGTCGGTGACTGCGTCCCTCCTCGAGCCATCGACTCTCTTGGTCCACGCATCTACGACAATCACAAGGCTGTGACCGTCTCCCCTGGGAGAATCGTGACTGCCCAGTTGGCGACCGGTGCAAGTGAGATGTGGCCCTGGGGCACGCCGCACAGTTCCGACGAGGCCGTGCTGAAGCCGGTTCCCCTTTGCTTCGATCCGACGTTCGTTTCATCCCTCCCGGTGCAGCTGACGCCATTCAAGGCGGTCGCTGCCGGCAAGGCGGTGATCACCGCCGACGCCGTGAACGGTGACAGTAGCCAAGCGTTCACCCTGACAGTCACCGTCACGCGCTGAGTCCCTTAACTGGCCTGGAGGACGATGACCTCTTCAAAGCTGGGTGCGTCGACCTGGATGGCATAGCAGCCGGGCGTCGACGGATAGACGTACAGTGCGTTATCCGGACCGGGGTCGAGGACCGCCAGGTAGAACGCCCACGACCCCGAACCGGGCTCGCCGCCAGTGGCCGGCGGTATCTCCGCTCTTTCCGACAAGTCCGCGGGAGTCCCGCTGAACTTCAGGCGCCCTCCGCCATCAATCCGGCCACCGCGCAGCAAGATCGGCCCCTGCGCCCCTCCGACAGTCGTATAGACCGTCTTGTTGAATGGGAATCCGCCTTTAGGCATCGGACCGCCGAAATACAACGGTCCCTTACCGCGCGGATCCGTCACACCTGTCGTGAGGTCGGCGATCGGGGTAATGGGACAGGCTGAACCAGCAGCGATGCTGGGCAGTCTCATCGAGCGCGAGAGCAGGGTCGCAGCCGCGGTGCTTGCGGGTTTCGCGGCCACGCTCTGTGAAGCCGTCGCGGCAGCCGGCCCGGCGGTACACCCACCCACGACGAGGGCGGTCCAAACCAGCACGGCCGCGGTGACCACGAATGATCGCATCCTGAGCATGACTACAACTAATACAACTCTGCCGCGAAGCGCGTTCCGCCGGTCAGGACAGGCGCTTTTGAAGCAGAGCACGCTCGGCCGGATTGGTGGTGAGCTCCAGGGCTCGGACCACAGCGGCTCGAGCCTCCGTCTCACGTCCCAGATCGCGCAGCAGCTCGGCCCGCGTCGCATGGAACAGGTAGTAACCGTCGAGGAACTCGGCCAGGCGGTCCGCATCATCCAGCGCGGCGCTCGCGCCGTCGCGATAGCGCCGGGCAATCGCGCGGTTGAGCTCGACCACCGGCGACGGCATCAGCCCGAGCAAGGCATCGTAGAGGGCAACGATTTGCTTCCAGTCGGTCTCTCTCCACGTTCGCGCTTCAGCGTGGCACGCGGCGATCGCGGCCTGGAGCTGGTACGGGCCCGATCGGTGCAGCGTCGCCGCCCGTTGCAAGAGAACCATGGCGGACGCGATGCGTTCCTGGTCCCAGCGGCCGCGGTCCTGTTCCTGCAAGAGGATGAGGTTGCCGGCGTCGTCGAAGCGGGCTCTGGCGCGCGCCAGGTGCAGTCGCATCAAGGCGAGCAGGCCGAGGGCTTCGGGCTCGTCAGGCATCAGCCGCACCATCAGCCCCGCCAACCAGGCAGCATCTTCAGCGAGGTCCCGCCGCGTGGCCTGCTCCCCAGCCGTGGCCAGGTATCCCTCGTTGAACATGAGGTAGAGGACCGCGAGCACCTCATCCATCCGTTCGGCCAGGTCCCGCTCGGCGGGGAGACGGTACGGAATGTTCGCGTCGACGATCTTGCGCTTGGCACGAACGATGCGCTGCGCGATGGTGGCCTCATTGGTGATGAAGGCGCGCGCGATCTCCATCGTGGTCAGACCGGCCACCGCCCGGAGGGTAAGCGCAACCTGCGCTTCCCTCGATAGCGCCGGGTGGCAGCAGGTGAAGATCAACCGCAGTCGGTCGTCGCCCTCCGCCGTGTCATCTCTCATGACTGCTCCTTCCAGTTGAGCGAGCTTGTCCCGGAAGCGAGCCTGGCGCCGCAGCTGGTCGACGGCCTTTCGCCGGGCGGTCGTCAACAACCAGGCACCGGGTTTCTCCGGAATGCCTTCCTTCGGCCAGTGCTCGATGGCTTCGAGCAACGACTCCTGCACCAGCTCCTCGGCAAGGTCGAAGTCGCCCAACATCCGGACCAACGCCGCGGTCAACCGGCCGGCTTCCTCTCGGAAGACCGCCGTCAGCGCGGCGTCGGTCGCGGATCGGTTTTGGTCTAGCGCTGCGGCTCGCCCCGATCGACGACCGGGCGGACCTCGACGGGACCGCCGGTGGGCCAGCCCTTCGCCATCTCGAGCGCCTCATCGAGGTCAGCCACGGTCACCTCGGCGTAGCCACCGATCGACTCTTTGCCTTCGATGAAGGGGCCGTCGGTGACCACCGGCTTGCCGTTGTTGAACTTGACCGTGGTCGCGGTTCGCTCGGGCTGAAGCTCGTGTCCCCCGGTGATCTTCGCACCATACTTCTCGAACCATTGGTTGATCGGGGCATAGGCCGCCA
>DATBYU010000170.1:0-2154 GCA_036513555.1 Candidatus Dormiibacterota bacterium | reverse complement strand
GGAAGGAAGCAGCAGTAAGCGGGGTGCCGGGGGCGCCGCAGCCCACCGGGCCTGAGTGGTCCGCGTTGCGTGCCCGGGCGGCGTTACAACGAGAAGGGGTGCGCGGTCAATAACCCGTTGCGTCGCCTCGAGCATGGGCGTGTAGGAGGATGAGTCGGTGACGATGGTTGTTCGACAGTCGGCAAGGGCCGGGCTTGCTGCCTTGATCGGCGTCTCCCTGGCGGGCACTGTTGATGTTGCAGAGTTCCTGGCGACCCGGAGCGCTATGTTCACGGACGCGCCCGGCCGAGCGGTCGGTTCGGTCTTCGGGCTTGTCGCTTGGGCCGCCCTCCTCGGGATGGCGACGCTGCGCTACGCGCGAGGCGAACGACGCGGATGGCGCGCAACGACGATCGGGCTTGCGGGGCTGGTCGCCGCAGGCAACGTCGGTCTGACAGCCATCCACCTAAAAGCCGGAGTTGGAGGAGTGCGACCGATCGTTGGCGGTGTGCTCGGCGTGCTGGCGCTCGTGCTGGCGCTAGCCCCCACCCTGCCCTCCGCCAGAGGGGAAGGGGAATAGAGTGGTCTTGTAGGCGACCGAGCGGTGCGAGGTTCCAGGAGGATGAGCGTTATGCCGATTTATGAGTTCAAGTGCTCGAAATGCGGCGATGTCTTTGAAGTGATGGGCAGCTACGCAGAGCGTGAGAAGGAACATGCCTGCCCGAAGTGCGGCAGCACAGAGGTCAAGCAGGCGATCTCGCTCTTCTCCGCGGCGCCACCCAAATCCTGGTAGGGCTGCAGCCCCCAACCTGACCCTCCCCCGTAAACGGGGAGGGGATTATGCGCTAGGTAGGGCTGCCTTCCAGGGCCGGCGACACGGACAAAAGGGTGGCGGCATGCACGCCGGAAGCAGGGGGAAGGCGAACGACGAACGTGCTGCCCTTGCCGACCTCGCTCCGCTCGAGGGTGAGCGAGCCGCCGTGGCGGTCGGCCAGCTCGCGGCTGATGAAGAGGCCGAGACCGGTACCAGGCTGTGGTCCGAGGCCTGGATCATCGATGCGGAAGAAGCGCTCGAAGATCTTGTCGTGCTTGTCGCGCGGGATGCCCACCCCGTGGTCTTCGACGATCAGCGCCGGGCCTTCCTCGTTGATAACGGTCAGCCTGACCCATGGCCGGCCCGCGCTGTAGGTGAGTGCGTTGTTCATGAGGTTGTCGATGATTCGGGCCAGCTGCTCGCGATCGGCGTTCACCGCGACCGGCTCGTCCGGTTCGCTGTAGGTCATCTCCGCCCGGAGCAGGCCGGCTCGGGCTTCAGCGCGGGCGATGGCCTGCCGAGCCATCTCGCGGAGGTCGAGCGTCTTGGTATCGGTTGGTACGGTGCCACCCTCGATGCGAGCGGCGGTCAGTAGATCGTCGACGATGCTGTTCAGCTCGGTGGCCTTGCCGATCAGGACCCGGAGCGGTCGCTCCCATTTGTCGGGCGTGAGGGTGCCATCCTGGAGCATCGACAGGTAGCCGGTGATCACCGAGAGCGGTGTGCGCAATTCGTGGGCCGCCATGCTGAGGAACGCGCTCTTGCTCTTGCTCGCCTCCTGGGCTTCGGCGAAGAGGATCTGCGATTGCTTGAGCAACTCTTCGGTGCGCATGTTGGCCTCGATCGTGTTGAGGACGACACCAATGCCATCGGTCAGCTGATCGAGGAAGTCGAGGTGGGTCTCATTGAAAGGTTGGACAGAGGCCAGCTCGACCACCGCCTTGACCCGGCCCTCGAACAGCACCGGCAGCACCACGATGCTGTTCGGGGCGGCTTCGCCGAGACCTGAGCGGATGCCGATGTACCCGGACGGCACGGTGGTGAGCAGGATCCGCCGCGCATCCCGAGCGCACTGGCCGACCAGCCCCTCACCCCAGCGAAAGGCCTTCCCGGCGCCTTCGCTCTCACTGACGGCGTAGCCGGCCGCCATGCGAAGCACCGGCTCCTCGGCGTCGCCGGTGTCGACGATATAGAAGGCGCCATACTGCGCCGACACCAGCGGAGCGATCTCCGTGAGGATCAGGTCCGCGACGGTGCGCAGGTCGCGCTGGCCCTGCAGCATCCGGGTGTGCTTGGCGATGTTGGTCTTGAGCCAGTCCTGCTCCATGTTTTTCTGGGTGGTCTCTTTGAGGTTGCGGATC
>DATBYU010000169.1:0-24821 GCA_036513555.1 Candidatus Dormiibacterota bacterium | reverse complement strand
GTCAGGGGATCGCTCCCGTTCAAATTTGGCGATGAGGCCGTTATATGCTGTAGGCGCCTTGACGACGTCTGACGACGCCCTCATCCGCCGCGCCCAGGCCCTCGACGCGGGGGCACTGGCCGAGCTCTACGATCGGCACTTTGATGGGATATATCGATACCTATACACGCGGGTGCGCCACCAGGCAGACGCTGAAGACCTTACCGAGCAGGTCTTCTTAAAGATGGTCGATTCCATCCAGCGCTACCGGCCGCGGGGGGTGGCTTTCTCCTCCTGGCTCTACCGGATTGCGCACAACCTTCTAGTGGACCGGTACCGGCGGGCGGGACGCGAACCCGTCGAGCTCAGCGACGAGGTGCGCGACCTACGGCCGCAGGCAGACCCCGCCGATTTGCTGCAGAACTCTGAGGCGCGACGCGCCCTGGTCGAAGCTGTCCAGCGGCTGACGCCCGAGCAGCAGCAAGTCATCGCCATGCGCTTCATCGACAACCTCGACGCCGGTGAGATCGCGCGGCAGATGCGGCGACGGCCCGGCGCCATTCATTCGATGCAGCATCGCGCGCTGGCCAGTCTGTACCGCTTCCTGTTGGAACGCGAGCAGGTGGAGGTGCGCCGTGCGTGACCTGACGAAGCCTCTCGAGGAGTGCCTCCAGGCGATGGGGGAGAAGCGCAACCTGCAAGAGGTGCTGCGCCGCTACCCCGCCCAACGCGACCAGCTGATCGAGCTGCTCCGGCTGTCTGTCGATCTCGGCGTCTTGGCCCCGAGCGCGCCGGCGCCCGACCCCGGCTTCCGACTGCGCGCTCGCAATCGGATGCTGGCCGCCGCTGTTCAACGGCGCCGGGCTCGGCGCTGGAACCCGCTTGGCGCACTGCCGCGGCCGGCCGCACGATTGGTCTTCGCCGGGGCCCTTGCCGTTGCGGTGTTGGTTGGGGGCGTGACGTCCGCGGCCGCGTCGGTCAACAGTCTGCCGGGCGACGCGTTGTACACCATCAAGCTGGGCGTCGAGCGGGCGCAACTCGCCATCACCTTCGACCCGGGGGCTCGTGCGCGCCTCCACGCGCAATTCGCTCAGGTGCGTCTCGGTGAAGCGCAGCGGCTCGTCGCGGCCGGCCGGGTGCAGGACGGAGTTCGCCAGGTCGCCCAATACGACACCGCCGTCGCGCAAATCAACCATGCCCTTGCGGGGACCACCTTGGACGACCGCGCCATCGCGGAGCTCAGTCGTTTCATGAATGACCACGAAGCCTCCGCCGATGCCAGCCTCCAGTCGCTGGCCGGTTCACTTCAAGCTGGTGGCAACATCCAGGCGGCGGCCGCCGTCACCCGGACGCAGTCGCACGCGGATCAGACCTGGAAGGGGAACCAGCGCGACCTCCAGGCGCGTTCCACAACGCCGCCGGCCGACTCCGGACAGAGCCACGCGCCCGTGGGTAAGCAACCGTAGCCGACAGACCACAAGACCGCTAGCTCGGTTTGCCACGCCGGGCGGCGAAGAACTCGCGAAGCAGGCGTCCGGCGGGTTCGGCGAGCACCCCGGAACTGATCTCGACGCGATGATTGTTCGCCGGGTGTCGCAGGACGTCGTAGACCGAGTCGACCGCGCCCTTCTTGGGGTCGGGGGCACCGTAGACCAGCCTGGCGATGCGCGCCAGTACCATCGCGCCAGCGCACATGGGGCAGGGCTCGAGGGTGACGTAAAGCGTGATCCCGTCGAGGCGCCAGGATTGCGTCAGACGGGCCGCTTCGCGGAGCACGAGCATTTCGGCGTGGGCGGTGGCGTCGGGCGTGGTTTCGATCAGGTTGTGCGCTTCGGCGAGCACCGAGCCGTCCTTGACCAGGACAGCACCAACGGGGACTTCGGCAAATGACGCAGCCGTACGGGCCTGCGCCAGGGCGCGCTCCATGTAGTGGTCGTCGTCGCGGCCGCTGCTCGTTAGACTGGCATCGATGGCGACTGGAAGTGTAGCCGAGGACCATGGACTCTTTGGCCCCGACTCAATGATCTGGCGGGTGAATCGGGAATCCGTTGTCGCCCTGGCGGGAAGCTGTGCCATCCTGATGCAGTTCGCCCACCCTGCGGTGGCCGCCGGGGTCCGCGACCACAGCAACTTCCAGGAGGACCCGACGGGCCGGCTGCGCCGGACGATGGACCTCACGATGACCATGGTGTTTGCGCCTCGCTCGGCCGCAATCGAAGCGGTGCGCTCCGTCAACCGTCGGCATCGAGCGGTTCGCGGGCCGGGCTATTCGGCGATGGATCCGGACCTCCTCATGTGGGTCCAGGCGACGCTCGTCTACTCGGCGGTGACCGCATACCGCGCTTTCGTCGGCCCCCTCACCGCGGCGGAGGCGGACCGGTACTACCAGGACACCAAGGAGATCGGCGTCCTCCTCGGGATCAAACGAGATCAATACCCGGAAAACCTGGATGCCTTTCAGTCGTATTTGGACACCATGATCGATCGCGCGGAAGTCTCGGTCGGGCAGGATGCGCGCCGCATGGGCAAGGTCGTGCTCCGACCAGATTTCCCCGGCGTCCCGCGGATGGCCTTCGCGCCTCTCACGCTCATTACGGCTGGCCTCCTCCCGCCGCGGTTGCGCGAGGACTACCGATTCAAGTGGGGCCGCCTGGAGCGCGCCGCCTTCGAGGCGTGCCGCGTCGGCCTTCGCCGATTGGTGACGGTCGCGCCGGAGCCAGTGCGCTGGCTACCGCCAGCCCGCGATGCGTATCGGCGGCTACGGACGGCTGCCTGAAGCGGTGTCGATGGCGGAGGGGGCGAGATTCGAACTCGCGGTGGCGTTGCCGCCACACGGCTTTTCGAGAGCCGCACCTTAAACCGCTCGGACACCCCTCCGGGCGAGGATTTTACCCCCCACCCCGACCCTCCCCCGCAAGGGCGGAGGGAGAGACGGATTTTTGGCGGGCGCGATGGCGCGCGACCTTCGCCCGGTTGCCGCAGCTGCGCATGCTGCACCATTTGCGTTGGCCCGTGGGCGAGGTGTCTTTGAACACCCAGCGGCATTGCGGGTTTTCGCATACCTTCATGCGGGCGGCCGGCCCCTGGATCAGTTGACGCGCGATCGACTCGGCGAGTCGCGCGGCGGCGCCGTCGACCGGGTCGCCCTGGTGCCGGTGGTCGAGCGAGACGCCGTCCGGCCCCTCGACCAGCTCATATACGTAGTGCGTGCGGAGCGCCCGGTTGATCTCAGCCAGATCGGTCGGATCCGGGGGACGATGGCCGGCCGTCGCTTCCAGCACGCTTCGCATTGCGTCCCGCACGCGACGAAGCCGAGCCAGCATGGCCCGCCCGGCACCGGGGGAATCCTCGTAGCGGTGCAGCAGCTCGGCGCGGGCTTCCTTGTGGAGGAGGTCGTTGTCGACCAGCCAATCGAGCGCCGTCTTGGGGGTGTCGAGGTGGTCGTGGGGCGTTGGCCAGAGGTCGAGCGTGTTGACGAAATTGAGGCCGGTCTGGACCGATGCCAGGTGTCCCTGCGTGACCGGCATCGTCGGGGCCGAGATTGTTTCCGAATCGTTCACATGTAACCCCTTTATACCACTTGACGGGTTAAGCATACCCCTAGTAGAATTGCGCTGTAACTAGTGAGAAGCCATGAAGCGGTTACAGCGAGGTGACAATAAGATGAACGACTACTACTCGATCTACACATGGGCGATGGACAAGCAGGCCTCGACCGAGCGTCAGGCGGAGCAACGGCGGCTGCTTCGGCAGTCCAAGCCTCTCACACTGCACCTTCGCTGGCCCGTGGAGATTCGGCGGGAAGATCCCGTTGAAATCCGCGAGGAAGAGCGCGACGCCGTCGCGTGACAACGGCTACCCTTCGGGTGGCGGCGGCTGACGTAGCCTCCGCCTTCCGACAGGTCCGATCAGGTGCCGGGAAACCGGCTGCGCGGGTGTGGCTCGCGCTCGGGACGGTTTACCTTCTCTGGGGCTCGACCTACCTGGGGATCAAGTTCGCCATCGAGACCATGCCGCCGCTGCTGATGGGATCGCTCCGGTTCCTGGCGGCCGGGGGCGTTCTGTACCTCCTGGCCATCCGGCAGGGCGATACCGCCGGTGATCGGCCGGGGACGAGGCAATGGCTGGCGGCGTTGGCGATCGGCGGGGCGCTGCTCGTGGGCGGGAACGGAGGCGTGATCCTGGCCGAGCAATATGTCCCAAGCGGTATCGTGGCCGTCTTCGTGGCGACGGCGCCGCTGTGGATGGCGATCATCGACCGTCTGGTCTTCGGACGCCGGCTCCCACCGCTCGTCATCGTGGGCCTGGTGATCGGCTTTGGCGGGGTCGCGTTCATGATCGGCTCACCTGGGTCGGGACACATCAACCTATTCGGCGCCGCCCTGGCGCTGGCGGCACCGCTCTGCTGGGCGAGCGGCTCGGTCTTCACGCGGCACGTCAAGCTGCCGGTGCGCCCGCTTGTTGCAGCCTCGATGGAAATGCTCTGGGCGGGCGTGCTCTTCGGTGTACTGAGTGTTGCGACGGGCGAGGTGGGCCGTGTGCACTGGCAGGGCATCTCGAGGATGTCCTGGCTGGCGTTGCTCTATCTGATCGTCTTCGGCAGCCTCATCGGCTTCAGCGCCTATGTCTGGCTGCTGCGCTCCGCACCGCTGTCGCTGGTCTCGACCTACGCCTACGTCAACCCGGTGGTCGCGGTGATCCTGGGTTCGATCATCGCCGGCGAAATCCTGACGCCACGCATCGTGATCGCCGGTAGCATCATCCTGGCGGCGGTCGCGCTGATCGTCGTGGCTCGGAACCGCGCGGCGACGGCTGCGACCGCGCGAGCAGCTGCCCGCGCCTAGGCCTGGGCCGGTTCGACCAGCTGCACCCGCTCACCCGTAAAGGCGCGATGCATCTTCGCGACGTTGGCCAGGGTGTCGATGTCGCGGACGGTCTTGTCGCGGCGGATTTCCTTGATGCGCGGGAAGCGCAGCGCGTAGCCGGAGTTGTGCCGGCCGGATTCCATGATGGCATCGAACGCGACCTCGAGCACGATCTCCGGCTGGACCAGCCGGAACCGGCCGTAGTCCTTCACGGTGATCGACTTGAAGTACCCGGTCATCTCGGCGATCTCGACGTCCGTCAACCCGGAGTAGGCCTTGCCGATGTTGACCAGCCGGTCTGAGCCCTCGTCGTAGACGGCGAAGGTGTAGTCGGAGAGGACGTCCTTCCGCTTTCCGTGGCCCCACTCGACTCCGGTGACTACGACGTCGAGCGTGGCGAGCGCCTTTTTCAACTTGAGCCAGCCGAGACCGCGGCGTCCTGGCGTGTAGCGGCTTTCCGGGTCCTTGACCATCAGCCCCTCGTTGTTCCGCGATCGCGCGCCGTCGAAGATGCGATCCAGCTCCCGCGCATCGAGCGCGCGGATCAAGTAGGCGAGCATGAAAGGGGAGGGAAGGCTGAGCTCCTCGAGCAGGCGCCGGCGTTCGCGCAGCGGCTCGGTCAGCAGGGTGCGCCCGTCGAGCGATAGCAGGTCGAAGGCGACAAAGATCACCGGCACCTCGGCGAGCATCTGCGCGCTGACGATTTTGCGGCCGAGCCGGTGCTGCAGCTCGAAAAAGGGACGGACCACGCCATCTTTGAAGGCGAGCAGCTCGCCGTCCAGCAGGACGTCGTGCGGCACGGCGGCGGCGGCGGCCACGACTTCGGGAAACGCGGCGGTGACGTCGTTCAGGTCGCGCGAATAAAGAACGACATGGTCGCCTTCCTTGTGCAGCTGCCCGCGGATGCCGTCGTACTTGTCCTCGACCCAGGCCTCGCCGCCTACTCGACGCATGATCGCCGCCGCGTCCTCTTCCGGGGAGGCGAGCATGAACTGCAGCGGGTGCATCAAGCGCAGCTCCGCCGAGCGGAGCGTCCCTCTCCTGGCCCGCAGTGCGACCTCGCCGATGTCGCCCGTGAGCATGCTGGCCCAGGAGACCTCCGCCGGCGGCGCACCGAAACCTCTGGCGATCCCCTCTTCGACCAGGCCCGCCCGCAGCCCGATGCGAAGATCCCCCGTGAGGATCTTGCCGACATACTTGGCCTCACGCGGGGTCAGCCGGTCGAGCAATTCGCGCAGCGCCTCGGTCTTCTTCTTGACGGTGCGCTGTTCGTAGATCCGGACGAAGGTCTCATGAACGTCGCGCAGTGACGTCGGCCGCGGGTGCGTGTGACCTTCCAGGACTTCCTCGATGACATCACCGACGTCGCTGTGGCGCATGTACGACGCGCCCAACGCCTCCTCATCGACGCCGGCCAGCTCGCAGACCGCGTTGCGGATGACAGCGTAGCCGAGGTTTACCTTGCGCTGATCGCGGTCGGCAAACGGTCGTGCCGTGAAGAACACGGCCGCCAGCGGCAGGGTCTCATCGTCGAGGCCGGCGAAGTATTCGCCGAGCAGTCGCGTCTTCTCGAGCTTGCTGCTGGTGGCGCGGATCGCCTCGCCCGTCCGGGCCAATGCCTCCATGGCCCTAGCTTAGAAGCCTCGCGCTACTGGATCTGGTTTGCCGGAGGCGCCATGATGATCTCGCCAGTGTTGTATTTGTCGAAGCTCAGGGTGATGTTCTGGCCGCCGGTCTGGGTCTCGACGTACTTGATCGGGTAGCCGTCACTCTCCCGGATATAGGCGTCGAACGCGTTGCCATCCTTATCTTTGGCCGACGCGTGCCAGACCTTGCCCTGGGGCAAGGTCTCTTCCCCGATGTACTTCTGGTTACTGGCGCCGGCAAAGGCGTTCGGATCGATGCCCGAGCTGCTCGGTTGGGCCACCCACTTGTTGGAGGAGGGCGTCAGCCCGTAGTTCGTCCCGTTCAGCGAGATCTCCTCGACGGTCAGCGTTTGGCCGCTGATGGTTGTCTGGAATTTGAATCGTCCCGCCGGTTTGGGCTTGTAGACCAGGGCGCCATCCCCGATCAGCTGAACCGTCACGCCATTATTCGTGATCTTGCCAGTCACGGCGAAATGCGCGTCCTTTAGGTTTGATTGCTGGGGTTTGGCCAGGACCTCCTTGGCGGACGGCGGGGCGGCCGGTGTGGGGATGCCGCAGCCCGCCGTGAGCACGGCGGCGGCAAGAAGCAGAGGGGCGCGACGCAGATTCACTAGCCCTTGACCACCTGCGAGGCCGGGGGCGGCGTAATCGTCTGCCCGGTGTTGTATTTGTCGAAGGTCAGGGTGAGCGTGTTTCCCTGCTGCGTGATCACGTACTTGAGCGGGTAGCCGTCACTCTCCCGGATCCAGGCGTCGAAAGGATTGCCATCTTTGTCCTTGGCCGAGGCGTGCCAGGCCTTTCCTTGGGACAGCGTTTCCTCGCCGACGTACTTGAAGTTGGAGGCCCCGGCGAAACTATTCGGGCCGAGGGCGGACGCGCTCGCCCTGGCGACCCACTTGCCGCTGCCGGGAATGGTCATGGAGTAGTCCGTGCCGTTGACCGAGATATCTTCGAAGCTCACCTGCTGCCCGGCAACCGTGGTTTGGAACTTGAAGCGGCCTGATCCGGATGTGTAGACCAGCGCGCCATCGCCGGCGAGGGCCACCGTCTTCGCGTTATCGGTGAACTTGCCGCTGACGAGGAAGTGGGCATCCTTGAGGCTGCTGGTGTGCGCCGGCTTGGCGAGGATGTCCTGCGGGCTCGGCGGACCCAGCGGAGACCCCGGTCCGCCACAGCCGGCGAGCAACCCCGCGGCCGCGATCGCGGTTAGGAACCGCAGTAGCTTCGCCATGCTACGACTGGACATCTGATGGGGGCGGAGCTGTGACCGTCTGGCCGGTATTGAACTGGTCGAAGGTCGCCGTAAAGGTCGAGCCCTGCGTGGTGCTCGCGTACTTGAGCGGATAGCCATCGCTCTCGCGGACCCAGGCCTCGAACGGACTGCCGCTGGCATCCTTCGCCTTGACGTGCCAGGCCTTCCCCAGCTTCAGTGTGTCCTCACCGAGGTAGACGGCGTCCGTGCCCTTGAACGAACTGGGGTTGGAGCTCGTGCTGGCCTTCACCGTCCAGCGAGGATTGTCAGGCGCGAGATCGTATTCCTTGCCGCCGATGATGATCTCCTCGAACTTGAGCGATTGACCGGCAATCGTGGTCGTCATCGTGAACTTCGACGCCTGCGCCGGCTTGACGACGATGGCGCCGTCGCCCGTCGCATCGAAGGCGACGCTGGCACTGACGATGTGCGCGACGAGCGTGAAGTGGGCGTCCTTGACGTTAGCCTGGTCGGGCTTGTTGAGGATCTCCGATGCCGTCGGGAGCTTGGCCGCCTCGTTTCCCGTCGGCCCGCACGCTGCCAGCATCAGGACAGTGACGGCAAGCGTCGCCCTTGGCTTCGCCTTCACGTCGCCCATCCTAGTAGATAGGCCTGTTGAGTCTGGCCCCGGGCTAGACCAGATCGGGTTCCTCGAAGATCACGGCCCCGGCCGGCAGCGTCGGTGGTGCGATGACTTCCTGGATCGTGAAAACGGTCTCGATCAATTCCGCGGTTCGCGTCCCCGACTGAAGACGCTCGAGTAGCCGCGTCCCGATCCCGGGCCACCCAACCAGGTGGCTGCGGATCTCGGCCAGCCCGGGATCGTAGCTGATGGGGACGATGGGCACCCCGTCGAGGTTCAGTTCCTCCAACTGGCCGAGGAGCTGATCGGTCAAACGGCGAGGCTCGGACAGGAGGGCGCGACGGCGTTCCAGGTCGCGTCGCTCGGCTTCGCGGATTTCGTGGTTGGCCGTTCCCAATGGTCCGATCACTCGGCCCTCCCCCGCCACAAAGCAGTGGCGCGAGCACGTTAACTTGGGGCGGCTCTTCTGTCAAGCGCAAACACCCAGCGCGTCGGCGATCCGGTGAAATCGGATTCGGTGAGGCCAAAGGCCCAGGTCGGACGGACCACAAAGCAGGCGTTTTCGGGAGCGTTGAAGAAGTCGACCGAGTACTCCGTGTGGTACTTGTCATTGATTGCAATGACAAAGGTCGTGATCGCGGCTTGGTCCGCGATCAACTCGGCGGTGCCTTCGATGATGACAGGCTCATAAGCGTTGTCGGTTGTGATCGCACAGTGCGGGTTCGTGGCGATGTTCCGCGCCTTCCGCGAGCCTCGACTCGAGCTAAACCAGAGCGCCTCGTCCAGGAAGACGCCCCACACCGGCATGATGTGGGGACGCCCATCGGGCCGGGTCGTCGCCACCCAGTAATCATGCGATCGCTCGAGGCGCTCCCTGGCCCACGACCAGGGGAGGAGACCGGTCCCCTGATCGGCATCCAGCGTGCCGTAGCCGGGCATGTACGGTCGGCTCCCAATCGGCTCCGCCATCGAGTTGCTCACTATAGTGCTGACATCATCAAGGACGCCCAGGAGGACCTTTCATGGATTGGAAACTTGAACTCGTCGCGGTTCCCGTATCAGACGTAGACCGCGCCAAGGCCTTTTATGCAGACAAGGTTGGCTTTCATGCTGATCATGATCAGCAAGTCAACGAGAATTTGCGGTTTGTGCAGCTGACGCCTCCGGGTTCGGCTTGTTCGATTTGCATCGGTATCGGACTGACCACAATGAAGCCGGGTTTGATTGAAGGCCTGCAGATGGTCGTGCCGGATATTGAGCAGGCGCACGACCAGCTGGCCGGTCGCGGTGTCGATGTGAGTGATATTCAGGACCTGGCGTGGGGCAGGTTTGTGTATTTCAGTGACCCGGACGGCAATAAATGGGCGGTCCAACAGGTACCCAAGCGGGGTTAGGACCACTCGCGACCGCTCGAGGCTGCGTCAGCTCCAGGCCAGCTGGCCGCGCTCCTTCCAGTATTGGTCCGGCGGCTCCGCCATCTTCGCCAGCTCGCTGAGCTGATCCGGAGCAAGCTGCAGCGTCGCGGCCATCACGTTGCTGCGAACCTGCTCGACCGCAACCGCGCCGGAAAGCACGACGTCGACCCAGGGATTGGCGAGGGCGGCCGCTATCGCGATCCGGTCCTGCGACGCCAGGCGTCCGTTGGCCAGCGCCTCTTTGATGATCACGCCCCAGCCGGCGTCGTGCGCCTCGGCGAGCGCCGGACCGGCGGACGGCTCGAGGAGGTTCCAGGTCGCCTGCACCGACTGGAATGGGTTGACCCCGTCGACCCGCACCGCGAGTGCCCGGCGGATCACCTCAGCCTGCCGCGAACCGCTGACCGAGAGGCCGATGGTCAGCCCACCGGCGCGCATGGTGTTCAGTTCGGCTAGCACGGCATGGTCGTCGAGGACGCCGCTCTCGAGCGTCGCGGAATGGATCTGATAGAGGTCGAGATACTCGCCCAGCAACGCCCGGCTCTCCGCGAACTGCCGCCGGAGCGCCGCCAGCGAGTGATCCTTCACCTCGTGCACCCGGGCATCGACGCGCCAATCACCGACGTAGGTGTAGCCCCATTTCGACCCCACCGTTAGCTCGGCCGGTGTGAGCCCCCGGTGGTGAAGCCATGAGGCCAGAAAGCGTTCGGCAAAACCATACGAGCGCGCGGCGTCGAAGTAGCGAATGCCCGCGTCATAGGCGGCACTCAGGACCTCGCGCGATCGGCGCTCCAGCGCCTCGACGCTCCGGTCCGTGCCGATGTCGTGTTCTCGACCGAGCGTGATGTAGCCGGGACGTCCGACCGCGGCCAGCCCGAACCCGATCGGCGTGACCTCGAGCCCGGTCGCGCCGAGCGGGCGAAGCGCCATCCCCGTCGCGCCCGCTACGGCTGCTTGAGGATCCGCGCCTTCTCCTCCTCGAACTCCGCCTCCGTGAGCACGCCCGACTGCTTCAGCTCGCTGATCTTGCGCAACTGCTCGTAACGGTCCCCGGCGGGCGATGGTGACGCTGGCGTCGACGGACCCAATCCGGCGGATCGCTTCGCGTGGTCGACGGCGGCCGCGATGTCCGACCTGACCAGCTGTCCGTTGATATGGGCCGGGAAGGAGGCTTGCGGGCGATCGCGGGTGTCGATGATGATCGTCGAGAAGCCGACCAGGTGCTTCTGGAGCGTGACACCCAGGACGTCGATGAGTGGAAGGCTGACCGTCGAGCGGCCGGTCAAATCAGCGGGGCAGAACAGTCGCCGCGACGTCAGCACCAGTGATTTGATTGACAGGCCCCAGTCCTTCGCCGTCTTGACCACGACCTCGCCGGCTTCGAGGCGGGCACCGTCCGGCAGTTCCACGTTGCCGGCCACTAGGGCGACACCTTTTCCATCTCGCGCGCGCCCAGTGCGGCGGCGGCCACGGCCTCGAGGTCGCTATCGATCGATGCCTCGACCGCGGCGATCACCGCCCCTTCGACAAAGGGAGCGTTGCTGAGGAGCACCCGCCCCTGACCATCGGACAGCTGCTCCATCGCCATCTGGGTGCTGAGCACGGCGCTGCCGAGGTCGACCAGGATGAGCACGCCCTCCGGACCGCGAACCTCTTCGATCGCGCCAAGGATGGCGGTGGCGTCCGTGCCCAGCCGCCCATCCGCCGTGCCCCCGGCAACCGCGATCTTTACCTTGCCCTGCGTCATCTGCCCGGCCAGTTCGCGCACGCCTTCCGCGAGCTGGCGGCTGTGCGACACCAGCACCAGGCTAACGGTAGCCATAGGCCCTCGCCAGGATGTCGATCGGATGCGCCGACCTCGACCCGGCTCCATGCTCGACTTGCATGCGGCAGGTCTCGCAGTCCGCTAGCACCGAGTCACTGCCGGCGGCCTTCACCGCTTCGAAGAGCCGGCTGCCGATCTTCATCGAGAGGTCGTACTTCTCGACCTTGACGCCGTACGTTCCGGAGATGCCGCAGCAGCCTTCGTCGACTTCCTCGACGCGCACGCCCGGGATCAGGCGCAACAGCCGCATCGCCGGGTAACCGATCCCGTGCGACTTCAAGTGACAGGGCGCGTGGTAGAGGACGCGGGTATCAACCGGTTGGAAGTCGACGTCCAGCTCGCCCGCCTCGTGCAGCATCCAGAGGTACTCACAGATGTCGTAGACACGCGCTCCGACGGCCTCGGCGCCGGGGATCTCCAGCAGGTGGGCATAGTCGTGCTTCAGCATCAAGCCACAGGAGGTCGAGCTCGCGATGATGTCGACGCCTTCCGGGAGCATGCTCAACCGTCGCACGTTCTCGACGCCGTACTTGCGTGCCAGGTCGGTGTTCGAGTTGACCACGGCCGGAATGCCGCAGCATTGCTGGCGGGGGACGATGACCTCGATCCCGTTTCGCTCCAGCACCGCGACCACCTGTTGGCCCAGGCGTCGCTCGTTGAAATCGACCCAGCAGCCATAGAAGTAAGCGACCGTCCGTCGAGTGGCCCCCACCCTGCCCTCCCCCAGAGGGGGAGGGGAATTTTGCCGGTTCCGCCGTTTGAACCAGTTCTCGAAGGTCAGCCATTGATACTTCGGCAACGGCCGCCGCCGGTGGATGCCGACGAATCGCTCCATCAGCAGGCGGAAGAACGGATTGCGGTTCCCGAAATTCGCGAGCGGCGCGGTCAGGCTGCCGAACCGGCTGAGCAGCCGCGTGTGCCCCAGCAGCCAATCGCGCAGCGTGCGGCCTTTCTCCCGGGCGCCCTTGTTCTGTGCGCGCCGGATGTACTCCTGGATGCTCACCTGCGACGGGCAGGTGACTTCACAGAGCTTGCAGCCGGAGCAGAGGTCGAGGCCGGCGGTCACCGTCGCCTCCTGCTGGTCTCGGTAGCGTTCCGATTCGGGTCCGAGGAACTTGGGCCCGCGGAAGATCTCGGTCGAGCGGGCTACGGGGCACACGGTGTTACAGGCCGTGCATTTGGTGCAGGCTTCGACCGGGTGCTCCTCTTCGACGGTATCGGAGAAGGTCTCCAGGTCCTCGGTGATCATGCTGCCATCGCCTCCTGTGCGGCGCGATACCCGGTTGCGATCGCCATGCCACCCCGAGCCTTGATGCCGGTCGGGTCGTATCCGGCCATCCCGCCACCGGCCACGAACACGTTCGAGGCTAGCGGATGGCCGTCCTTGTCAACCGGTTGCAGCCGGTCGCTGACGGGATAGCCGACGGTGGCGAACGGCTGCGGCGCAAACAGCGACTCGTCGGTGCGTTCGGCAGGCGTGGCGTGCTGAGCCAGCACTTGATGAAAGAACGGGTCGCGCACCGTATGCGCCCCGGCGCGCCACGCGCCGTCGACCGCGTCTTCGAGGGCGAGGACGTAAGCTCTGGCTTCCAACGGCTGTTCCCGGCCCGCGGACTTCAGATGGATGCGCAGGCAGCGTCCGTTGGCGACCTCCGCATCGTGCGCCGGCGCGGCCCAGATCATCTCGACGCCGGTTTCCTGGACGTGCCGGCGCAGGCGATCGAAGAGACGGAGCCCGAGCACCGAGGGCGGGAGCGTGGGGATTTCGAACACCGGGTGGCCGCACTCCTTCTCGAACTCGGCGTGGACGTCCGTGTCGTGCGTCAGGCCGAGGACGGCGGGCATTCCAAGCCGGGCACCGCTGTCCTTGACCGCGAGGCGCAGCCGGCCGGCAACCTCGCGCCGGAAGGTCGCGTCTTCGAAGTTTCTCGCCAGGTCGATCGACGTGAAAAGGCGGTCGGGTTTGATGCCGGGCAGGGACACGCGGACAGCCGTGACCGTCCGACCGCCGCCGTTCCAGGCGCCCGACAGGTTGGACGCGGCGAGCTCGGGGACGAAATCCTGGTAGCCGTCGAAGCCGCAGAACGCGATTGGCTCGTCGCGCTGCAAATCACCCGCCACCATCGAGGTCGGAACCAGGCAGCTCGGCTTGGGGGTCCCCAACGCGGTGGGGAGGAGGAGGTTGCGATTAAGCGTGCCCTGCCAGTTGAACCCCGCCTCACGCAGCCACTCGAGCAATAGCGAACTCCCGTCCTCGAGCGCCGCCAACCCGGCGCGCGCGTAGGGATGATCCGGGTTCTGCGCGATCAACTGTCGCACGGCGGCGGCCGGCTCCTCAACGGGCTGCGCGCTGCTAGCGTTGGCATACCCAAGCACGTCGACCGTCGCATAAAGAAAGTAGAGGGACGAGAGTCCGGGCCAGATGAGGACGGGATCGCGACCGGCACGCTGGAGCGTGCGAGTGGCGACAAGGGCCGCCAGGCCCGACCCGACGACCGCGACATCGCACTTCACGGCTGGCCCACCGCTTCCACCTCGGCGGGGATGCCCCCACCCCGACCCTCCTCCGCAAGCTTGGGAGATTGAGGTTCCATCAGCTGACGGTCGACGTTGAACAGCTCGAGGTGCACCCCGGCCGTCACCTGCGCCTGGCGCAGCTGGCTTCCCCAGAACACGTGCCGGACGCCGCGCCATCGTGTCTCGAGAAAGTCCGCCATGGCGCGGGTCGCCGTCCGACCATCGACGCCCCGGTCGGTCACCAGACGTCCCGCGAGCCGATAGGAGCAAATGGCTGCCTGGCATGGCCCCATCCCGGACCGCGTGCGCCGGCGGACGTCTTCCAAGGTGCGAACGGCCGGATCGTGCATCCACGGCTCGACATCCTGGGGGCGAACCAGCTCGCACTCACAGAGCAAGGGCTGAAGCGCGAGCTCCTCGCCGTGCGGCTTGGGCACCCCGAGCTGGGCCGGCCGATGGCGCAGCTGGTCCATTTCATCCTCGCGGTCGTTCAGCGGCACCTCCGCCGTCGTGCAGGGAGTGGTGACGCCAAGGCGCCGGGCAACCAGGTCGGTGACGCGCTCGGCCATCAGGCGATAGGTGGTGACCTTGCCGCCGACGATGCTGGTAAAGCCCGCGACACCGTCGCGCTCTTCGTGGTCGATGACCGCGAAGTTGCGGCTCATCTCGCGTCCCTCGGCTTCGGCGCCGAGATCATAGAGCGGCCGCACCCCGGCATAGGCACGCATGGCGCGCGACGTGGTCACCCCGTCCAGCATCTTCGCGCCTTCATCGATCAAGAGCTGGACCTCATTCCACTCGATGGGCAGCACTTCGGGATGTGGAACCTTGACCGCCGTGGTGCCCAGGATGGCGACGCTCAGGCCGGGGACGACGATGTCGCCATCACCGGGTTTGTGGCAGCGGTTGATCGCCGCGTGCGCGAGGCGGCGCGAGAGCACGACCATGACCCCTTTGACCGGAACGACCTTGACCTCGACATCGAGCAGGCGGGCGACGAACCCCGACCACGCGCCGGTGGCGTTGATGACTGCCTGGCAGCCGATCGAGGTCTCTTCACCGGTCACCGCGTCCCGAGTCAGCACCCCCGAAATCCGGTTGCCAGTGCGGGTGAAGCCGACGACTTCGGTGTAGGTTCGGACCTGCGCCCCGCGACGGCGTGCGGACTCGACGTTGCCAACGACGAGATAGAAGGGGTCCAGGTGGCCATCCTCCGGAATCCAGAAGACGGTTCGCACGTTGGTCGATAGCGCGGGTTCGCGGCGGCGCGCCTCCTCAACCGAAAGTCGCTCGCAGGTGATCCCGGCTTTCTGGCATCCCTCGACGAATCGCGGCTCCCAGGCCTCGTCCTCCTGGGACACCGACACGAAGTATCCGCCGGTATCTTCGACCGTGGTACGCGCGATGCGGCGGAGGATGCGCCCTTCCTGGACGCATTCGATGGCGGCGGCCAGGTCGTTGACGCAGTAGCGTCCGCCGGAATGGAGCAGGCCGTGCGAGCGCCCCGTGGTGCCGGATGCGAGGTCGCCTTTCTCGACCAGGATGGCATCGATGCCGCGCAGCGTCAGGTCGCGGAGCACACCGGAGCCCGTCGACCCACCCCCGATGACGACAACGCCCGTGCTGGTGTCAGGCATTAAGAGAAAGGGGAAAGGACCTCAGCCCTTTCCCCTCATCCTAGCGCGCTTTTCTACGACTTCGCGCCAGCCCCTACCGCTTCTTTTGCCGGTTCCTTCTCGACCCAGCCTAGCGTCCGTTCGACCGCCTTCTTCCAGCCGGCGAGCCCCGCCTTGCGCTGCTCCTCGGTGGACTTTGGCTCGAACACTTTGTCGACCTGCCAGTTCTTGCGCAGCTCGTCCAGCGTGCTCCAGAAGCCGGTCGCCAGCCCGGCGCCGTACGCCGCGCCCAGCGAGGTCGTCTCCTGAACCTGCGGCCGAACGACTTTGACGCCCAGGATGTCCGCCTGCAGTTGCATCAGGAAGTCGTTCTTGACCGCCCCGCCATCCACCTTGAGGGTGGTGAGCTTGACGCCCGAGTCGGCCTCCATCGCGTCCGCAACTTCCTTGGTCTGGTAGCAGATGGCTTCGAGCGTTGCCCGGACAATGTGCGCCTTGGTGACATAGCGGGTCAGGCCGACGATCGCACCGCGGGCATACATGTCCCAGTGCGGGGCGAACAGGCCCGAGAACGCCGGCACGAAGTAGATGCCGCCGGCGTCGTCGACAGACTTCGCGATCGCCTCGGTTTCCGACGCGTCCTTGATTAGCCCGAGGTTGTCACGCAGCCACTGGATCGCCGCGCCGGTGATCGCGATCGAGCCTTCCAGCGCGTACACCGACTTGCCCTGCTCGAGGCCGTAGGCAGCCGTGGTCAGCAGGCCGCTCTTCGACGGAACCGGCGTGTTGCCGGTGTTGAGCAGCATGAAGTTGCCCGTGCCGTAGGTGTTCTTCGCCTCGCCCGGGGAGTAACAGGTTTGACCGAAGAGGGCCGCCTGCTGGTCGCCGAGGTCCGCGCACACCGGGACGACGCCGCCCACCGGGCCGTTCGCCTTGGTCTGTCCGTAGAGCTTCTTATCGCTCGAGGGCCGGATCTGCGGCAGCATGGCCCGCGGGACCTTGATCTTGCCGAGCAGCTCCGCGTCCCAGTCCAGCGTCTTGAGGTCCATCAACATCGTCCGCGACGCATTGCTGTAGTCGGTGACGTGCGCCCCACCCTCGGGCCCGCCCGTCAGCCACCAGATGACCCAGGTATCGATGTTGCCGAACAGCAGGTCCCCGCGCTCGGCCGCCGCGCGCGCGCCCGTGACGTTGTCGAGGATCCACTGGATTTTCGGCCCCGAGAAATAGGTGGCCACGACCAACCCGGTCTTGGCCTTCACGGTCGGCTCGACGCCGTCGTTGATCAGCTTCTGACAGATGTCGATGGTACGGGTGTCCTGCCACACGATGGCGTTGTGGACCGGCTTGCCGGTCTTCTTCTCCCAGACGACGGTGGTTTCGCGCTGGTTGGTGACGCCGATGCCCGAGAGCTCGTCGGCCTTGATGCCTTTCTTGGCCATCGAGCCCTTGATCACGCGCTGCGTCTTGTCCCAGATCTCCATCGCGTCGTGTTCGACCCATCCGGGCTTGGGATAGATCTGCTCGTGCTCGAGGTAGTCGGTCGACACGACCTTGCCATCGTGGCTGAACACCATGAAGCGCGTGCCCGTGGTGCCCTGGTCGACAGCCGCCGCGTACTTCTTCTCCGCCATGCCCATCCTCCTTACGAGGTCGATTTTGCTTGCTGGGGTAGCGCCGCCAGGCTATCGCTCAACGCACGCAGCATCAGGTAGGACGAGGTCGCGCCGGGGTCCTGGTGGCCGATGCTGCGATCGCCGAGATAGCTGGCGCGTCCCTTCAGCGCCTTGAGTGGAATCGTCGCCTTCATCCCTTCCTCGGCCGCGTCTGCCGCCGCGGCGAGGGCCTCTTGCAGCGAGGCTCCGCCATCAAGGGATTGCTTCGCCCGCGCAACCGCGGGCGTCAATGCGTCGACCATCGTCTTATCGTTGGGGTTCGCTTTGCCCCGCTCCACCACGCCCTTGAGCCCCGCCTCGAGCGCGCCGACGAGATCCCGATCGGAGACCTCCGATTTTCCGTCGAGCGCTGCACCGGCGCGCAGAAAGAAGGTGCCGTAGAGCGGCCCGCCGGCACCCCCCACAGAGCCGACCAGCGCCATGCCGGTCGTCTTGAGGAGGGTGCCCGCGTCCTTGTCGCGGACCGGGGCGATCTTGACCAGCACGGCCTGGAAGCCCCGGTCCATGTTGATACCGTGGTCGCCATCGCCGATAGCGGCGTCCAGACTGGTCAGGTACTGCTTCTGCTCGGCGACGATGCCGGCATAACGTTCCACCCAGTCGTAGAGCTGCGCGCTGGTCGCCGCCATTTACTCCTTAGACCTTCCAGCGAAGCGCCGGCGTGTGCACCGGCGCATCCCAGAATTTGGTGGTCTCCGCGTCGAGCTTCAAGATCGTCACCGAACAGCCCGCCATTTCCAACGACGTGATGTAAGGGCCGACCAGCGACCGCGTTACCTTGATGCCCTTCCCGGTCAGATACCGGTGGACCGCGTTGTAGACGACATACAGCTCGATCAACGGCGTGCCGCCCATGCCATTGACGAAGGCGAGGACCTCATCGCCGCTCTTGAAGGGGATGTCGTTGACGACCGCCATCGTCAGGATCTCCGCGATCTCGTCCGCGGACTTGAGCTTGGTCCGTTCCCTTCCGGGCTCGCCATGAATGCCGATGCCCAGCTCCATTTCATCGTCGGCGATCTCGAAGGTCACCTTGCCGGCTGCCGGCACGATGCACGAGGTGAGCGCCATCCCCATGCTCCGGCCGTTGGCATTGACCTTCTTCGCCAGCTCGGTCACCTTATCGAGGTCGGCGCCAGCCTCCGCTGCGCCGCCCACGATCTTCTCGAGCAGGACTGTGACGCCGACACCGCGACGGCCCGCTGTGTAAAGGCTGTCCTGGACGGCGACATCGTCATTGGTGACGACCGCGTTGACTTTGGCGCCCTCCCCTCGGGCCAGCTCTGCCGCCATTTCGAAGTTCAGGATGTCGCCCGTGTAGTTCTTGACGATGTGAAGCACACCGGCGCCACCGTCGACCGCCGCCGTCGCCCGCGCCATCTGATCAGGCGTGGGCGAGGTGAAGACTGCCCCCGGACAGGCTGCATCGAGCATGCCCAGCCCGACGAACCCGCCGTGCATCGGCTCGTGACCGCTGCCGCCGCCCGAGACCAGCCCGACCTTGCCCTTTTTGGGCGCATCCTTGCGGATGATCACGTTCGGGTCGTACTCGACCCGAATCAGGTCGGAGTGCGCCGCGGCCATCCCGGCCATGGCGTCCTTGACCTCTGTCTCCGGTGTGTTGATCAGCTTCTTGAGTCTGGTTGTTACTGCCGCTTCTGCCATTGCTGCCTCCTCTTACTTGTTGCTTGCTGTCGGCAAGACGCGTCGGAACATGAACATCCCGATTCCCTTCCCCATGAGTAGTCCCAGACCAATCGCCGCCAGGTTGATGCCAAGCAGCTTCGGGTCGAAGGGCTTCGTCACCAGTGCGAGCAGCACCGCCCCGAAGGCCAGGCCGCCGCCGCCGATCAGCAGGATGCGATTCAGCCGCTGGAGAGGCGTGCGGGTAACCGCCCGAGGGCGGGGCGAGGGTTCGATCCCTCGCCCGCCCGGGGCTTTGCCGAGTTGTCGGTTGAGCCGCCGAGACACGATCCTCCTACGCCCGCGCCCGCGCCGATTCCACGACCGGAACGGTGTCCGGGCCGACAGGAGCCGGTAGGTGCTGGTGGATGAAGGAGTCATAGATCCAGGCGCCGAGTGGCCCGCCAATGAGCGGCATCCCGGTCGTCACCCAGATGTTGAAGTTCATCCCCGGGATGGCGTTCGAGCCGTACCCGATAATCAGCCCCCAGATCCGCGGACCGATGTCACGTGCGGGGTTCAGGGACGCCATTTCGATCGGGGCGAACAGCCCGACCAGAGCGGCCACCACGAAGCCGATGGCGATCGGTGCCAGGTTGGCCGCCGACGGGACCCGGTCTTCGACGATGCCGAGGATGCAGATCACCAGGATCGCGGTGATGATGATCTCGGTTCCGGCGCCACGCCACCAGGGATCCTGGGTCAGGTAATCGCCCTTATAGCCGACCAGCCCCGGGTGGGGCCAGTTCGCCCAGAAGATCAACCCGCTCAGTACCCCGTTATCGCCGCCGCGCGAGATCTTGTTGGCGGTCTCGTAGGCGACGATGATCCCGTTCCACACGAAGGACACGCCGACGGCTGCGAGGAACGCCCCGACGACCTGGGAGCCGATGTACCCCGGCACCTTCGACCAGGGGAAACCACGGCGCCACGCCAGAGACAGCGTGACGGCAGGGTTTAGATGTGCGCCCGAAACGGCACCGGACGCATAGATGGCGAGGGTGACCGCGAACCCCCAGAAAAATCCCGCCGCCAGCAGGCCGGCCTTGAAGCCATTCCCGCCTGCCCCCGCAACGGCGAAGGCGACGAAGCTGTCGCCGAGAAAAACTAGAAGGAATGTTCCCAGCACTTCGGCCAGGTACTTTTTAGTCCAGCTTTCGGCTACCGCCATTACTTCCTCCTCCACTCTTTTGACCGAGAATCTCGGTTGATCGAATATCTCGCGATGACGCCGTCGGGTCGGTTCTCGCCCCTGCTTCACCTCCTTCTGGCTGCAATAAAAAAAGTCCTAACCTGCACGCTCCATTTGGAGCGCATAGGTCAGGACTTTTCCCTTCAGTGTCCCGCCAGTCGCCTGCAGGGTTGTTCATACCACACGAATACGGATGTGTCAATCGCCCATCGGGTCGATCGAACTCAGGAAACTGGTGCGCGGCTGAAGTCGCGCCAGACCTCGAGACGGGCGCTGGAGACGACGGCGGCGCCGGCGCGAAGAGCCTCGCCAGCCTGTTCCGCCGTACTGATGAACCCGGTACCCCAAACCGGCGTGTCGGTGATCGAACGTATGCTCGACATGACCTGGGGGATGGCGACCGCTGGGGCAATGGCGATGGCATAGGGTGCCGGCGATACGAGGGAGTGAAGACCGGTCTCGAGCCCGGTCGAGTCGAGCGCATGGATCCGCTGGATGGTCCGCAACCGAAACCGGCTGGCGTCCTGGAGCAGGTGCGGCTTGACCGACAGCACCCCGGAAAACCCGAGGTCAGTGGCCAGGAACGCGAGGGCGGCACTGTCCGGCGCGAGCCCCTCGACGGCGTCGAGGTTGACGAAGATCGCGATCCCACGGCGGGCGGCGCCGGCGAGGGGTCCGACGATGGACAGCAAGCTGCCGCGTTCGAGCAGGACCTGGCGGTAGCCAAGGTCGAGCGCCTGGTTCAACGACGCGCCGTCGCGAACGGCCGGCAGCATCGCCCCCATCACACCGGGCGTTCTCACGGCCACAGCTCCGCGGTACTGGTGCTGACCGCCAGGGCGCCCCGTTGCAGCGCGGCATCGCGATGCGCCGGCTCGGTCACGAAGCCACCGACGATGATGGGGAGGGGGAGGCGGGACCGGATCTCGTTGACGACAAGGGGAAAGATCACGCCGGGGAGGACTTCCACGATGTCGGGGCGCGCGTGATCCAGGGCCGACATCGCCGACGGCAGCGCCAGGTCGTCGTAGAGCAGCAGCCGCTGGACCGCGATCACATGTTCCGCTCGGGCCGCGGCCACCAGGCCGCTATGCGAGGTGATGATCCCGTTGACGCCGATCTCCCGTGCGAGGAAGGCGATGCCCGCCCGGTCCTTACCCAGGCCGGCGATCAGGTCGATGTGCACGAACGCCAGCTTGCCGCGCGCCTGCACCGCCCACACGAGCGGACCCAGGTGAAACGCCGGTGCGCGCAAGAAGAACACCGCGGGAACCTGCGAGGCGAGCGCTCGTGGCAGTTCCTCGCCTCGACGGATGACAGCCGCCACCGGGACTTTGCCAAAGGCTTCGAGGAGGCGGCTCAGCGATCCATCGACAGCGCGCGGGCGGCCCGGCGTGACGGTCGTCCGAGTGGCCATCGCCACCTCCTTGTAAGGCTTCGATTTTACGAGCCGGCGGCGGCGTTTGGATCAGCGAACCCTCAAGCAACCTTGACCGAATGCGGTCTGGGCTGCAGACTACGCCTGAGAGGGAGACGAGAACGTCATAACCGAACGCCGTTTGACCATCATGAACAAAGTCGGGCTGCATGCTCGGCCGGCGGCGCTTTTCGTGCAGACGGCCGCACGCTTCAAAGACACGCGCGTCGAGGTCGAGAAGGACGGCAAGATTCGAGACGCCAAGAGCATCCTCAATGTCCTGACGCTGGGCGTCAGCCAGGGAACGACGATCACGGTGCGCGCCGATGGCCCGCAGGCGGATGCCGCGGTCGCCGCGCTCACCGACCTCGTCGATCGTGACTTCGGCGAATAGCTCGGAGCACACGCGGCTCCAGGGGATCGCCGCCGCGCCGGGACAGGCCTTTGCGCCTGCCTGGCGGTGGAAAGACCCATCGCTCGAGAACACTGCCGCCGGACCGACCGGCGAGCTCGGCGCGGACGAGTTGAAGCGCGCCATCGAACAGGTCAAGGTCCGCCTATCGGCCACCACCGCGCGACTTCATGCCAGTGGCGCGTCGGCCGAAGCCGGCATCCTCGAGGCCCAGATCCTGATGCTGGAAGATCCGGCGCTGCTCGAAGGGGCCCGCGAGCTGGTCATCCAGGGGACCCAGGCGGATCTGGCGGTGGCGGCGACCATGGCGCCCTTTGCCGCCATGTTGCGGGCCTCACCTGACCCGGTCTTTCAAGCCCGCGCGGCTGATGTCGACGACGTGGTCGAGCAACTGCGTCGAGCCCTGCATGGATTGAGCGATGTCCCCCCACTGCCGTCGCAGCCCTCGATCGTGGTGGCGCGCGACCTCGCCCCTTCGCAAACGGCGGGGCTCGACCGCGCGCTCGTCGTCGGCTTCGCTACCGAACAGGGAACGGCGACCGCGCATACGGCGATCCTCGCGCGCGCGCTTGGCCTGCCGGCCGTCGTCGGGATCCCCGGGCTGGTCGACGCTGTCGCCGATGGCCAGCCCCTGCTGCTCGACGGCGATGAGGGCACGTTGTTCGTCGATCCGCCGGCGAACGCGATTCCGCACCTGGAGGGTCCGGCCGCGCTGGCGGTTGATGCGGAACCCGCCCTCACCCGGGACGGCCGTCGGGTCGAGGTCGGCAGCAACGCCGCCAACCTCGAGGATGCTCAGCGCGCCGCCACTGCCGGCGCGGATGGCATCGGATTGCTCCGCAGCGAGTTCCTTTTTCTCAGCTCGGACCAGCTGCCCACCGAGGACGAGCAGGTCGCGCTGCTGGAGGCGGTCACGTCCGCGATGGGGAATCGGCCCGTCATCCTCCGCACCCTCGACGTCGGCGCGGACAAACCACTTCCAGCCCTGCCGCAGCCGGCGGAGGCGAACCCGGCGCTCGGGGTGCGCGGCCTTCGTCTCCAGCTCCTCCGCCGGCCGGAGCTGCTGGCCGAGCAGCTGCGAGCCGCCCTTCGCGTCGCCGCGAAACATCCGCTGCGGCTGATGTTCCCCATGGTGTCAACGGTTGATGAGATCCGCCAGGCGAAGGCGATCCTGGCGGAGGCAGCCAAGGATGTCAATGCGGCGGTCAACGGTCCGGGCATGCCGGTGGGCATCATGGTCGAAGTGCCGGCCGCGGCGATTGGCGCCGATTTGCTCGCCCGCGAGGTCGACTTCTTCAGCATCGGCACCAACGACCTCACGCAGTACCTCTTTGCGGCGGACCGGACCAACCCGGAGCTGGGGCCGCTCGCGGACAGCCTGCACCCCGCGATGCTCCGCATGATCGACCAGGTGGTGAGGGCTGCCCATCGGCACCGGCGCTGGGTCGGCGTCTGCGGCGAGATGGCCTCAGATCTCTGGGCCGTTCCGCTACTGGTCGGCCTGGGTGTCGATGAATTGAGTGTCCATCCGCCGATGGTCGCGCGGATCAAGGCCACCGTTCGGCAGCTGAACGCAGCCGAGTGCTCGAAGGTGGCGGCCGCCGCCCTCAAGCTCGAGGGCGGAGCGGCGGTCCGGCATCTGCTCGAGCAACGCCATCTCGAGCCCAGCAGCCTCCGTCCACGATCTGGCCGATAATGCACCTCGTTGCGCCGTGCCCGCCGGTTCGCCGGTCTCGTCCTGGCTAACGTCGTTCTCGGGCTTCTGCTCTCGGCTTGTGCCAGCCCGGAAGCCGCCTCCGAACTGGCTCCCACCCTGAGCCTGAAAACGGTTGGTGGAAATCGGATCGCCTTTCAGAACGGGATCCCGGTCCCCACTTTTTCTTATCAGCCCCGACGACGCCTCGACCTGAATGGCCTCTGGCGGCTTCAGCCGACGTCCCTGAGCCACGATCTCTCCCTCAGCGTGCGATCCCAGTCGTTGAAGCAAATCGTGGCGGATGCCGCCGGTCGCGAGTCGACCGCGTTCGACGACACACGTTGGCCCACCGTCCAGGTGCCGGGATCCTTCGATCCCCCGCCGGCGCCCTCGGCCGACGGAGCCTGGTATCGCAAGGACTTCGATGTCCCGGCTGATTGGCAGAACCAGACCATCACGCTGAAATTCGGCGCAGTCAACTACATCGCGGACGTCTGGCTGAACGGCCACTGGCTCGGTTACCACGAGGGCGGCTCGACCCCATTCGCCTTCGACGCCACCGACGCAGTGGTGCCCAACGAGGTCAACACGATCGCGGTCCGGGTCGACAACCCGCCGTGGGGCACGCGGCAGGATATCGTTCCCTGGGGTCTCACCGACTGGTGGAACTATGGTGGTCTCACCCAGCCGGTCTGGATGGAGGCCACGGCGCCCGTCTATGCTGCCCGCGCCGATGTCGTTCCCCATCTCGACGGCGCCGACATATCGGTCACGGTGCACCAGCGTGGGGGTAGTCCCACCCAGGTCGAGGTCGGTCTCGACATCCTGCCGGCGACGGTCGACCTCACGAACCTGACCAACCCTGATCCGACGAGCCTGATCCCGGACGGTGCGGTCCCGATCGCCTCCCAACGGCTCGATGCTGGGCAGCTCGGCCGCGATGGGACGAGCCAGGTGCACGCCAGCTTCTCGCTCAGCAATGCCGCGCTCTGGTCACCACAGTCTCCGGCCCTGTACGTTCTCCAGGTCGAGGTGTTCTGGCAGCAG
>DATBYU010000168.1:0-4915 GCA_036513555.1 Candidatus Dormiibacterota bacterium | reverse complement strand
CCAAGCGCATAGGTGAACACGTTGAAACGCATCGATTGAATGATCGCGTTCACCGTGTCGAGCAACCCGACGACGACCATCAGCCAGACCAACGCGATGGCACCTGAGAAGCGGGCGCGAAGGGCGGCCAGGGCCACCAGGGCGAGGAAGGCCGTGATCAAGTCGCCATAACCGATCATCGTCCGGAATTCCATCGGCACGCCGGCGCCGACCGCGCCCGGAGCCAGGATCGTCCCGCCAATGGTGCGGAAGGCATGGACCCACAGCAGTGGCACCAGGGCGACCTCGCGCGGCAGTCGCGACAGGCGGGGTACGACATACCAGAACGCGATGAGCAAATACGCCAACAAGCTCAGCGTGAATTGAATGCTGAAGAGCACGATCGGTTCCATCGCCTGCACCGGAGTATGCACCCAGGGTCCGCCGCCGCGCAATCAAGGATCGACGCGGCCGCGGGGTGGGCGAAACACGGCGAGCGCGACCGCAAACCCGAATAGGGCGATCAGGACCGCGAACTGGAATCCCGCAGCGTAGCCGGCGGCCAGGGCGTGATTGACGACCGCATGGGTTGGTAGAACGCCGGCCAGCTGATTCTTTGTCGCCGTCGCGGCAATCGTCCCCAGGAGCGCGATTCCGATCGAGCCCCCGATCTGTTGCCCAACGTTGAGGAGAGCCGCGGCGAGGCCAGACTCCGCTGGCGTTGAGCCCGAAACGGCCATCAGCGTCAGCGGGACGAAGATGTTGCCCAGCCCGACCGCGATCAGCAACATGGGTCCGACAAGGCCGGTAAGGTACGTCGTCTGGTCATTGATCTGCGACAACCAGAAGAGGCCGCCAGCGATCAACAGCGGGCCGATCGTGATGAACGGCCGCGGGCCGAACCGGCCGATCAGGCGAGCCACGATCTGCGCTGTGATGATGATGGCGGCGGACAAGGGAAGAAAGGCAACCCCGGCGACCAGCGGGCTGAAGCCGAGAATGTTTTGCACAAACTGCGTCAGGAAGAAGAACACGCCGAAAACCGCGACGCCGATGATAAGCGACAGCACGTAGGCGCCATCTCGGTTGCGCTGAGCAAAAATCGTGAAGGGCATCAGCGCGTGCTGGCTGCGAGACTCGATGGCCACGAAGATGAGCAAGAGCAACCCAGCGAGCGCGAGTGCTAAGAGCGTCAGCCGGTCGGTCCAGCCATAGGTGGCGACGTGGGACAAACCGTAAACGAGACTCACCATTCCACCCGTCGCGGTCAGCGCTCCCGGCAGATCGAGCCGGCCGTTGCGCCCCGGAGTTGCCGCGAGCACGCGCGGGGCCGCGATCGCCAGCACGATGCCAATCGGTACGTTCACGAACAGCACCCATCGCCACGTCGCAAAACTTGTCAGCACGCCCCCCAGAAGGAGCCCAAGGGCGCCTCCGGCACCCGCGACCGCACCATAAACACCCAGCGCGCGGTTGCGATCAGGGCCCTCGCGAAACGTATCGGCGATCAAGGAGAGTGCGGTCGGCGCGACGATCGCGGCGCCAATGCCCTGCGCCGCCCGGGCAATGATTAGCCAGGTCCCGCTGGTGGCAAAGCCACCGGCCAGCGAGCCGAGTGTGAACAGCACGATGCCGGCGACGAACATTCGACGCCGTCCGTACAGGTCACCGGCTCGGCCGCCGAGGAGCAGCAATCCGCCGAAGGTCAGGGCGTAGGCGTTAATCACCCATTCGAGGTCAGTTGGGCTGAATTTCAGCGCTCGCTGGATCGATGGAAGGGCGATGTTCACGATCGTGCCGTCAAGCACGACCATCAATTGCGTCACCGCGATCACGATGAGTGCGAGGCGCAAGTTCCTTGGCAGCGGAGAGACCCTGGGATCCGCGTCAACAGCGCCCGAAATCGGAGTGCTCATGGCGCGAACAACCCTCAGGGATGGACCTGGGAGGCGAACCCCAGGTCAAGACGCATGGACTCCATGACCCAGAAGGTGGTGCTCGCGGTGAACACATCGGCGGCGGCGAGCACGCCGGTGTACTTCTCGATCACGGGGGCCGCGGCCGCGTCCGCGCAGGCGTCGACGTATCCCTTGATGGCGGCCCAGGCGTTCTCCCCGTACTTCATGAAGAACGGCGTTGGATCAACCGTGACAAGCGCCTTTCTCACACTGGCGTCGATGTCGGCCATGTACTGCTGGTGCAGCGTGACGTCATCGCGGGTGCCAAGCCTGCCGAGGTGGCCGCCGATGTAGTGCTTCCATGGGTAGGTAAGGGCGTGAGCCGGGGCCGCGACGTACCCAGGAATGTCTTCGGTGAGGTTCGAGATATAAACGGGTGCCCAGCCACAGTTCACGATGTCGACGAGCATCAGCGTGTCGTGATCTGGGAAATGGACATAGCTGTTGTCGGGCGTGTGATTCGAGCCATGCCAGGCCAGCTCGATTCGTTCGCCGCCGATGCGTAGGGTGCGACGGTCCGAAAATGTCTCGTCCGGCGCGGGCCTGGCCGGGTCGTTGTCACGTAGCAGGAGCCGCCGCGTCTCCTCGTGCCCGATGCGAACGGCATCCTTCCCGAAGAGCGAGGCCGCGCCGGCGTGGTCGGCGTGGTGGTGTGAGTAGATGAGGTAGGTCACCTTGTTGCTGACGCCGTTGGCCTTCGCGATCTCATCGATCGCCCGCTGCAGGTTGTGCCCGATGGTCGGAGGCGCGTCGAACAAGACAACTCCGTCGGGCGTGGTCAGGAACGCGGCCTGGTAGGTTCCGTCGGTGACCCAGTAGAGGTTTCGCTCCACTTTGCCGACGTAATACCCGTGGTCGTTGAGCGCCGGCCCGATCGCGGAACGAGGCACCGGCGCGTAATCTGGAAGAGCGAGGCTGGCGGCGACGGCCTCAGTGATCAACCCTTTCGTGTCTGCCACTCGTTAACTCCTTCGTGTTTGCTTGCGCGATTACGTCCTGACCGCCGAGGCAAGCCTTACACCGGTCAACTGTTCGCAAGCGGCCAGAAACCCGTTCTGGACAGTGACGTCCGATGCCGCCGGATGAGCGACTCGAGTCCGCTTGTGATAGAAATACCGGCCGCTCACCTTCGCGTCACGGTCGTCACTGACCGCCAGCCACACTTGGGTCGCGGCGCCTTGCTCCAGGTCGCCGGGCGCGGACAGGCCGCCCATCTTCGTTGGCACCCATCCAGGATCGACCGCGTTCGATAGGACGTGAGGCCAGAGGCGGGCAACGGCGAAGGCCAGCACGACGTCGAACAGCTTTGAGTTCGCATAGGCCTGCGGTCCGCTCCAGCGCCGCCG
Organism: Candidatus Dormiibacterota bacterium; assembly: GCA_036513555.1. GTDB lineage: Bacteria > Chloroflexota > Dormibacteria > CF-121 > CF-121 > CF-13. The sequence goes on along the minus strand of DATBYU010000168.1, from coordinate 1,632 downwards.
GCGCCACTGCAAGTCACGCAGGTCCGGATCGCCGCCCTGGTGCAGGCCCGACGTCAGATAGATCAGCCGCGGAGGTCCTTCGATGAGCGCGGTCAACAGGTATGGCGCGAGGGCGTTGATGGCGAAGACGTCGTCGAGCCCGTCCACCGTCTCGTAACGGCCTGGACCCGGATGATAGATGCCGGCGTTGTGGATCACGGCATGGAATGGTCCGGCCTCGTTGGCCTGTCGAGCAAGGGCGCGCGTCGCTTCGATGCTGGCCAGATCGCCTTCGAGCGCCGTTCGGGCGCCGGGGACGGCGCGCATCGCGTGTTGCGCTCGATCGCGGTTGCGCCCATGAAGGATGACGTCGTGGCCGAGCGCGACCAAGTTCCGGGCGGCGAGCTGGCCGAGTCCATCGGCTGAACCGGTGATGAAGATGCGGGCCAAGCCAGTGCTTCTCCTCGCCGCGCGCTAGCTCGTCCGCTCGAGAATCATGACCGGAATCTGCCGCGAGGTCATCCGCGTGTACTCCCCGAACCCTGGTGCGATCGCGACGCGCTCCGCATACAGGCGCTCCCGTTCCTTGCCTTCCGCCTCGCGCGCCCTCACGTCGAACGTCTCCGTGCCAGTCGCCGTCCCCACCTCCACCTTCGCCACGGGATTCGCCTTGAGGTTGTGGTACCACGCGGGATGGTCGGGCGCTCCCCCCTTTGATGCGACGACAACGTACCGCTCCCCGTCGCGGTGGTACATCAGCGGCGTGATGCGCTCCTCTCCGCTTCGCGCCCCCACGGTGGTGAGCAGGATCAGCCGGTCCCCGAACGGCCCGACCCCCTTCCCAGCCTTGGAATGGAACTCCTGGATGGTCGCCTCGTTCCAGTTCGGCATCACTACCTCCTTCCTTTGCTACGAAAGCCCCGACTGCAACGGCAGGTAGGGCGTGAGCTCAAGGACGATGCACTCGGACTGATCGTCATCGAAGTAGATCTCGTACTGCAGCGTTCCCTTCGTGGAACCTGAACCGAGCGATTCCCTGCAGCTCACTCACTGTTAGGCCCCCAAATCCTATGGATGGACATAGGAGCCGAAGCCGAGGTCGAGCCGGATCGACTCCATGACCCAGAACACGGTGCTCCGGGTGTAGACGTCGGCCGCGGCCAGCACGCCGGTGTACTTCTCGATGACCGGTGCTGCGCCGGCGTCGGTCCAGGCGTCAAAAAGAGCACTTACCGCAGCCCACGGATTGTCGCCGTACTTCTGGAAGAACGGTGTCGGGTCGACGCTCACCAGGGCCTTCCTGACACTGGCGTCGATGTCGGCCATGTACTCCTGGTGCAGCGTCACGTCGTCGCGCGTGCCGAGCCTGGTGACGTGGTCGCCGATGAAATGCTTCCACGGATAATCGAGCGCAATGGCCGGAGCCGCGACGTAGCCAGGAATGTCTTCGGAGAGGTTGCAGATAGAGATCGGCGCCCATCCACAGTTGACGATGTCGATCAGCATCAGGGAGTCGTGGTCCGGAAAGTGGATGTAGATGTTGTCGGGCGAGTGATTCGGGCCGCGCCATGCGAGCTCGATGCGCTCGCCACCGATTTTCAGCGTGCGGCGGTCGGCGAACGTCTCCTCGGGCGCCGGCCTCGCGGGGTCGTT
>DATBYU010000167.1:0-2678 GCA_036513555.1 Candidatus Dormiibacterota bacterium | reverse complement strand
CGGAACATACCGGTCGATGGGCTGGAACAACCCCATGCGCCGCTGGATCGACGGCCATTTTAGCGTTTGGCGAGGTATGCTCCTAGATGACCCTTATCGTGCCCCCTTTGCTCGCCGGGCCGGTTCGACAGGGCCGATCTCGGTCCGCTTGTCGCGGACACCCCCGCCGCATCAGAAGCCTTCAGTGCGATCGGTGCTCGCCAAGCCTCCGCTCGGTCATTGCCGCATGAGGTGCCCAAGGACGGGCTTCAGTTGGTCGCGCAGCCGGCGGCTCGTTCGCCCGCGGATCGAAGCCGCGAAAAGCAGCGGATGATTAGCGCGATCGGCACGCACAGCAGCAACATGTGTTCTGCTGCATACCGTTCGGGCTCGCCGCGCTGCTGGTGTTCCGCTTTGTCCGCCTCGCGCTCGATAAGCCGGAGACAGTGTGAGCGGGCGAGGATTAGAACGGCCGGCAAAATGGGCTGTGCGAGGCGGTCTGACATCAATGGAGCGTCACGCCCCGGAGACGACCTCCGCTCCTGGGGCTGGCCGTAACAGGAGAACGAAACCATGTCTCGACCGCGAGCCCTTGAAAACATTCGCGTGGTGGACTTCAGCTGGGTGCGGGCCGGGCCATGGGCCACACGCTGGCTCGGTGCTTTTGGGGCCGAGATCATCAAAATCGAATGGCCGGAAAACGAGCGCGGCCGGCTACCGAGCACCACCACGCCTCAGAATCTCGAGGTCAATCTCAACACCTCGGGAAATTTCAATGACACGAACGTCAACAAAAAAAGCCTCAGTCTCAACGTACGAAGCGCCAAAGGCCTGGAGATCGTGAAGCGGCTGATCGCCGTCTCCGACATCGTAATTGAGAATTTCAGCTCCCGGGTGCTGCAGAAGTGGGGCCTCGGCTATCGGGAACTCTGCGAAATCAAACCGGATATCGTCTATGTGTCAATGTCAGGCTACGGCCATACAGGTCGGCATCACCACTACACCACGTTCGGTCCTGTCGCCCAGGCGGTTTCAGGGCTGACCTATACCTCCGGGCTGCCCGACAAACCACCGGCTGGCTGGGGCTGGTCATATATGGACGATACCGGCGGCATGTACGGGGCCATGTGCGCCCTCACCGGCCTCTACCATCGCAACATGACGGGACAAGGCCAGCATATCGACCTGTCTCAGATGGTGGCGAGCGTTCCCCTCAACGGTCCGGCGCTGCTGGATTTCACAGTGAACGGGCGCGGGTCGCGGCGGCCCGGCTATCCTCCTGGCAACCGTGCACATTGGCCCGGCACGCCTCTGGTCAACAACTACCGCGGGCCGACGGTTGCGCCCCATAATGCCTATCGCACGCATCCTGGCGAGTACAACGACTGGTGCGTGATTGTCTGTCATACCGACGAGGAATGGCAGCGGCTGGTGCAGGTGATGGGCGCTCCGTCGTGGGCCTCTTCGCCGAAGTTTGCCACGGCAATCGGGCGCTTGCAGCACCAGGAAGAATTGGACGAGCACGTTGAAACGTGGAGCATGACGTTTGGGAAGTACGAGCTGACCGAGCGCTGCCAAGCTGCCGGGGTTCGGGCCCTTCCTGTACAAAGCGCCGAGGACCGGGTGAAGCATGACCCTCAGCTGCGCCACCGGGAGATGTATCTCGAAATGGAGCATCCGGCGCTCGGTCGACACAAGGTGCAGAATGCTCCGTTCAAACTCTCGGAAACCCCAGCGTCGAATCACCTGCCGAGCCCCCTGATCGGTCAACACACGAAGGAGATTGTCGAAGGCTTGCTGGGGTACAGCCACGAAGAGTTCCGCGCCGGGTTTGCCGACGGCACGTTCTGGCCGACGAAGCGGGCACGCTTTCCCTACATGGAGGAAATGCTTCAATGAGCGATGACCCGCCTCTGCCGGGCCCGCTGGCAGGCCTGAGAATCCTGGAACTCGCGAATGAAACCGGCCAGTTCTGCGGCAAGCTTCTCGGCGATCTCGGGGCCGATGTGGTCAAGATCGAACCTCCCGGTGGCGAGCCCAACCGCCGGATCGGGCCGTTCCTCGACGACATCCCGCACCCGGAGCGCAGTCTATCTTTTTGGTACTACAATACGTCCAAACGCGGCATCACCCTCAATCCGGAGACTGCCGACGGCCGCCATCTTTTCGGGCGCTTGGCGGCGACATCGGACGTCATTCTGGAAACCTTTCGACCAGGCGTCCTGGCGTCCCTGGGGCTCGATTACGAGTCCCTGAGCGCCAAAAACCCGCGGCTGATCATGTGTGCCCTGACCCCCTTCGGCCAGACGGGCCCGTGGCGGGATTACGCCTCCAGCGACCTGCTCCACATGGCGGCGGGCGGCGAGATGGCCTCATCTGGCTATGACGCGGGAGACGCGCCTAATGCGCCGCCGATCGCTCCCGGTGGGGGCAACGCCTGGCACATGGGCTGTCATTTTGCTTACGTGGCCATCATGGCGGCTCTGATCTACCGCACGGTTGCCGGGCAAGGGCAGTATATAGACGCGTCGATCCACGAGGCTTGTGCGCTGACGACCGAGGCGGCGATTGCCAACTACATATACCGGGGAGAGGTGTTGCGACGTCAGACGGGTCGCCATCATGCATCCGGTCCGACACCCCGCACCCAGTTCCGCGCCAAGGACGGCGCCTATGTCTGCGCGCTCGTGGCGGGTCGG
>DATBYU010000166.1:0-11130 GCA_036513555.1 Candidatus Dormiibacterota bacterium | reverse complement strand
CCAGCGGACCGAAGGGCTCAGTTCCTTGTCCTTGCGGTGGATGCAGCCAAGCCAACAACAGGGCCGCCGCTTCCCCTCCAACAGCTCGGATTGCACTCGCTGGATGTGCTGGCTCCTCGTTACTGCTTTCTTCGGCCAGAGCACCCAGCAGATCCATTCATTGCGGGCAAGAGGGGTGAGGTCTTCCCACGCAGCGAGAACCTTTGGGTTGGCAATCAGGACGCGTCTCAAGTCCACCGGGACTGGATGTGCCACGCCGCCGGAGATCGCCCTGGAGCTCATCGATCGCCCATCGTAGCGCTTAGATACGGTCGAGGGTAGCCCTGAGCTCGGCGCGCGATCGCGCCGAGGTGATCGATGAGACGGAAAAGTGCCCGGTGCTTGGTCGGGTCGAGTTCGGAGGGTCCAAGCGAGTCGAAGGCGCGGCGCACGCCGGTTCAAATAAGGCGAGATTGGTCGGGGAGACAGGATTTGAACCTGCGGCCCCCTGAACCCCATTCAGGTGCGCTACCAGGCTGCGCCACTCCCCGACGCGGTGCCTATTCTACGTCTCTTCTCCGCGCTTTCTGAACACCATGTTGATCGGAGACCCCTCAAAGCCGAATGCATGGCGCAGCTGCGTTTCGAGGAAACGGCGGTAAGAAAAATGAACGAGCTCAGGGTCGTTGACAAAGAACACGAACGTCGGGGTCGTCGACTCGGCCTGGGTCGCATACATGACGCGCAGTCGTTTGCCATGCCTCGTCGGGGTCTCGCGCTGGCCGAGCAACGTTCGCAACCATTTGTTCAGCTCCGGGGTGGCCACGCGCCGGCGGCGCTCCTCGGTCACCTTGAGCGCTACCTGGAGCGGCTGCGCTACGCGCTGCCCCGTCTTCGCCGAGATATACGACACCGGCGCCCACGGGGCAAAGCTCAAAGCCTCCCGGATCTTCTTGCGCCACACCTTCTCCTCTTTCTCTTCGGCCGTCAGCAGGTCCCACTTGTTGAGCACCAGGACCAGGCCGCGGCCGGCCTCGACCACGTAACCCGCGATGTGCACATCCTGCGCGGTGATACCGTCCTTCGCGTCGATCACCACGATGCCGATATCGGCGCGCTCCATCGCGCGCAGGCCCCGCAGTAGGGAGTACTGCTCCACGCCGCTGGTCAGTCCCCGCCGCCGGATCCCAGCGGTGTCGACCAGCAGCACGCGCTGGCCCTCGAAGTCCACGATGGTATCGACCGGATCTCGCGTGGTTCCAGGTACCGCGGTCACCAGGCTGCGCTCATCGCCAGTGATCGCGTTGACCAGCGAAGACTTGCCGACATTCGGACGACCCAGGATGGCGACCCGAGCCGCCAGCTTGTCGTCCACCGCTTCAGGTTGCGGCGGAGGCAGCCGTTCGACCACCGCGTCCAAGAGGTCACCGCTGCCCGTGCCATGCAGCGCGGAGATGGCCCACGGATCGCCCAGGCCCAGCTCGTAAAACTCACCGGCCAATGCCTCGTGGCCGCGCCCGTCCGTCTTGTTCGCGACCACCAACACCGGACGGCGCGATTTGCGCAACAGCTGGGCGATGTCATGATCGATGGCGGTCGGTCCCTCTCGCACGTCCAGCACAAACAGGACGAGGTCCGCTTCATCGATCGCCAGCCGGCTCTGCTCCTCCATCCGACGCCGCAGCTCGCGCTGCGCCGGGATTTCGTCCCGATCTTTGCCGAGCACCAGGCCGGCGGTGTCGACAATGACGAACCGGCGGCCCTGCCACTCGACTTCGGCATAGAGGCGGTCACGCGTCAACCCCGCCATCGGGTCGACGATGGCTCGGCGCTCGCCCAGGATGCGGTTGAAGAGCGCGGATTTTCCGACGTTCGGGCGCCCGACGATCGCCACCAAGGGCAGCGCCATCAGTCGGACCGTGGGATTATCAACATATCTGTAGTCGCGCAGGGGGCGCGACGAAAACTCAAACCTATAATAGGCACCGTGTCGGACGGCCGGGTGGTTCTGAAAGAGAACCGAATCATGATGGTGTCCGATGAGATGGGTGACATCCCGGCCGGAAATACCACCGGACTCGGCCTCTACTTTTCTGATACCCGCTTTCTTTCGGCGTACGAGTTTCGGCTGAGCCGCTTGCAGCCGATCCTGCTCTCGGCATCCGTCGACGAGAGCTACGTCGCCACGTTCCAGATGGTCAATCCGGTGCTCCTGCTCGATGAAGGCAAGCGCCGGATCCCGCAGCAGAGCCTCAGCATTCGCCGCAGCCGTTTCATTTACGGCGGCCTGCACGAGCGGATCGGCGTTCAAAACTGCGGCCACGAACCCGTCGACATCGAGTGCTCGATTCGCGTCGACGCCGACTTTCGCGACATGTTCGATGTCCGTGGCTACAAGGATCAGTACCGCGGTACGATCCGGCCGATCGAGGTTGGGGATCGAGGTCTGACCTACACTTACGATGGCCGGGATGGCTTGATGCGGCGCACCGAAGTCGTGGTCAATCGCCCTCCGGCCACGCAGCACGACGGCGCGCTGACGTGGCACTTCCACCTCGAATCCAAAGAGACGGTAACCCTGGTGATCGACGTCATCCCGGTGATCGGCGAGAACGAGTCGACCCTGAGCTATTTGTATGACGATGCGCTGCAGGCGCTCCAGGCCTCGTACCGCCGCTGGCACGACAACACGAGCCGGATCCGCACCGACAATGCCTTTCTCGATCGCGGCCTGCTGCGTCGCAGCCAGATGGACCTCCGGATCTTGCTCGAGGAATATGACACCGGACTCTTTCCGATGGCCGGCATTCCATGGTTCTCGGCACCGTTCGGCCGTGATGCCTTAATAAGTTCGATCCAGACTCTCATGATCAATCCAGAAGTTGCACGAGGGACCTTGCGCTACCTAGCTCAGCAGCAGGGGCGACGCGTCGATACCAGCCGCGAGGAGGAACCCGGCAAGATCCTCCACGAGCTCCGCTACGGCGAGCTGGCCAACCTCAAAGTGATTCCGCACACGCCCTACTACGGTTCCGTCGACAGCACGCCGCTGTTCCTCGTCTGCGTCGTCGAAATGATGGACTGGCTCAATGACCAGGATCTCTTCGTCGAACTCCTGCCCTCGGTGCTGAGCGCGCTGAAGTGGGTCGATCAATACGGCGATTCCGACCACGATGGCTTCATCGAATATGCCGAGCGCGCCAGCGGCGGCGTACGCAACCAGGGATGGAAGGATTCGCACGACTCTCTCCTCTACCCGGACGGCCGCCCGGCAGAGCTGCCCGTGGCGCTGGTCGAGGTGCAGGGATATGTCTACCAGGCAAAGGTCGGGCTCAGCCGGATCTTCGAGCGCCTCGGCCAGGCGGCGATGGCGGAGCGGCTCTCGCGCGAAGCCGCCGAGCTCCGGCGCCGTTTCGAGCTGTCGTTCTGGCTCGACCGTGAGCAGTTTTACGCCCAGGGCCTCGACCGAAACAAAACGCCTATCCCATCCATCACGTCCAATCCCGCACACTGCCTGTGGGCGGGCATCATCGACCCCGAGCGGGCCGAGATCCTGCGTGATCGGCTGATGGCGCCCGACATGTTCTCGGGTTGGGGAATCCGCACGCTGTCATCGGACTCGCCTCACTACAACCCCATGAGCTATCACAACGGCACCATCTGGCCCCACGACAACTCGATCGCAGTCGCGGGCCTGCGCCGATACCGGCACGCTGCAGCGGCTGGCCAGGTGATCGACGGCATCATGGAAGCTGGCGTTCGCATGCCCGACTACCGATTGCCCGAGTTGTTCTGCGGATTCCGGCGCGACAGGCAATACAACAGCGGCCCCGCCGAGTACCTCGTCTCGTGTAATCCGCAAGCGTGGGGTGCGGGCGCGGCCTTCCACCTCATGCAGACGGCCCTCGGCATCGTCCCCGACACCACCGCCGGCCGCCTCTATCTCAACCCCGTTCCATTCGGCCAGGCACAGAGTGTCGAGATCCGTGGGATGCGGATCGGCAATGGCAAGCTCTCGTTCAAAGTTGCCTACAACGGCGGCCGGCCCGACGTCGAAGTCCTGGAGAAGCCCGACGACCTGGACGTTATCCTCGATGAACCTCCCGTCATCACCTGAAACGCCTCAAACGCTCGCCTGGCACTAGGACGTCTCAAACGCTCCTATGGCACTAAAGCGCCAGTCGCGTGGGGCGACGCCCCGAGCGCCGCTCGTGCGGGTCGGGCTCCTGCACTACACCTGCCCGCCCATCATCGGCGGCGTCGAAACCATCCTCTATGAGCAGGCAACCCGACTGGCCGCTCGCGGCTTCCCGGTGACGATCCTCAGCGGCCGCGGCGGTCCATTGCCCGACCGCAAGGTGGCAAAGCTCGCCATCATCCCCGAACTCGATTCCCGTGAGACGGCGGTGAGCGCCGTTCGCGAGGCGCTCGACCGCGGCGAGATTCCTTCAGAGTTCGCGACGCTTCGCGCCAACATCATCGAGCGTCTATCGACTGAGCTGGCCGAGCTGGACGTCCTGGTCGTTCACAACGCCCTGACGCTCCACTTCAACCTCCCACTGACGGCGGCACTCTGGACCATCGCCGAAGACAGCCGGCCGCCCATCATCTCCTGGGTCCATGACATCAGTTGGCTCAACCCGATCTACCGGCCCTGGATGCACGAGGGTGAGCCCTGGGATCTTCTGCGGCGCCAGCACCCAAACATCACCTCAATCTTCGTGTCGACCCAGCGGCTCGAGGAATGGCGGGAGCTGACTGGCGCGCACCTCGATGCTACCCACGTCATTCCCAACGGCATCGACCCCGCGGCACTCCTCAAGCTCGGCCCGCGCGCGAGAGAGCTCGTGACTCGCTTCGGCCTGCTCAGCACCGATATCGTCATGCTCGCACCGGTTCGGATCACCAAGCGCAAGAACCTAGAGTGGGCGATCGACGCGGCCGCCGGCCTGCGCGCCTCAGGCCGAACGGTGCAACTGCTCATCACCGGTCCCCCCGGCCCGCACAATCCGCGCTCGCTCGAGTATGTCGCTGAACTGAAGCGGCTGTCCGAGCGGCTCGGACTCCAGGAGTCGGTCCGTTTCCTCTTCGAAGAAAGCAGCGGCCCGACCGGCGGCTACGCCATCGACGCGGCCACGCTTTCCGACCTTTATATGCTGAGCGATGTCGTGGTCCTCCCCAGCGCCAGCGAGGGGTTCGGCCTCCCGCTTGCGGAAGCCGCCGTCTTCCGGGTGCCCGTCGTCTGCACCGATCTCCCGGCGTTCCGCGAGATCGCACCCGATGGCGCCACGTTCGTGCCGGTGTCCGCCGGCTCTGCGGCTTTCACCGCCGCCGTGCTCAGTGCCATCGATTCGCCGCCGGCCCGGCTGCGCCGTCACGTGCTCGGGGCGCTCGCCTGGGACCGCATCATCAGCGAACAGATCGAACCCTTACTGACCTCGCGCACGTGAGCCACTACCGCGTCCTGATCCCGACGACCAATCCGTCGCGGACCGGTCCTCTGCTGAAGGCCGTCTCCCCGTTCCTCAATGCCGAGGATTCGCGCGGCACCTTGCTTGGCGTTATCGAGATGGCGCCCGAGCGCCCGCTCAGCGAGGGGGTCGAGGTGGCGCGCGCCTACCGCGCCCTGCTCTCGCGCATCACCCGCTACGCGGAACGGGGCCCCGGCGAGCTTCGCGGCCAGGTCCGGATCGCTCACGTCGCCGCACAAGGCATTCGCGAGGCCGTGCTGGAGACAGACACCAACCTGCTCATCCTCGAAGCCGCGGCCAGCCAGGCGCCGCGCCAGGACGGCCTCTGGGTCAACGCCGTCGAAGACCTGCTGGTCGATCCTCCCTGTGACGTTGCGCTCGTGCGACCGGATACGATCCCGATCCGGAGCGTGCTGGTGCCGGTGCGTGGCGGCCCAAGCGCCCAACTTGCGCTCCGGCTGGCCGCTACCGTTTGCCAGGAGACCGGGGCCGAGCTTTGCGTCCTCCACATCTTCAACCCGCGGATTTCGGCCGAGTCGCAAAAACGCGAGGAGGCGGCATTCCTCAAGCTCTCGAGCGCGGTCGATGTCCCGGTCCGGCGCATCACGTTGCTCTCGGCGTCCGTACGCGAGGCGATCATTCGTGAGGCGGCGCAGCACCAGATGGTGGTGCTGGGCGCGACCCTGAGCCTGATGCATCGTCCCATGGTGCTCGGCGCGCCCGTCACCCGACTGCTGCGCCGACTGCCGGGCAGTGTCATGGTGGTCAAGACCGCTGGCCCGGTGACGGCGCTGAAGGATCCGGACCGTCCCTTTCGGGTGGAGAACCGCGCTGCGGCGGCTGAGCGCGTCGACCGGTGGTTCGCGGAAAACACCTTCCACAGCAAAGAGTTCGCGGACCTCCGCCGGCTGGTGGATCTCAAGCAGCGGCAGGGTGTGAGCATCAGCCTTGGACTACCCACCCTCAACGAGCAAGACACGATCGGCAAGGTCGTGCGCACTTTCAAGAACGCGCTGATGGACCGGGTGCCGCTCGTCGACGAGATCGTCGTCATCGACTCCGGCTCTACCGATCGGACGGCGGCCATCGCGGAGCGCGCCGGCGTCCGAGTGGTGCAGCATAGCGAGATCCTGCCTCGGTACGGCGCCTTCGAGGGCAAGGGCGAGGCGCTCTGGAAGAGCTTGTACACGCTGAATGGCGACCTCATCTGCTGGGTCGATACCGACATCAGCAACATTCAGCCGAAATTCGTGTACGGCTTGCTCGGGCCGTTGCTGAGCGACCCCGAGATCCATTACGTCAAGGGGTTCTACCGGCGCCCATTGAAATTCGGCACCGAGTTCCAGGCGCAGGGCGGCGGCCGTGTGACCGAGCTGGCCGCGCGGCCGATGCTCAATCTGTTTTTTCCGGAGCTCTCCGGCCTGATGCAGCCGCTCGCCGGTGAGTACGCGGGCCGAAGACGCGTGCTGGAAAGCGTCCCTTTCTTCACCGGATACGGCGTCGAACTGGGCTTGCTGCTCGCGATTTCCGAGGCTTACGGAATGCGCGCCATCGCCCAGGTCGACCTCGGCATGCGCGTCCATCGCAATCAAACGCTTTTCGACCTCTCCAAGATGGCGTTCGCCATCATGCAGGTGGGCCTGAAACACCTCGGCGATCGCCACCGCATTCACCTACTCGAAGAAGTCAACAAGACCATGAAGCTGATCCACTACGAGGACGAGCGGTACTGGATCGAACAGAAGGAAATCGAGGACCAGGAGCGTCCGCCCATGAACTCCGTGCCGGAGTACTTCCTGGCACGGCATCGAGCCGAGCCCGCCGTCGAATAACCCCCCACCCCGACCCTCCCCCGCAAGGGGGGAGGGAGCAATAGGGGGTTACGTAGCAACTTCGCATAATCGTTTCGATGCGACGCGGCTACCTCGCCCTTGGCTTGCTGGCGCTCATCTGGGGCGCCTCGTTCCTCTTCATCAAGCTCGCCGTGCGCGATATGAGCCCGGCGACATTGGTGTTCTCGCGAGCGATTCTGGGGGCCGTCACGCTCGGGCTGATCTTTGCGGCGCGCCGGCAGACGCCCTTCCCGGCCGGGACGCGAGCGCGCCTGCTGCCATTCCTGGTGCTGGCCATTCTGGGAAGCCTCGTCCCCTGGGTCGCCATTGCCTTTGGTGAACAGTCGATCAGCAGCGCGCTGGCCAGCATCCTGAACGCCACCACACCGCTGTGGACCGCGGTGTTCGCCTTCTGGGTGACACCGGCCGAGCGGCCAAGCGCGCTCAACTATCTCGGCGTCGCGATCGGCTTCGTGGGAACCGGAATCTTGATCGCTCCGGACCTCATCGGCAAACCCGTGCAAGCCAGCACCATAGGGACGGTGGCCGTCGTGGGAGCGGCGTGCAGTTACGCCGTCTCGGCACTGGTTTCGCGACGACGGCTGCGAGGCGTCAGCCCACTACAGGTGGGCTTCTGGCAGCTGACGCTCACGGCCCCATTGGCCTTTGCGGTCGCCTTGCCGACGATCGGCACCACCCACCTGCGCTTACCGTCGATCGCCGCCATGATCTTCCTCGGGGCCGGCGGCTCGGGCATCGCCTTTCTTCTCTACTACTTCATGATGAACACGCTCGGCGCCACCCGGGCGACGACGGTAACTTTTCTGGTTCCGGTCACCGCGGTCTTCTGGGGGGCGACCCTCCTTCGCGAGGCGATCACGATCCCGATCCTTGCCGGCATGGGCGTGATCCTGCTGGGTCTCTTCCTGACGAGCCGGCCGCGCAAGCCGAGGGCACCGGCGCTGACCCAAGACCGTGGCGTTGCGTGAAATCTCATCTGCCCGGCGTAGAATTCCGCGTTGACATGCGACGTCCTGCTCTCGTGTTGACGGCGCTGGCCCTGATGCTCGGCGCCTGCACGATGCCGATGACCGGCGCCTCCGGTAGTCCGACGCCGACAGCGACCCCAACGCCTACGCCTTCTGCGACGCCAACCCCGGCCCCCTCGCCCACTCTCGTTGGCGGTCGCATCATCGTCTCCAACCTCGATGACAACGGAGCGGCCGTGGTTGCCGGCATTCTTTATCCGCCAAGCGGTGGCAGCTGCGGCGCCAACGGCAAGTACGACAGTTGCCCGGTCACCGATGGGCTCGCGGCGCAATTGGATTCGAACCCCCTCAAGCAGGCCGAACCGCTTTGCCGCTGCCAGAACACCTATCAGTCACGGACCATCACGACGGAGGCGTTGCCACCCGGTAATCCCGGCGCCATCGCGCATGTGGTGCTCGACTTCGGCGGGAGCACTGTGAAACTCGATGTCACCGTCATCCGCTCGGCCGGAGGCTGGTTCGCCAGCGACACCAGCTGCACCGGCCAGGATTCAGGCACGACCTCGATCTACGCAGCCATGCCGCCGGCCTGCGGCCCTTAAAGTAGCTCCATGACGGTGACCTGGTACCTGCTGCTGAAGTACCTGCATGTCCTGCTGGCGATCACGGCGCTCGGCAGCAACATCACCTACGCCGTCTGGAAAGCCCTCTCGGCGAGAGAGCCGGCGCATGCGCCGTTCGCCCTGAAAGGGATCGCCTTCATCGATAACCGGGTCGCGAACCCCGCCTATGGGGGTCTTTTGATCACCGGCCTCGTGCTTCTCGCGGTCGGCCAGGTGGGCTTCCGCGGTTGGGTCATCGCCGCGCTGATCCTCTTCGCGCTCCTGATCGTCGTGGCCATTGGCTTCTACTCGCGAGCCGTCCGGCAGCAGATCCAGGTGATGGACGCCGAAGGTGTCGAAAGCGCCGCCTACAAGCGACTCGACGGACAGGCGATGCTCTACGGGATCATCAGTCTTGTGATCGCCCTCGCCATCGTCTTCATGATGGTGGTCAAGCCGTTTCCGTAAGCGGCTCTTCCTGGAATACGCCGCCGCTATCCAGCCGCCATGAGCGCGCCTCGAGCAGCGTCCCGTGCTGCACCGATGCCACCACATAGCTGTAGAACGACCAGGCGTGGTCGGCATCGAACCGCGACGGGACCGGCGGGTGGTCCGGATGACTGTGCGCAAACCCGATGATCTCCAGTCCGCGCGACTCGGCATCCTTCTGAACACGTAGTTGCTCCAGCGGATCGAGGGCGTAGCGATCCCAGGGGCGGTCGGTAATGGTGTTGCGCATCCCACGGAATTCGGCCACCTCATGGTCGGCGCCATCAGTCCGGCCGATAAGCGCGCCGCACGCCTCATTGGGATAGCCAGCTTCGAGATGCTGCCGCATCTGGTTCATCAGGGACCGCGGCATCCGCAGCGTCAAAACTTCCGGCGGTAGAGTCCCGAGCTCAAGTAACGGTCGCCGCCGTCGGGGAACACCATCACGAACACGCCCTCCGAGGTGCGGCGAGCGACTTCTCGGGCGGCGTACAGCGCGGCGCCCGATGAGTTGCCGACCAGCAGCCCTTCGGAGCGCGCCAGGTCGTGGGCCAGCTCATAGGCGGCCTCCGTCGGCACACTGATTTTTTCGTCCTGCACGCTCGGGTCATAAATGCCCGGAACGATCGAGCTCTCCAGGTGCTTCAGCCCCTCGAGGCCGTGCAGCCCGTCCGATGGTTCGGCGGCGATCAGTCGGATCGCGCGGTTGTGCCGTTTGAGGCACCGACCCGTCCCCATCAGCGTGCCGCTGGTCCCGAGGCCCGCGACGAAGTGCGTGACCTCACCGTGCGTCTGGTCCAGGATCTCAGGACCTGTGGTATCGAAATGCGCGCGCCAGTTGAATGGGTTGTTGTACTGGTCCGGCATGAAATACACCCCGGGTGCCGACTCCTTGATCCGGTGCGCCTCGCGGATGGCGCCATCCGAGCCCTCGAGGGCCGGGGTGAAAATCGCTTCCGCGCCGAAGGCGTGGACGATCTCGCGGCGTTCCTCGTTGACATTCTCCGGCATCACCAGCTTCACCTGGTACCCCTTGGCGGCGCCGATCAGGGCGTAGGCGATGCCGGTGTTCCCCGACGTCGAGTCCAGGATGACCTTCTCCACCGTCAACTCGCCAGTCCGTTCGGCCTCCTCGATCATGCGCAGCGCCGGCCGGTCCTTGACCGAACCGCCCGGATTGAACCATTCGGCCTTCGCGTAGAAGGTGATGTGCGGGAACTCCTTTTCGAGCAAGCGAATCCGGATCAGCGGGGTATTGCCAATCCGCTGCAGGATCGACTGGTCCGGCAGGTTCTCGAAAACAGACAGCGCGCGGTGCGGCATAACCCGCTAATTCTAAGGGCGGCCTAACGGCGGGCTCGATTTTCGAATTCGGTCGTCCCGGCTTACAACGCGCTATACTGCCGCCGAATTCGTCCACAGTTCGTTTCGGAGGTAGTCAATGGCCACAGCAGCGCCCGTCGCCGTTTCGGGAGCCAAGGCAGGTTTCTGGATCCGATTTCTCGCCATTTTCATCGACGGGATCATCGTCGGCATCGTCAACAGCGCCATCGCGGCGATCTTGAGTCTGAACACCAATGGGCGCTCCGGTCTCCAGGTCATCCTCGGACTCGTCTATTACGTCTATTTCTGGTCGAGCAACGGCCCCTGGCCGGGCCAGACCATCGGGAACAAGCTGCTGAACATCCGGGTCATTCGGACCAACGGTTCGGACCTCACCATCAGCCAGGCGTTGATCCGCTACGTCGGGTTGTTCGTCTCGATCCTC
>DATBYU010000165.1:0-16681 GCA_036513555.1 Candidatus Dormiibacterota bacterium | reverse complement strand
AAGCTGCGGCTGGCGACCAACAGCTACTCGAAAGATGATGACGGCAACCGGCAGGAGGACGTCCAGTATCACTCGCTGGTGGCCTTCGACCGGCTCGCATCGATCTGTCAGGAGTTCCTGACGCGCGGCAAGCTGATCTATGCCGAGGGCAGGCTGCGCAGCCACGAGTGGGATGGCAAGGACGGCTTGCGACGCTACACCACCGAGGTGGTGATGGACCAGATGAAGATGCTGAGCCCGAAGACCCAGAGCCCCGTCGACAACGGCCAGCCTGTGGCCGAGCCGGTCGGCGCATAAGGAGGACGTACGCGATGATTCCCGAACCCAACCCGTACGATCCGGACGACCCAACCTATGACGACGCCACGGACGAGCTCGCCTACCTCTTCCCGGACCGCTCGAATCCGTACGACCTCGTGAACCTTGACGATCCATCCAATTACTGATCACCGGCGTTCACCGCCCGCGACCCGATAGCATTTGCCCACGCGACGCGACTCACTTCCCTCCCCTCTGGGGGAGGGTAGGGTGGGGGCGGGTCTGCTCAAATTTCAGGAGGTGGCTGATTACCCTCGGCGTCGGCATCGTTGGCCTGCCCAACGTCGGCAAGACCACACTGTTCAATGCGCTCACCCGCGCGGGCGCCGGGGTTGCTTCCTACGCCTTCAGCACGGTCGAACCGAATACCGCCATGGTCGAAGTGCCAGACAAGAGGCTCGACGTCCTGGCCCAGATGTACAAGCCGAAGAAAGTCACGCCGACCGTCATGAAGTTTGTCGACGTGGCCGGCCTGGTGGCTGGAGCCAGTCGCGGCGAGGGAATGGGCAACCAGTTTCTGTCGACGATCCGCGATCTCGACGCGCTGGCCATGGTGGTCCGCTCGTTCCAGGATCCCAACGTGCAACACGTCGACAGCAAGCTGGACCCACGTCGCGACATGGGGATGGTGAACCTCGAGCTCGCACTGGCGGACCTCGACGTGGTCAATAAAAGGCGCGAGAAGATTGGCAGCACCGCGCGGATGAAAGCGGGCGCGAAGGAGAAGGAGGAGTTGGAGCTCCTCGACCGTCTGGCCGCCCACCTCGACGAGGGCAAGCCGATTCGCACCCTCAGCTTCGAACCGGAGCAGGCGAAACTCCTCAAGAGCTTTTCCTTCCTCACCGCCAAGCCGGTGCTATACGTGGCCAACATCGGGGAGGACCAGATTGGCAAGGAGACTCCCGAGCTGGAGGCACTTCGGGCCGAAGCCACGGCTGAGCATGCCGACGTCATCGCTCTGTCAGCGCGCCTGGAAGCCGAGATCCGCGAGCTCCCGGACGAGGAGGCCGCGGTTTTCCTCGAAGACGCCGGTCTGAAAGAGGCGGCGCTGCCGACCTTCATCCATGCGGCCTATCGACTGCTGAATCTCGTCACCTTTCTCACAGCGGGCGATCCGGAGGTCCGAGCCTGGACGGTTCGCCAGGGGGCGAAAGCGCCCGAGGCCGCCGGCGTGATCCACAGCGACATCGAACGTGGCTTCATCAAGGCGGAGATCGTCGCTTTCGATGACCTGGTCGCGGCCGGATCGTACGCGGCCGCCCGGGAACGCGGCAAGGTCCGGCTCGAAGGGCGCGACTATCTCATGAAAGATGGCGATGTCTGCCTCTTCCGCTTCAACGTCTGACGCCGCCTGGCGTCTGCTGCTGGATCCGCCGGCCGCGGGTGGGTGGAACATGGCCGTCGACGAGGTGCTGCTCGATGGCGTGGCCGAGGGCAGTGCGCCGCCGACCCTTCGTTTCTACGAGTGGGCGCCCCCCTGCCTTTCGCTGGGCTACTTTCAACCCTTCGAGGTGGTGGATGTGGACGGCTGCCGCAGCCTCGGCGTCGATGTCGTCCGCCGGCCAACCGGCGGCCGCGCCATCCTGCACGATCGCGAGCTCACCTATAGCGTGGCGCTGCCGCTGAGTCTGCTGGGCGGCGACGGCGGCGTCTTACCCTCGTATCACCGGCTCAGCCTGGCGTTGGAACGTGGGCTCAACCGGCTCGGTATACCGGTCGTGTTAGCGCCGGAGAACGCGGCGCAACCCGGCCCTGATCACGGTCCGGTCTGCTTCGACCGGCCGTCCGCGCACGAGATCCTCCTCGACGTTCGCAAGTTGGTCGGCAGTGCCCAGGTGCGCCGGGCGACCGCGATCCTGCAACACGGCAGCATCCTGATCGAGCCTCGGATCGACCGCCTGCTCGCGTGCCTGCGTCTCCCACACGGTTCGGCTGGGCAGATCGAAGACGGCGTCGCCGGCCTGGCCGAAGTGGGCGACTTCGAGCCCGCGACGATCGCCGGCGCACTGGCCGACGCTTTCGCCGAGGAGTTCGGCACCAGGTTGGTCAACAGTCCCCTACGGCCCGACGAACGGCGGGCCGCTGAGGCCCTGGCGACCTCGAAGTACCAGACCGTCGCCTGGACGGAGCGGCCCCCCGCAATTCTGGCTAGAAATACAACAAGGACCAGATGAGGAGGGGCATTGCAGCGGCGATGGCAGGACGGCTGCAGGGATCTGGCCCTTGTTGGCTCGCGGCTTCGGGCACACGCTATATCTTGTACCCGGGTGAGTTTGTACCACAGCCCGTTGGACGTGTCAAGCGCTTTTCCACGTTCGCGGTAAACTCCACTCGGCTCAGGAAAGCCGATGGCGCGAAAGAACAAACGCAACCAGCTCAGGAAGCCCCAGCGGGGATCGGGCGGTGGTGGGCGGGCGGCCCGCCCCGCAGGCATCCCGCCGGCCGTGACGTCGGCGCCCATCGAGGGTAGTCAGACTGCCCCGGCCGCCCAGCCTCCGACCTCTACCACGCCCGTCCCTCGTCCGCTTCCTCGCGCGACACGCGGTCGCCAGGCGGCCGGGCCGCTGCCGGCTCAGGACGCCGCGATCCCGCTCGACCGGGTGCCCTACTTCCGGTCGGACCTGCGGCGGATCGCGATCACGGCCGGATTCATGTTCGTACTGTTGATCGTGGGATCGATCGTCCTACGCGGTTTGCTCCAGGCGTGACCTTTAAAAGGCAAGCAAGAAAGCCGATCGCGTAACCGTTCTGGCACAAAGGTCCAACAACTTGCCAGGAGGTATGCGTGTTCGATAAGAGATCCCCGCGAGAAGCCGCACCGATCGTAGCCGAGACGGTGCTCAGCAACCAGATCAAGCTCGAAGGCCGGTTGCAGTCGACGTCCAACATCCGGTTCGACGGCGAAATGAACGGTGACCTGACCACGGAAGGCGACCTGTCGGTGGGCGAGGGCGGCCGCGTCAAGGGCAACGTCACTGGCCGTAACGTCGTCGTCGGTGGCAGCATCCAGGGCAACGTGAACACCACGGGCCGCCTCGAGATCCTGGCCACCGGTAAGGTCTTTGGAGATATCGTCGTCGGCTCGCTGATCATCGACGAGGGAGGCATCCTCCGCGGTAAGAGCGCGGTCCACTCGGAGGAGTCGGCTGCGTCCACCGTCTCGGTCGGCATGCGTCCCGAGCCAGTCGCCGCGTAAACGCCGGGTTTCATTCGTTCAAAGGCTCCGAGCAATCGGGGCCTTCTTTCTTTTCACGATACTTACGAGGTCGTGTTCAGCGACCCCGTTACATTCGTCGTCAACGCCCTCTATCTGATTCCCGCCCTTCTTATTGGGCTCATCGGACATGAGTTCGCGCACGCGGTCGTCGCCGTCGCACGGGGCGATCAGACGCCTCGACTCGATGGACGCCTCTCCCTCAACCCAAGCCATCATCTCGACCCACTTGGCACCATCGCCATCCTCCTGGTCGGCTTCGGATGGGCGAAACCCGTTCGGATCAACCCCTTTCGCATGCGAGGCCGGTACGATGCCGCGCTCGTTGCTCTGGCCGGGCCCTTAACCAACCTCCTGATAGCGTTCGTGCTGGCGATCCCAATCAAGCTCGGGGTTCTCGCCGGGGCTTTCGACCCCTCATCCCCTCCCTGGCGCTTGCTCCAGGTGGCCTTTATCCTCAATGTGGTCCTGGCCGTGTTCAACCTCCTTCCCATCCCGCCGCTCGATGGGTTCAGCTTCCTGTCGTCCCTTTTCCGACGGAGGTTTCCCACGCCCTTCATATGGATCGACCGCAACGCTCAGGCCATCCTGCTGGTCTTCGTGCTCGTTCTCTTCGTCGGCGGCTTTCTCGGATTCAGCTTTCTTCAATTCATCTACAGGCCGATACTTCGGTTTATCCTTGCCCTGCCGCCATTCCCGCTCGGGGGTTGAGCATGGATACGCTTCGAGCCCTGCCCAGTGTCCATCAGGTCCTCGAGCAGGTAGACGTGCAGGCCCTGATCGCGGTTCATGGCCGGGCGCTGGTTCTGTTCGCGGTGCAGCGGGCCTTAGACGAGGAGCGCTCTAGCGCAACGATCGCCGAGCCGGTGGCTCGCCTCGCCCGGATCAACGCGCTCGTCCGCGAGTTGCGCCTGCCGCGCCTGCGTCCGGTGATCAATGCCACCGGAGTGGTTCTTCACACCAATCTGGGCCGGGCTCCGCTGGCAGCCGCGGCGGCGGCCGCTGCCGCTGCGATTGCGGGTCGTTATTCCACGCTCGAGTTCGACCCTCGAACGGGCCGGCGGGGAAGGCGGCACGACCTGGTCGCGGAGACCTTGCGCTACCTGACCGGCGCTGAGGCGGCCGCGGTTGTCAACAATTGCGCCGCGGCGGTGCTCTTGATGTTGACGGCCCTGGCGAAGGGCAAGGAGGTGATCGTCGGTCGAGGCGAGCTGGTGGAGATCGGCGGCGGCTTCCGGATGCCCGACGTCATGCGACTCTCGGGAGCGCGCCTGGTCGAGGTGGGCACGACCAACCGCACCCGACCGGACGATTACGCCGCCGCGATTACGCCAAGAACGGTGGCCATCTTGAAGGTGCACGCGAGTAACTTTCAGGTGGTCGGCTTCACCGAGAGCGTCGAGATCGAAGCGCTGGCTCGCGTCGCCCGGCAGCATCGCGTGCTTCTCCTGCATGACCTGGGCAGCGGTTCCCTACTCGACACCACGGCCTACGGCTTGGCGGCCGAGCCACGGATCCAGGACAGCCTGCGAGCAGGAACCGACCTGCTGGCCTGCAGCGGGGACAAATTGCTGGGTGGCCCCCAAGCGGGGTTGCTCCTCGGTCGCGCCGAGGTGGTGGAAAAAGTCATGAAGCATCCGCTGGCACGCGCGGTGCGCATCGATAAGCTGACGCTGGCCGCGCTGACCGCGACCCTCGACCTTTACCTCACGCAGTCGGTGGGCGAGCTCGCGATCTGGAACATGCTCGGCGCTTCCGCCGATGCGATAGCCGCCCGCGCGCAGACGTGGCAACGCCGGTTGATGGAGCGTGGCATCGCGGTGGACCTTGTCCGTGCGGAGTCGACCGTGGGCGGTGGGTCGCTGCCGGGTGAGCAGCTGCCCACGACCGCCCTGGCCCTAACGCCGCGTCCCGGCCGAGCCGCCGAACTGCTCGGGCGGTTGCGCGAGCACGAGCCGCCGGTCATCGGCCGGATCGAACAGGACCGCGTGTTGCTCGACCCGCGAACGGTCCTTTCCGACGAAGACGATGCGCTTCTCGACGCAGTGGTTGCCGCGCTCGGATGACGCAGTCTCGCGGCGCCTCCTTCGTGGTCGGGACTGCCGGCCACATCGATCACGGGAAGTCGGCGCTGGTGAAAGCGCTGACGCAAATCGACCCGGACCGCTTGGAGGAGGAGAAGCGTCGCGGCATGACAATCGACCTGGGCTTCGCCTACATGACACTGCCCAGCGGCCGCCGAGTGGGGATCATCGACGTGCCGGGTCATCAGCGCTTTCTCAAGAACATGCTGGCCGGCGTGCATGGCATGGATGCGGTGCTGCTCGTGATCGCCGCGGACGAGGGTCCGCGGCCGCAGACGCGCGAGCACCTCGCCATCATCGATCTGCTGGGAATCGAGCATGGCCTGGTGGTCCTCACCAAGGTGGACCTGGTGGACGATGCCTGGCTCGCCCTGGTTCGCGAAGAGGTCGTCGGCCTGCTCGCCGGGACATCCCTGCAACAGGCGCCGATCGTCGCCGCCTCGAGTGTCACCGGCGAGGGGCTCACGGAGCTCAAGGCGGCCCTTGACGGCGAGCTCGCCAGCACGACGGCGCGACCGGACGTCGGCCGTCCACGCCTTCCAGTGGACCGATCCTTCGCCATGTCGGGCTTCGGCACCGTGGTCACCGGCACCCTGGTGGGCGGGGCGCTGCAGCAGGGGGCAGAGGTGTCCGTTCTGCCCGCCGGACGCCGGGTGCGGATCCGCGGCCTGCAACAGCACAACCAGCCGGTCGAAGAAGCTCAGCCGGGGAGCCGCACCGCTGTGAACCTCAGCGGTCTCGACCACTCGGAGGTCCAGCGTGGCGACGTGCTGGCCCTACCCGGAACCCTGCCGCCAAGCCGGCGCCTCGACGCCCGCCTGCACGTGCTGCCCGGGGCGGCGCAGCCGCTGCGTCATCGCCAAAGACTCCTGATGTATCACGAGACGGCCGAGGTGATGGTGGAGATCAGCTTGCTCGAACGCGATGAGCTCGCGCCTGGAGAGACCGGGTGGGCCCAGGTCTTCGCGGCCGCACCACTGGTGGCGCTCGACGGCGATCGCTTCATCCTGCGCGTTCCCTCGCCGGCGGCCACCGTCGCCGGCGGCGTGATCGTCGACCACGCGCCGCGGCGTCATCGCCGTCGCGACCCCTCGCTGATCAGCAATCTCGTAGCCCGTGAGCGCGCCGACCCGGCGACCGCGGCCGTCCTCGAACTGGGCAAGCATCCCTGGGGTCTGCGGGATAGCGAGCTCGCTCGCTTTCTCGGTGTGCCCAGCGCCGAGCTGGTCGAGGTTCTCGCGCCGCTCACCGACGGCGGGGTCGTACGCCGGCTGCCATCCGGATGGTTGGCCCGGAATCAATGGGAGGGCCTGCAGTTGCGCCTCACCTCCTCGCTCGAGGCCTACCATCAGGCGCAACCGCTCCGGCGCGGGATGCCGAAGGAAGAGCTCCGCAGCCGGACCAGCATCCCTGCCGATGTGTTTGCCGAGGTGCTCGGGCTGCTGGCGGACGAGGGCCGCATCGTGGAACGAGGCGGCGAGGTGGCCGTGGCCACTCACAAGCAGCAACTCAGCGCCGAGCAGGAAACCGTCCTCGGTGCTTTTGTCGCCGAGCTCGAGTCGCAGCCGTTCAACCCCCCGCCGCTGGTGGACCTGATGCGCCGGCACCCGCTGACGCCAGCACTCCTGCAGTACCTGGTGGGCGACGGGCGCATCGTGCGCGTCAACGACGACACCGTGTTTGCCCGGGCCGCGTACGACCAGGCGGTCGGGTTGCTGCGTGCCCATCTCACCGAACATCGGACGCTGACCGTGGCGGCCGCCCGTGACCTGCTGGGATCGAGCCGCCGTTACGTTCTTCCCTTGCTCGAGTGGATGGACTCGCAGAAGATCACGCGCCGGGTCGGAGACGACCGTATCCTGAGGACTTGATGCGCGCGGCTTCGCGGCCCCGTGTCGTGGTCGCCGCTCTGGCGCTCGTGATGGCGTTGACCGCGTGTGGCCAGCAGCCTCCGGACGGGACGACCTTGCTCAAACAGTCCAGTCAGCGCATGCTCGCGCTGCAAGGCTTTCATTTTCAGATGCAGATCACGGGTTTCACCGGCACCGGCGAGCCGGTGCAGAGTGCCCAGGGCGATGCGCACCCGCCGGACTTACACGCGAAGGTGAATCTCAAAGAAGGCGGCATCCTGCTGGAGGTCGAGGTGATCTTCAAGGCCGACAGCGTCTACCTGAAGTCGTTCACCGGTGGCTGGCAGCAGCTGACCGCCGCGCAAGTCGCCCAATTCTTCGACGCGCGCCTGCTCTTCGACCAACAGGCCGGCTTGTTCGCAGCGATGCGTGACACCACGGCGCCGTACCGCGGAAGCAGCGAAAAGGTGAACGGACATGACACCTACCCGGTCGACGGCGTCCTGCCGGGGCCACGGGTCCATCAATTGCTCCCACTAATCCGCGAGCAGGGTACATACCACGCCACCTACTGGATCGAGAGCCCGAGCAGCAACCTCTGGCGCGCACGTGTGACAGGTAATCTCTTCGATGCGTCACAGGCGGCAACGATCGTCTTCGATTTCTCGAATCATGATCACCCCGTTTCGGTCAGCCCGCCTCCGCTCGGTTAACCGCCCGGCGCTGCTCTCGCTGACGGGAGCCGGGCTGTTCCTGGCCTCACTCGACGCCTACGTCGTGGTCACCGCCCTGCTGCCGATGCTCACCTCGGTTCACATCGCGGTCAACCGGGCCGAGCAGGCGACGCCGATCATCACCGGTTTTCTCCTGGGCTATCTCGCCGTGATGCCGATTGCGGGCGGACTCAGCGACCGATTCGGACGGATCCGAGTCTTCGCCGCCTGTCTGGTCCTCTTTGCCTTCGGCTCGTTCCTGACCGCGAGCGCCCCTTCGCTCTCGCAACTCGTCACCGGTCGCCTGTTACAGGGTGCGGGTGGAGGCGCCCTCGTGCCCGCGGTGCTCGCGCTGGCCGCCGATCTTTACCCGGCAGGGGACCGCAGCCCGGTGCTGGGCGCGGTCAGCGCGCTCCAGGAGATTGGCAGCGTGCTGGGCCCGCTCTGGGGCGGCCTGGTGACGGCATCATCCTTCGGGTGGACCTGGATCTTCTGGCTCAATATCCCGGCGGCCGCCCTGATCATCTGGGCGCTCTGGCCTGAGATTCGCTCGCGCCGTGAGGACCGCCGCCCCACCGGCCTCGATTGGATCGGGGCGTTGCTTGCAACCGCGGGACTGGCCCTGTTGACGCTAGCCCTCTACGCGGCCGATCCCGAGCAGAGCCCCGTGGGTGCAGGCTTCATCTGGCAGGCGCCGCTGGCCATCCTGTGTTTTGGGCTGTTTGTCTGGTACGAGCGGCGCACGTCGCATCCCTTGATCGACGTGCGCTGGTTTCGGGATTCGTCGTTCAGTGGGTCGGCGCTCACGAACGCGATCGCGGGTGCCGGCCTGATGGTCGCCCTCGTCTATATCCCGGTGCTGGCCAATGCGGTTTTCTCGATGAATGCCAGCGGGTCGGCGCTGCTCCTGGTGCGGCTGATGCTGGGGATTCCCATCGGGGCCTTGCTCGGTGGCTGGCTCGCGCACCGGCTGCGGAGCTATCGAATCGTCGCCGCGCTGGGTCTCGTCCTGGCGGCGGTCGGATTCCTCCTGTTGTCGGGTTGGACCGAGGGATCACTCAAGCCGCACCTGATCGGGCCTCTTACGCAGGCGGACGGCGAGCTGTTCCTTACCGGGCTGGGGCTCGGCCTCGAGATCGCACCGGTCAGCGCCGCGCTGCTCGATGCCGTAGGGGAAGCGGAGCGAGGCGCGGGGGCATCGTTTCTGATCGTCATGCGATTGGTCGGGATGTTGGTCGGCTTCTCGCTGGTCGCGGGATTCGGCCTCTGGGAGTTTCACCGCGCCACCGCGCATTTGCTGCCGCCGTTGCCCGCGCTGAATCCAAACTTCGCGGCCCAGTTCGCCTTTTACACGCTGAAGGTCAAGCAAGCGATTTTCGACGAATACCACCTGATCTTCCGGGCCACCGCGATCGCGCTGCTGGTCGGTGCCGCGGTGGCCGCGGCGACCTTGCGGCCGCTGGCTCGACCTCGCTGGCAATAGCGGGTCTATTCTGAGCCGCGATACCAATGGCTCTGGTCGGGATTGATCTCGGCGGCACGCAGCTGCGCGTAGCGGTCGCGGACGACCGCGGCCGCCTCCGCACCGTCGTGCGCCGCCCAACCGAGGCCGCCCGCGGACGGCAACACGTCATCGGCCGGATCGTGGCGGCGGTCGCGGACGCGCTTGCGGAAGACCGGACGCCCGCGCGACGGGTTCGGGCACTGGGAATCGGCCTGCCAGGTCCGGTGGATCCTTCGGCGGGACTCGTGATCAGTCCCGCCAACCTGCCCGGTTTCAAGAATGTGCCGCTCAACCGCATCCTCACCCGCGCGACCGGCATTCCCAGCTACCTCCACCATGACGCGCACCTGGCGGCCCTGGGCGAGCACCGACGCGGTGCCGGTCGTGGCGCCAGCGAGCTGATCTACGTCACGGTATCCACCGGAATCGGGGCCGGGCTCCTGATCCGCGGCGAGCTCTACGCCGGTGCGCATGGGAGCGCGGGAGAGATCGGCCACATCATGGTCCAGCGGGACGGGCCGCTGTGTACCTGCGGCAATCGCGGCTGTGTCGAGGCGCTCGCCAGTGGTACTGGCATTGCCCGGGCCGCCCGTGATTTGGGCGCGCGAACCCCCGCGAGCGCGCTCCATCAGCTGCAAGCCCCGTCGGCCGAGGATGTCGTGCGGGCGGCTCGCGCTGGCGATCAACTGGCTATGAGCATCCTGGACACTGCGGGCACTTACCTTGGGATCGCGATGGGAACGCTCATCAACCTTTTCAATCCCCAACTGATCGTGCTCGGGGGCAGCGTTCTCAAGGCGGGTGCGCCGCTGCTGACGCCGATGCGTCGCTCGATGCTTGCGTCCTCGTGGAAGGCGGCGCGGCGCGGTCTGCGGATCGTCAGGCCCGCCCT
This sequence comes from Candidatus Dormiibacterota bacterium, assembly GCA_036513555.1. Classification (GTDB taxonomy): domain Bacteria; phylum Chloroflexota; class Dormibacteria; order CF-121; family CF-121; genus CF-13. The sequence goes on along the minus strand of DATBYU010000165.1, from coordinate 6,106 downwards.
GGGTGACGATGCCGGCCTGATCGGTGCGGTCGAGTTCGCGCGCCTTCGCGCCGGGCATGTCCGTCCGGCTTGATCCGCCGGCGCTTCCCGGATGGGAGCCGGCGTTCGCGGCCGTGCGCGAGCAGGCGGAGAAGCGCGGATTGCGGGCACTGGTGGTCGGCGGCTACGTGCGCGACCGCCTGCTCGGCGGAGACCGAGAACATCAGATTCGCGAAGTCGACATCCTGGTGGAAGGGAAGGGTGCGATCCAGCTGGCCACCGACGTCGCCACTGCGATGAAGCTTCACCCGCCCGTGGTCTTCGAACGATTCGGGACCGCGCATCTCGACTTCGATCACCGGGCCCTGGAATTCGTCTCCAGCCGCGTCGAAACCTACAATCCATCGAGCCGTAAACCGCAGGTGAGCCCGGGCACGCTGAAGGACGACGTCATGCGCCGCGACTTTACGGTCAACACCCTGCTCATGGATTGGGATGGCAGCGTGCTCGACCTCACCGGGCGAGGACTCGCCGACCTCGCGTTGCGCCGGATTGTCACGCCCCTCGAGCCGAAGTCCACCTTCGATGAGGATCCGCTACGAATGCTGAGGGCGATCCGCTTCGCCGCCACGCTCGACTTCACACTCGATCCGTCGGTCGAGGCGGCCATCCGGGACCAATCGGGCCGGCTGCAACCGCCTACGGTTTCAATGGAGCGGATTCGCGATGAGTTCTCCAAGCTCCTTCAAGCGGAGCAGGTGGGGCGTGGGCTGGAACTGCTCGATGCGACGGGGCTGCTGGTTCGGATCGTGCCGCAACTCGAGGCCGGCAAAGGCATGCAGCAGGGCGGATGGCACAGCCACGATGTGTTCGGCCACGCGCTGCTGGCGGCGACGCTCGCCCCGCCGGACCTCACCACGCGACTGGCCGCGCTGCTTCACGACGTCGGGAAGCCTGCCGTCCATGAGCTGCACGAGGGAAAGCCAACCTTCATCGGCCACCAGGAAGTCGGTGCCGTAATGGCTGGCACCGCGCTCCGACAGCTGCGCTTCCCTGGCGACCTGGTCGACGCCGTGACGACGTTGATTCGTCTGCACATGCGCCCCATCCAGTACGACCCGCAGGGTTGGGAAGACAAAGCGGTGCGCCGCCTGGTCCGTGATGTGGGTGACCAACTGGATCGGCTGCTCGCTCTGGCCCGGGCTGACATGCGCGCCAGTCATTACCCGGACGTCAAGAAAATCGACGACCTCGAGGCCCGCATCCGGCGGCTCGATGCCGGCGCCATCGCGGCCATCCGCTCACCGCTCACCGGTGAGGAGTTGATGAAACGCTTTGAGCGACCGCCAGGCCCGTGGATCAAGCGCGTCAAGTCCGCGCTCGAAGAGGCGATCGTCGATGGGGTGCTGCCATCGGATGCGCAGGCCGCCTGGGGTTATCTCGAGGCGCATCCCGAGCTGCTCGAAGGCTGAGTGTCGACTGCGGTCGCGCTGATTGTCTTCACCGTGGGGCTGGTCGTCAGCCTCGGCGCCAGCGAATTCCTGGTTCGTGGCTTCGGCCGGCTCGGGACTAATGTCGGATTGGCCGCCGGTCTGGTTGGACTGCTCACCGCACTCGGCGCCGATGCGCCGGAGATTTCGTCGGCGATCACCGCTTTGCTATCGGGCGCGAAAGACGTTGGCCTCGGCGTGATCCTCGGCTCGAATCTCTTCAACCTCGCGGCGCTGCTCGGATTCAGCGCCGTCGTCGCCAGACGGGTCTCTTTTCGTCGGGTCGTGCTGGCGCTCGACGGTGCCGTAGCGCTCTGGGCGACGCTGCTAGTCGGCGCGATGGTGCTGCTGGGGCTCCCACCGATCGTGGCGCTCGTGCTCGTTCTCGCCGTCTTCGTTTTCTATGTGTTCCTGCTGGCGGCCGAGCCCCATCGCGTGGACCATTTGCCGCTTCCACGGCACGGGCGACACCGGCTGGCCGCGGTCGCCCGCGTGATTCACGGTGAGCTCGAACGCACCAAACCTGCCCGGGATACATGGGGCCCCGTCTGGTGGATCGTACCCTCGATTGCCGCGATCGTCGCTGGGAGCTTCGCGATGGTGAACGGCGCCCTGGTCCTCGGGGATCACTGGCACCTATCGCGTATTTTCCTGGGCGCCGTCGCACTGGCCGCGATCACGAGCCTACCGAATGCTTACGCAGCCACCCGGATCGCGCTAGCGGGTAACGGGACGGCCGTGGTGAGTCTCGCCTTCAACAGCAACACGCTCAACCTGCTGGCAGGGGTCAGCCTCCCGGCGATGCTGATCGGCGGCCTGACCTCGGCGCCCGGCGCGCCGGCCGAGTTCGCCTGGCTGATGGTGCTGACGCTGGTTGCCATCGGGCTCGGATATTGGGGGCAAGGAATCAGTCGATGGAGCGGGCTGGTGCTGATCATCGGCTACCTGGTTTTCATCGTCGCGATCCTGCGCTAAGCCGCCGGATGGGCGGTTTTCCAATGGCTTTCCACAGGCCTTGCGTGGAACTCGTGGAAGAGTCGCGACAGACAGCTGTCGTAGCGGTTTCGTAGGCTTGTGCTCTGCTAAACTCTGCGACGCCACGGACGCGTCGGAGCAGGCTCGACGCGACAAGGGCGCTCGCGGAAATAGGGGAAGTATGCTGCTCAGTCTTCGGCTGCTCCGGCGAATCGCGCGGGAACTTCCCCGCTACGGCAAGCTCACCTATTGCCTGTACCGCGATTCACGCGTCCCGCAGCGCAACAAGATCGCCTTAGCGGCGGCGATGGCCTTGATCCTGAACCCGGTGGTCGATGTGCCACTGCGGTTGCCGATCTTTGGCGAGATGGATGCGGTCGCCCTCACGGTGCTGGCGATAAGGGTCTTCGTGGACAAGGCGCCAAAAGATGTGGTGGCCGAACACCAGGAACAGATTTCGCTGGGGACAAGCGTCTTCGATCAGGATTTGCGCAACGGCCGCGAGGGATTGCGGGCGAGGCTGAACGATCTACGAGGGCGCGGACGCATTGTTATCGCCCGCGCTCGGAGGAATGCAATATGAAGGTTGTCTTACTTCAGGACGTGAAGGGCACCGGGAAAGCCGGCGAGACGAAAGACGTCGCCGACGGTTTTGCCCGAAACTTCCTGCTGCCGCAAAAGCTGGCACAACAGGCGAGCCGCGGCGCCCAGGAACAGGTCGATCGCCAGAAGGCCACCGAAACGAAGCGCGAGGAGCGCGAGTTGGCCGATGCGCGGGCACTCGCGGTGCGGCTCGAGGCTGCGCAGGTGGTGTTGAAGCTCCGAAGCGGGAAGGACGGCAAGCTGTTTGGCGCCGTGACGAATGCGGATGTGGCGTCGGCGCTAAAGCAGCAGCATGGGATCACCCTCGACCGGCGCAAGATCGAGTTCGAGGAGCCGGTCAAGGCGATGGGGCCGGGCAGCGCACAGGTGAAGCTGCACCGTGAAGTCACGGCCCGCATCCCGTTGATGGTTGCCTCCGCTTGACGGTTGACCTGAGACGTTCGCCGGCCCCGCCGGCGGCCGGTGGCCGCGTGCCGCCGCACAACCTCGAAGCGGAAGCGTCGGTTCTCGGCTCCTTGATGCTCGACCGCAATGCGATCGTTCGGGTGGCCGACTTCCTCCGACCCGAAGACTTTTATCTCGACCATCATGCCCAGGTGTATCGGGCGGCGCTGAACCTTTACGACCGCGCCGATCCCATCGACCTGCTCACCCTCGCCGCCGAGTTGGAGACGATGCGCGTGCTGGAGCGGATCGGCGGCCAGGCGTTCCTGGCCGAGTTGCAGAGCGGCGTCCCGACGGCGGCCAACGTCGAGTACTATGGCCACCTCGTCGAGGAAGGCGCCACCAAGAGGAAGTTGATCGGCGCCGGTGGACGGATCACGGCTCTCGGCTTCGATGAGAGCACGCCCGCGAGCCAGGCGCTTGATACCGCGGAAAGCGTCATCTTCAACATCGCCGAAGGCCGCATTACCCAGGACTTCGTCGCGCTCAAAGACATTCTCAAGACGACCTGGGACCAGATCGAGCAGATCCACAAGGATTCATCCGTTATCTCGGGCGTGCCAAGCGGCTTCAACGACCTTGATGCCAAAACCGGCGGTTTTCAGAAGTCCGACCTGATCATCATTGCAGCTAGACCAGGCATCGGAAAATGCCTGGTCGGGAGCACGTTGGTCGACGATCCGGTTACAGGTGATCGACTCACCATCGAACAATTCGTTCGTGAGCGTCGGCCGATCGCTTTTGGATTGTCGCCGCGAGGGCGGATCGAATGGCGCCACATCGGCGATTGGGTTGACAGTGGCGTTCAGTCATGTTTTGCCGTGACGACCCAGACCGGTCGGCGCGTCGAGGTCACGGGACATCATCCGTTCATGACGATCAGCGGCTGGCAGCCGCTTCACGACCTGGTCGTCGGCGACGCGATCGCTGTGCCGCGGGCCTTGCCGAGTTTCGGCAAGGAATCGATCGATCCGGAGCGGGCGCGGTTACTCGGGTATTTCATCGGTGATGGGGGACTCTCGACAGGGTCTCCTGCATTCACGAATATCGATCCGGTCATCGTTGACGACTTCAAAACGATCGTCGCGTCACAATTTCCACGCTGCCACGTTGCCAAGCGGGGAATTACGTACTACGTCTGTGCGTGGACACGAGTACGCCGGCTCAACGTAAAGGAGCGTGTTGCCGCCTATCTCCACCGTACGAAGAGCCCAATCATCGGCTGGCTGACGCAGTTCGGTCTCTGGGGAAAGAAGGCGGACGTCAAGCGCTTCCCCGATCAGGTTTGGCGCTGGAACCGCGAGACGCTTCGGGAGTTCCTTCGAGCGTTGATGTCCTGTGACGGAAGCATCTTCGCGACCCAAAATGGTCGTCCCCGAATTGAGTTCGCGGTCGCGTCGGAAGGCTTAGCCAAGGATGTCCATCACGCCTTCGTCCGCTTCGGCATCGTTGCGCGGCTTTATCGAAAGTCTGAGCGGTGTTGGCGCGTACAAATCACCGACTCTGAATCCGTGGCTCGATATCAGGCCGAGATTGGATGGATGGGCGAAAAAGCGGATCGTTTCGCAAAGGACTTGCCGCAATTCCGGAGCAACAACGGACATCTGCCCAGCGCCGTCTGGAACTTGGTCGGTCAGGCGGCTTCGACGCGTCATCTCTCGTGGGCCAAGCTTGCGGTTGCCTCCGGCGAGCGCGTTCGCACCTCCAAATTTGAGACCTACAACCCACGGACTAATCACGGCCTGTCGCAACGTCGTCTGGCGATCTTCAATGAGGTCCTTGAGGACAAGCGCCTGGCAACATTGGCCAACCCCGAGTTGTATTGGGATCGGATCGTTTCAATCGAGGCTACTGGTAATCACCAGGTCTACGACCTCACGGTTCCGGAGGGTGCCAACTTCATTGCCGAGGACGTCATCGTTCACAACACGTCGTTGACTCTCAATATCGCGCAGCACGCCTCGATTCAATACAAGATTCCGGTGGCAATCTTCTCGCTCGAAATGTCGGAACAGCAGCTGGTCACGCGACTACTTTGTAGCGAGGCGTCCGTTGATTCCTATCGCCTTCGCACCGGACTCCTGAAGGACGCCGAGTGGCCGCGGATCGCGCAGGCGATGGGCGCGCTTTCCGAGGCGCAGATTTATATTGATGATTCGCCAAATGTATCCGTCATGGAAATGCGGACCAAGGCGCGTCGCCTCAAGTCGGCCAACAATCTGGGGCTGATCATCGTCGACTACCTGCAGTTGATGCAGGGACGCAATCAAGAAAATCGTGTGCAGGAGGTCTCCGATATCTCTCGCGGATTGAAGAGTCTCGCGCGAGAGTTGCAGATTCCTGTCATCGCATGCTCACAGTTGAGCCGCGAGCCTGAGAAGCGACCCGACCATCGCCCACAGCTCTCGGATCTTCGTGAGTCCGGAACTTTAGAGCAAGATAGCGACCTCGTCCTCTTTATTTATCGAGACCGTTTCTACAACGACAACCTTGCGGACGACCGGCGCAACATCGCCGAGATCATCATTGCAAAGCACCGCAACGGACCGACGGGAAAACTCGAGCTGCTCTTCATCGACGAGCAAACGAAGTTTGCCAACCTCGACCGGGCACGC
>DATBYU010000164.1:0-10231 GCA_036513555.1 Candidatus Dormiibacterota bacterium | reverse complement strand
GCACGCCGGACTTCGCGCTCGCCCAGCTCGAGGCCGGCAAGGGCACCCAGTTCGACCCGATCATCGTCGACTACTTCATCCAGATGATGCGCAAGCGCCAGGCGGAAAATCCGGATGCCCTCGAGGCCGACGTGCACGACGATCACCCATCCCCGCCCGACGTGGCGGCGGTGAGTTAGGTGGCGCTCGACGCCAACGGTCACCCGGTTTCAAAGATCGCCCAACGCAAGCTCGAGCACCTGCGCTTATCGCTGGAAGCCTCGGTGCAGTCCACGCGCAGCGCCGGCTTCGAGCGCTTCGCCTTTTCGCACGAGGCGCTGCCCGAGCTTGACCTGGACGCGATCGACCTGACGACCACCTTCCTTGGCAAGCCGCTCAAGCTACCGTTCCTGATCTCGAGCATGACCGGTGGCGCCCATGCCGCCGGCGACATCAACCGCCGGCTGGCGCTGGTCGCGCAATCGGCGGGGATCGCCTTCGGGGTCGGCTCGCAGCGGGCGGGCATCACCCACAAGGACCTGCGCGCGACCTATCAGGTGCGCGGCGTCGCCCCGGATGTCTTGCTGTTTGCCAACCTGGGCGCGGTCCAGCTGAACTACGGGATGCGCAAAGACCAGTGCCTGGAGGCGATCGAGATGATCGGGGCGGACGCGCTGGTGCTGCATCTCAACCCGTTGCAGGAGGCGCTCCAACCCGAAGGCGACCACAACTTCAGAGGGCTGATCGAGAAGATCGCGGCCCTCTGCGACGAGCTGCCCGTCCCGGTGATCGTCAAGGAGGTCGGCTGCGGCATCTCCGGGCGGACCGCGGAGCTGCTGGTGGGCGCCGGTGTGGCGGCCATCGACGTCGCCGGTCTCGGCGGCACCAGCTTCGCGCGGGTGGAGGCGTTCCGCCGGGAGCGCCCGGAGGAAGTCGAGCTGGCGCTCGCCTTTTCGGAGTGGGGCATCCCCACGGCCGAGGCGCTGATCGCGACCCACCGCGCCGCCCCCGGCCTGCCACTGATCGCGAGCGGCGGGCTGAAGCACGGGCTCGATGCCGCCAAGGCGCTCGGGCTCGGCGCGGACCTGACCGGCTTCGCGCATGCCGTGCTCGTCGCCGCGTCCGAGGGCGAGGAGCCCGTCCGCCGCCTGCTCGACGGTTTTGCCTGGCAGTTGCGTGTGGCCATGTTCTGCGCCGGCGCTCCGACGATCGCCGCGCTCAGGACCAACCCGCCGGTCGAAGCCCGATGAGGACTTTCTCCCTCCCCCCTTGCGGCGGAGGGTCGGGGTGGGGGGTATGAAGACCAAGACCTTCGCCAGCCGCACCGACCGGCTGCAGGCGATGAACCAGGCCCTGGATCGCGAGCTGTCGCGTCTCTCGCAGGGGGTCGGATCCAGCCAGAGCTCGCTCCTGACGGAGATGGTCCAGTATCACCTCGGCCTGCGCAAGGCGGCAGAACGCCCTGGCAAGCGCCTTCGGGCGAATATCGCGCTGCTTACCTGCGAGGCGTTCGGGCGACGCTATGCCGACGCGCTGTGGGCGGCGGTCGCCGTCGAGCTGGCGCATAATTTCTCGCTCGTCTTCGACGACGTCCAGGACCATGACGAGCTGCGCCGCGGCCGGCCATCCGTCTGGAAAGTCTGGGGCCCAGGCCAGGCGATCAACGCCGGCGCGGCGCTGGAGGCGCTCGTCACGAAGGCGGTCGTCGACCTGTTGCCGGCGCGCTATGCGGACCGCACCCGGCCGGCGCTGTCGTTACTGACCGAGTCGATGCTGGCGCTCTGCCGTGGCCAGGTGCTCGATTTGCAGTTCGAGCAGCGGGTGGACGTCTCCATCGACGAGTACATGGAGATGGTGGGGCTGAAGACTGCTGCGCTGTTCGAATGCGCCGCGCGGCTTGGGGGGCTCTCGGCGGGCGTCGGCGACGCGTCGCTGGACAAGGCCGGCAAGTTTGGCTACCACCTCGGGATTGCATTCCAGGTGATCGATGACATCCTCGGCGTCTGGGGCTCGAGCACAAAGACCGGCAAGCCGGTGGGTAGCGACCTGAAGAACGGAAAGAAGACGCTGCCAACGCTGGTAGCGCTCAAGGGCGGCGCCGCCGGCAACCGGCGGGTGCTGCGATCACTGCTGACGCGCGCCAAGTTCACCGCTGCCGAGATGGAGACCGCCCGCGCCATTATCACCCAGTCGAGCGCGCAGGCGATCTGCCGTCGCCAGGCGGCCGAGCATCTCGCGGAGGCTCGCCTCCAACTCTTCGGGATGACTGACCGTCCAAACTGGGCCGTCCGGGCGCTCGCCGAGATGGTCACCACGCTGGAGTCGGGACTGGTCTAGCGGCGTGCCCGACGGTTGCGGGGGGCGCCGGTCTTGTCTGGCTGGCAGAATAGGGGCAGGAGGATGGGGTCAACGGCAATGCCGTCGCGCACCCCGAGGGTCGTGACATATCTAATTTGGGTCGTGGTCGTACTTCTCGCCGTTGGTCAGCCGGGGGCAAAAGGCCCGGCGATGGCCCCCAGCGAGGTGCTCGGCGTGCACGCCGGAACGGAAAACCAGGGCTTGCAGGGCAAGGCCTACGTTGCCCTCGGCGACAGCATCAGCGCCGGCCGTTTTGCCACGGCCCAGGACGGGACCTTTGCGGCGCTGGTGGCGGAGAAGCTAGGGATGACGCTCAACCTGGTGGCGCGTAGCGGGGCTAAAGCGGCCTGGGCGCTGCCACAGCTCGGCGCCGTCCAGGCGGTCCACCCGGCGCTCGTCACCATCGAGCTCGGCACCAACGACGTTGGGTTCAACACCCCACTCGATACCTTCGCGGCCCAGTACGAGGCGATCGTGAGCGGCGTCTCGAGCCCGCAGGCTCGCGTTCTCTGCATCGGCAGTTGGCTGCCGTCGATCGCGATCGATGCCATCATTGCGCAAACCTGCGAGCGGCACGGCGCGATCTTCGTCACGCTGAACGGCTTTTATGCCGTCAATGACTTCCATGGCAGCGATGGCGGCTCGAGCTTTCTCGGCCGCACCGACTGGTTCCATCCGGGCGACCAGGGCCACGCGGCGATTGCCGCCGCCGTGCTCTCGGCGCTGGGTGCCGGGCCGGCGCCGGTCGTCGGCCCACTGCCGTCGGTGTCGCGGATCCCGGACGTGATTCGCACCCGGCCGCAATAGCGAGCCCCGGTGTGGAAAGGCGAGCGTGACTGTCGTCAGGGCTCGAGCACCTCGCCGATCTTCAGCGCCAGGTGGAGCGAGAGCCGGACTTCGGCATTGCGCAGGTCGACACCGAGGAGGTCCTCGATCCGGCCGAGGCGATAGAGCACGGTGTTGCGATGCAGGTGCAGACGGTCCGCCGCGTCGGTGGGGCTGCCGTTGGTCGCGAGGTACGCGCCGAGCGTCTGCAGCAGCACGCCGGCCCGATCCTTGGCCCGCAGCCGCGCCAGCGAATCGTCACGGAAGGCCCGCATCTCGGGCAGCGGCTGCAGCGCGTAGAGCAGCCGATAGAGACCGAGGTCGTTGAAGGCAGTCGCGCTATCAGGGCCGAAGAGACGCCGGCCCATCGTCAAGGCTTGCTCCGCCTCGCGGGCTCCGGCCGCCACCTCGCTGGCGCCGGAGCGGACGCCGCCGTAGCCGAGCGCCACCGGTGTGTTGGCGGAGGCACGGGCGGCACGGTGCAGGTGATCGACCACGGATCGTGGGTCGGGTGCGCGCCGCCCGGCGAGGCTGACGAGGGCCAGTGTCGCTTCGCCGCGCTCCCGCACCAACGCGGTGAGCCGCATGGTGGCCAGCTGACGCTCCCAGGCGGCCCGGATCCTGGGTGCGAGCCCAGCGTCGACCGGCTCGGCCGCGATCACCAGGTAGTTCGCATCGACGTCGAAGCCCTTGCGCTTGGCGCGCTCGCGGGCTGCCTGGTGGGTGCCGGGTCGGCCGGCGGTCAACACGTCGAGCAGCTCTTCCTCGACCTCGTCGCGGGCATCACGCGCCGCGCGGGCGCGTACCAGCTCGATGGCGCAGGCGTGCGCCGCGCGCCCGACCGCGAGCCGGAGCATCTCCCCGAGCTCACCGTCCGAGCCGAGCAGCGAGAGGAAGCCGGCGATGCTCCCCTGCACCAGGATGGGCGCGATCAGCCGTGACTGGCCGTGGGCCAGTGGCCGAAGCGCGACCGGCGGATCGAAGGCGCTGAGGGGAACCTCCCGCAGCCACTCCTCGAGCGCCGGGCGTTCCTGCGCGATCGCCGCGGCCGCGCTTTCGGCGAGCCGGCCGCCGCCGACATAGTCGAGGCCTGAGTCGCGCTCGAGCAACACCGGCACGCCGGTCAACTCGTGGAGCCGGGCCAGCAGCGCCGGTAGGCCCCGTCCCGCCAGCGCCAGCTCGCTGAGCTGCCGGTGCAGGTCCTGGGCGCGCTCGTGGAGCTCAGCCCGCTCGTCGACGATGTAGCGCAATACCTGCTGTTCGATCTGGTCGAGGGGCAAGGTGCCCGGCAGCGCGAAGAGCGGCAGGGCGTGCGCCTCGGCGACCCGGCGCGCCTCGGGCGAGACGCGACCGAGGACCGCAGCCCCTGCCACCCCTTGCCCGGCAAGCGATTCCAGCAGGCGGGCGAGGGTGAGCCGCGCGTCCACCGCCGTCAGCACCTGGGGATCGATCAGCAGCAGCTCGCCCCCGCGCAGCGGCGTGAAGGCCGGCTTCCGCGCGCGCAGCGTCGTGCACCAGACCACCTCGCGCCGGGTTCCGGTATTCCCGGCCACCAATTGGGTGCCCTCGGGTAGGGCGCCGCGCCACACATCGTCGACGGTGACGTGGGGATGGGGCGGAGCGGCGGGTGTCTTCGGGCCCATATTCGTGCGCCGCGCCCTAAGGCTACGCGACTGGCGGTATTATCCCACAGCGGACGGCGCGCCCTTCAGACTGGACGCACAACGTTACTCAGGCCGAGCGGATGCGCCGCTTGGTCGGCCGCGCCGGCTTCTTTGTGGGCCGGGCGCGTTCTTTCGCCGATGCCTTCTTCGACCCGTTCGCGGTGCTGGACAGGGCGGCCTTTCGGGCGGGCGCCTTCCAGAGCGACTCGAGGTCGTAATACGACCGCTCGCCCGGGAGGAAGACATGGACGATGACGCTGGCGTAATCGAGGACCACCCACGAGCCGTCTTCGTAGCCGGCGGTGCGCAGCGGCCGCACACCTTTCGCCTTGCACGCCTCGATGATCGAGTCGGTGATGGCTCGGACCTGACGGTCCGTGTCGCCCTCGCAGATCACGAAGTAATCCGCGATCGAGCTCTTCTGCCGGATGTCCAGCCGGACGATTCCCCGCGCCTTCTTGTCTTCCGCCGCATCCGCGATGAGCCGGCTGAGCTGAAGGGGGGTCACTCCCCTGATTATCCCAGTTAACACGCTATTGGTAGAGGTGGTGCGTCCGGATGTAATCGGCCACGGGGGCGGGCACGAGGTCGTCGATTTGGGCTCCCCGCGCCAGGCGATCCCGGACCTGGTGGGCGGCGATGGCCGGGGTGTCGAGATGAACGATCTGGGTGCGGGCAGGCGCAAAGCCGAGCTCGTGCAGCGTTTGCGGCGCCATGGTGGTCTCGGGGCGATTGAAGATCACGAAGTGCGCCTCGTCGAGCAGCGAATCGGCGTCATGCCAGCTACGAATTTGGAGCGCGGCATCCGACCCGAGGAGGATCGCGAATTGCCGCTCCGCAAACAGGCGCGCCAGCTCGCGAACCGTATCGATCGTGTAGGAGATGCCGCCGCGCTCCACTTCGAGCGATGACGGCAGCAGCCCTGGCTGGCCATCGGTTGCCCGTTGCACCATCCGCAGCCGGTCGCCAGCACTCGCGATCGGGGCCGCCGTCCGATGCGGCGGCGTTGCATTCGGCATCAGCCAGACCTCTTTTAGACCGGCGACCTCGAGCAGCTGCCGAGCCGCGGCCAGGTGTCCGTTGTGCACCGGGTCGAACGTTCCCCCCATGATGCCGATCGTTCGGGAATCTCCTTCCCCCCTTGGGGGGGACGGTCGGGGTGGGGGGTCAGCGTTCGGGATCATAGAGAAATTCCACCTGGGAAATCCGCACCGTCTCCCCGCCCCGTGCGCCGTGTTTCGCGAGCGCGTCGTTCAGCCCCCAGCGGTCGAGCATGCGCTGAAAATGCGCCAGGCCCTCGGGGTTCGTCATGTCGGTCATGGCCAGCAGCCGCTCCAGCTGATCCCCAGACACGCGGAACCCGCCCTCGACCGGCTCGATGGTAAAGGGCTCGGCGGTGCTGGGACCCCGGTATATCTTGAGCGCGGGCAGCGGCTCGGCTGAGGCCTTGTCGCGTCGCCGCTCGAGCGTCCGATAGGTCGCCCAGAGCAGGTCCTGGACGCCTTCGCCGGTGACCGCGGAAATCGGGAACGTCCGCCGGCGCAGCTTGACCAGCCGCTGTCGGAAGGCGACCACCTCGGATGACTCGGTCACCGCGTCCATTTTGCTAAGCGCGATCAACTGCGGACGGCGCGCCAGCGCGGGACTGTATTTCTTCAGTTCGGTGCGGACCTGCTGGTAATCGTCCCAGAGTTTCTGTCGATCCCCCGAGCTGGCGTCGATCATGTGGATCAAAGCGCGGGTCCGCTCGACGTGACGCAGAAACTGCAGGCCAAGCCCGGCGCCTTCGGCCGCGCCCTCGATCAGGCCTGGGAGGTCGGCCATGACGAAGCTCGCCTCATCGGCCAGCTCCACCACACCCAGCACGGGCTCCAGGGTCGTGAAGGGATAGTCGGCGATCTTGGGGCGAGCGGCGCTGGCGACCGAGAGCAGGGTCGATTTGCCGGCATTGGGGAGCCCGACCAGCCCCACGTCGGCGATCAATTTGAGCTCGAGCCACAACCAGCGGGATTCGCCGGGTTCGCCGAGCTCGGCGAAGCGGGGCGTCTGGCGCGTCGATGTCTTGAAGCTGGCGTTGCCGCGACCACCCCGTCCGGCGCGGGCGACCACCAGCCGCTGCCGGTCTGCAATCAAGTCGGCCAGGGTCTTCCCCTCCTCGTCTTTCACCAACGTTCCCGGTGGAACCGGCAGCACGATGTCGGCGGCGTCTTTGCCGTGGCGCCGGCTGCCGCCGCCCCGCCCCCCGCGATCGGCAGCGAAGTGGTGCTTGAAGCGATAGTCCTGCAAGGAGTTGAGTTGCCGCGACACTTCGAGCACGACATTTCCCCCACGACCCCCGTTGCCTCCGTCCGGGCCTCCGCGCGGCACGAATTTCTCGCGGCGAAAGCTCAATTGCCCGGCCCCGCCATCGCCGGCCTTGACGAAGACCTTGACCCGGTCAGTGAACATCAGCGAGCCCTGGCGTGGAAAGGCGAGCGCGTCATCAGCGAGCCCCGGTGTGGAAGGGCGAGCGCGTCATCAGCGCCCGGGCGGCCGGGGGCTAAACGGCTTCGGCCAGGACCGAGACTTTCTTGCGCCCGTGACCGGTGCGCTCGAAGCGAACCACCCCATCGACGAGCGCGAAAAGCGTGTGATCGCGCCCCATCCCTACGTTGGTCCCGGGAAAGATCGCCGTCCCTCGCTGGCGAAGCAGGATGGTGCCGGCGTTGACCGCCTGGCCCGCGCCCGTCTTCATGCCCAGCCGCTGGCCGACGCTGTCGCGTCCGTTGCGTGAGCTGCCTGCGCCTTTCTTGTGTGCCATTGCCTACTCCTGCTTGGTCGTTTCCGCGCTCGCTTTGGTTCGGCGGGGTTTCGTCACCGGCTGCGTGGCGGTCACGGGTCGTTCGCCCGCCGCCGGTCCCGTCGCGCTCTTCCCATCCGGCGGCCGGATGGCCCCGATCCGCAGCTCCGAAAGCTGCTGCCGGTGCCCGGTCTTGCGCCGCTTGCGCTTGCGCGCCTCGAATTTGAAGACGATGATCTTGTCGCCCGACCGATGCGCGACCACCGTCGCCTCCACGGCCGCGCCGGAAACGAACGGGGTGCCCACCATCGGCTTGTCCTCGCCGCCGACCATCAGGACCGAGTCGAGGCGTACGGTCTGACCGACCTCAGCCGGTACCCTGTCGACCAGGATCCGGTCGCCTTCTGAGACCTTGAACTGCTTTCCGCTGGTGGCAACAATGGCAAACATGGCAGTAGCGCCCCCGGGCGCGACTCCGTAGTTTATCACGGGATCGCCTCAGGGCCCTTATCGACGTGGTTCTCGTAGAACTGGGTGATCGCGTTCTGGTCGTACGTGTCCAGAAACTCGAGGTAGTCCCAGGCGACCAGCGCCACCTTCTTCTGCATTCCCTGGCTATAGGGCGTGATCACAACCTTGACTTCGTTGAAGGTCGGCTCGACGGGCGCCAGGTTCGTAACGTAGTTCTCGAGCGAATTCTTGAGCGTCGTGCAGTCGGCCCCCGTCGAGCAGTTGTAGAGGATCGCCATGCCGCCGTGCTCGAGGTTGTGGATGTACTGGCCCTCGACCAGCGGGCTGCTGGAGGTGGCGATCGTCTGCCACGGCACCGGGGCCACGCCCGTCGCGGAATAGTGCGGCCCGGAGGCGGGCGGATAGAACTTGTAGGTCGGCGTGGTCGACGGGTCGACGTGCGCTCGCCCCTCGTCGGGGACCGCGGTGCCGATGGTGCCACTCACCGCCTTGAAGGGGAGCCGGTTGGCCGCCGCCTGCTTCGCTGCCTGGTTCGCCGCCTGGTTGAGGGCGACCGCGACCAGCAGGATGGCAACCGCGGCCGTAACCAGGACGCCGGCAATGATGAAGAGGTTGCGACGGTCGCGGGCGCGCTGACGCGCGGCCGCCTCCTCACGCTGCTGCTGGCGAAGCGCCTTTAGTTCGCGCTGCGTTCTGGACACTGCTCGCTATTCTCCCAAATGGGCCCTAAGACCAACCTCATAAATGCCGTCAGCTCGCTGTGATGATGACGGGCGCCTGGTCCGACGCTCCGGTGATCTGGGCGTTGCTGCTATTCCCCGAGACCACGTTGGGATGCGGGCCGAGCGAAGCCCCCATCAGCTTCGCCGTAAAGATGATCACCAGCGTCGATCCATTGAAGCCGCCAGCGGGGATGACGAAGGGTCCCCATTGCGGCGTCGGCGAGCCGGAGGCCGGCTGAAGGCGCGAGCCGATATTGGTCGAGTTGATCGCGATCGCGTTGGTTTCCTGGTACACGAAGCCTTGCGGCAATGTGTCGGTGACGGTCACCGCCTGGGCCGCGTCGGTACTCTCGTTCACGACCGTGATCACGTAGGCGACCGTGGCGTTCTGCGCGGCGTAAGGCCCGGTGGCAGCGACCGTCATGGTGAGCGGCACACGGGTACCCTTGCTGACGGTCACTGCTGCTGTGTTGCCGATCGTCTGCGGGATGACGTCCTTGGCACTGGTCACGCCCACCGTCAGGTTGTAGAGCCCCGGAACTACCGCCGGCAGCACCCGGGCCTGAAAGGTCAGGCGCAGGAGTCCGGCCGCCCCGTTGGCCGCCCCCGGAATATCCCACGAGGACCAGACCGGCAGCAGGCTGTTCCCAGGCGGATCGACGGCGGAGACCCGCACACTGTTGCCTTCATACCCGGTCGTCGTCGTGTAGAGAAATCCGGACGCGAGGCTCACCGAGACGACCACCCCTTTAGCAGCGGCCGAGCCAACATTGCTCACGGAGACGATGTAGGTTGCCGAGCCGCCGGTTGTCACCTGGGCGTTGGCCGCCGCCGCAGCCACGGTCAGCGCTGGTCGCGGCTCGACGACCAGGCCGACGGGATCGCCCTGCACGTCGGACCCGGCCAAAGTCGTGAGCTTGACCTTGTTCTGGTAGTCGCCGGGCTTGACCGCAGCCTGGACTTTGAAACTGAGGATCAGCGCGCTTACCGTGTTGCCGTTGCCGGCCGGAATCGTCCACGTGCCCCAAACCGGATTGCCCTGCGCCGCGGGATCGCTGGTGTTGGTGCGGATCGCGTTACCGCCCAGCGTGGTCAGCTCGTAATAACGAAAGCCCGCCGGCAGGACGTCCTCGACGGTAACGCCCCGCGCCGGCCCGGCCCCCGTGTTGCGGATCGAGAGCGTGATGCCCATGAACCCGCCGGGGGCGAGATGGCCCTTGTGGTCGGCGCTGCTCGGCACATCGGTGCTCTGGGTGATGACCAGCTTCGAACTCTCGCCAGGTCCGCAGGCCGCCAGCGCGAGGGGGCTAAGGAGGAGCAGGCTTGCGGCGATGGTGGTGAGACGCTTGCTGCAATTCATCGGGATTGTTCGCCGGAACCGGGATCCCGCATTCGCCCAGCAACCGGGTCAGCAGGCGCATCGGCATCCCGAC
>DATBYU010000163.1:0-2133 GCA_036513555.1 Candidatus Dormiibacterota bacterium | reverse complement strand
CCCGAGCCGTCTGGCATGTGGACGTCCAGCAGGACGACGTCGGGCTGGAGCGCATGTGCCGAGCTGATCGCCTCCTGCACCGTGCCGCCCTTGCCGACGACCTGGATCTCGGGCTCCGTTGCCAGGATCGTGGCTAGGGCGTCGCTGAAGACGACGTGGTCGTCGACGACGAGGACCCGGATGCTGGCCATAGGGGTAGAACGAAGCCGAAGGTCGAGCCCTTGCCCCATTCGCTTTCGACCGTCATGTGCCCGCCGTGGGCCTCGATGATCGAGCGGGTGATGAACAGGCCAAGCCCCGACCCACCGATATCCATCGCCCTTTTGTCGAACAGGCGCGTGAACTTATTGAAGAGCTTGGGGATGTCCTCCTGGCGGATCCCGATGCCCTCGTCGTGGACCGAGACCTTGGCCTTCCCCTCCTTGTCCGGGAAGGCGATCACCGCGAGATTGCCGCCGCGCGGCGAGTACTTGACGGCGTTGTTCAGCAGGTTGAGCAGCGCCTGCTGCAATCGCCGGCGGTCCCCCCGCACCACGAGGCCGGGCTCCACCCGCACCCGCATCGGGTAGCGGTGCGGATCTGACCGGAAATGCCCAACGACGTCCTGGACGAAATCGGCCAGGTCGAGGCGCTCGAAATGGTAGGTGAACTCATTGTTTTCGATCCGGTTGACGGCGGCGAAGTCCTGCACCAGGTCGCTCAGGCTGGCAGCGCTGCGATGAATCCCGTCGACCAGTGCCTCGCGCGTCTCCTGGTCGAGCCGGTGTCGCTGGTTCAGCAGCGTGTCGGCCTGGGTCTTGATGCTCGCCAGCGGCGTTTGCAGCTCGTGCGCCACCATCGCGATGAAGTCGGTACGCACCTTGTCGATCTCCTCCAATCGCTCGACTCGTTCTTTCTCGAGGGTTTCACGGCGGCGGGTCTCGTCGAGCTGGGTGGCACGTTCGATGGCGGTGCGCAGCGCCCGATCGAGCCGGCTGCGGATATCGCCAACCAAAAGTCCGGCAACCAGCGCGACGAAGAGAAACAGGAAGACGCGGCCGATCACGAATCCAGGCGGCGGAGAGATCCGGGCAAAACCGGTCAGCCCGCCGATCAGCACATAGAGGAGCGAGACCACGATCGCGGTCGCCAGCGAGCCGGGCAGGCCGAGGCGCACCGCCGACGCAATGATCAGCAGATAAAAGAGGAGCGAGAAGTCGGTGGGCGCGCCATATCCACCGGAAAAGTAGAGGATGCTGGTCGCCACCATGAGATCGATGCCGGTGGTGAGGAAGCCGAACCAGCGCCCCGGCCGGTAGCCGCGAACCAGCACCACCGAGACCACCAGGTTGACCAGACCCCAGCTGAAGAGGATGGTGTCGACGATGTAGACCGACGCCGGACTGTTCTCGTTGCCAAAGTGGTTGAGGATGGCGGCGGCCGCCAGCACCACCCAGCGCCCGACCACCGTGATGCGTTCGGCGCTGGCCAGGATCGCGGCCTGGCTGTCGCGAACAACCCCCGTGTAGTCGCCGCTCCCACCCCGACCCTCCCCCGCCAGCGGTGGAGGGAGATTCGAATCAGCGTCCGGCACGCCCGTATAACGCGGCCCCTGCGCCGCTCCAGCGATGAGCGGCCCAGAGGATCCCGAGCAGCGCCCAGAACTCGAAGCTGAGGTCGTTCTTGAAGAAGGGGACATCGACCAGCCCGTGGACGAGCATCGCCACCAGGACCAGCATGACGCCCAGGTCGTAGGGCCGCCATTCCGCCGGATGGCGACGCCAGCCCCGCCACCCCAGCACGAAGGCCCGGATGGCGAGCCAGAAAAAGCCGGCCAATCCGAGGAGCCCGGTGACTGCCCAGAAGTTCAGCACGATGTTGTGCGGGTAGATGACCTTGGGCAGATCCTGCCAGTAGGGACCCATCGCCTGCTGGTAGTAGGACAGCCCGATGCCCAGCACGGGCGACTGGCTCAACATGCGGGGCGTCTGACCCCAGATTCGAAGCCGAAAGTCGAGCGTATTGCCCGGTACCGCGTGCAGCTCGTAGGCGATGCGATGCCGGATGAGCGGCACCTGGCTGACCGCAAGCGCCGCCACCACGACGGCGGGCACCAGCAGCTTGGCCCACCGATGGGAAATCGCCAGGCCCAGC
>DATBYU010000162.1:0-3990 GCA_036513555.1 Candidatus Dormiibacterota bacterium | reverse complement strand
TGGGCGTTTACCTCCGGACATGCCACGCAATCCATCGCCTTCTACGGAATGCTGGCCGTGGTGCTCATCGTCTGGCGTGCACCGAACCGCCGGCTGCCTATTGCGATCGGCGCCGCAGCCGTTACCCTGGTGGTTGGAGCTTCGCGCCTCTACCTCGGGGTCCACTGGCTCACGGATGTTCTTGGTGGTTATGCGCTCGGGCTTGCCTGGCTGTCGCTCGTGATGGTCGCGTCCCTACTCGTCGAAGGCCGAAGGCTGCGCCGGACGGCAGTTCGTCCCGAGGGTTAGGCCCGTCCGGCCACCGCCGCATTGATGGCGGCGGCCGTGGCATGCGGATCCTCGACCTCGAGGACTAGATTGGCGAATCGTTCGTGGTCGAGCTCAATGACAACGGTTCGATTCGGATCATGCACGTCCCAGAAGGCATGCTCTCCGTCGAGGAACAAAAAGCTACCGGCCATCATCACGTAGGGCATGTCCGTGCCTGGTACATGCGCGCGTAACGGGTTTCGCCAGCGTCGGCGTACCTCGGCGGGACTGACGGTTGCGCCCTTCACGTGCGCCAGCGGAATGCTTAGCTCACTCCTGAGCGCGAGCACCTTGTCGAGGCCCTGAATCCTCGCGACCAGGCGATCATCCTGGATCTCAACTTTTGTCATATGAACTCAGTTCGTGCCACGAGGATAGCTGATGCACGGCGCTATTCTTGCTCCCATGACCGATGCGACGACCAATCCAACCACAGCGAGCGGCCCTCGCCTTGATGCTAGCTCGCTGGAGGACGCCAGCGTCTTTGTTCGCGCCGCAGGCCTCATCCTCGATGAGGTCACCGACTCCAGGGTGACCGGGCATCTGCAGTTGGGCCCAGACCACCTCACTCCATGGGGGATCGTCCATGGCGGCGTCTACTCGACCGCAGTCGAGAGTGCCGCGAGCCTCGGGGCAAGCACCGCCGTGCGCGGACGCGGCGAGGTTGCAGTCGGACTCAGCAACACGACCCACTACTTCCGATCGCTCACGGCCGGGCGGGTGCTCGTCGAAGCGGCGGCCCTTTACCAGGGGCGCAGCCAACAACTGTGGCGCGTCGATATCACCGATGAGACCGGTCGGCTCATCGCGCACGGTGAGGTTCGTCTGCAGAACGTCGCGGCCAAGCCCTGAGCACAGGCAACCCGAGATCGGATTTGAGATTCGCGAGGTTAGCTGGTATGAGTCGGACGTGATGCAAACGGCCGTCCGACTGCGTGCAGCCCATCCGGCACGCGATTTGTGCCTGGCCCCCGGGCGCAGCGTCGACGCTCCGCTTGCCGAGGGTGGGCGTTACGGACGAATGTTCCCGGAGCTGCCGGCTGCTCGCTTCGACGATGATCGGTTGCTCGCCCTTGGGATTGAAGGCAGCGTCTGCGATGGTGGCGCCTGCGATACCGATAGCCACATCGAAGCCGGCCAGCCTTTCTTCGGCCAGTACCTCGCGCACGACCTGACGGCCGACCGGTCGCCATTACGGGTACACGGCGACATCAATGCTCTACGCAACGCTCGCACGCCTCGCGCGAATCTCGAGGCCCTGTACGGCTCCGGCCCGGTCGGCGCCCCCTATCTCTTCGACCAGACAGATCCAGCCAAACTCCTGCTGGGCGCGGGAGGTCACGATCTGCCTCGCAACCAGCAGGGCATGGCGCTGGTCGGCGACCCGCGGAACGATGTCCACGCCTTCATGACCGGCCTCCAGGTGGCCTTCATCCGGGCGCATAACCGCCTGGTCGATCGACTAAGGTCGGACGGCGTTCCCGATTCGGATCTGTTCGACGACGCGCGCCGGGCGCTGATCTGGCATTACCAGTGGGTCATCCTCAATGATTTCCTCCCGAATCTGGTCGGCAACCCGACGACGGCGAGTGTCCTCCAGGACGGCCTTCGCTTTTATCACCTCGCGGGCGACCCGTTCATCCCGGTCGAATTTGCAGACGCCGCGTACCGCTATGGCCATTCGCAGATCAAGGGCGACTACCAGCTCCGACCGGGCGGTCGACGCTTCCCCGTCTTTCCCGATCTGGCGGGCTTCCGGCCGCTTGCGCCGGAACATGTCATCGATTGGGCGTTTTTGTTTGACGTGCCGGGAAGGCCGGAGGCACAGCGCGCCAAGCCAATCGATGGACAGTTACCCACATCGCTCATTCGACTTCCGGAATCGATCACAGGCGTCGTCGAAGTCAGTGCGTACCGATCGCTTGCCGCACGGGACCTGCAGCGAGGGATGGGCACCGGCTTGCCATCGGGCGAAGCCGTCGCGCGCGCCGTTGGGGCAAGAGAGTTGACGCGTCAGGAGCTCGCCCTCGGTGACTGGCAGGATGAAACGCCGCTGTGGCTATACATCCTCCGCGAGGCGGCGGTCCATGGCGGGGGCGATCACTTGGGCGAGGTCGGCGGCCGCATCGTTGCCGAGGTCGTCGTGGGGATCATCCGTACAGACCCCGAGTCGTATCTCATCAACGACCCGTCCTGGCGGCCGACGCTGCCATCCCATGAGCCGGGCACCTTTAAGATCCGCGACCTCCTCATCCCAGCTCGCTAAATATCATGGACCGTATGCCCTTCTTTGGTTATCACATGCCCAGCTTCACGTTTCCGGGCGTACCGCCCGACCAGCTCTTCGATCACGTTGGTGGGCTCGCACGCTCGGCCGAATCCGCCGGCTTCGAGCTGGTCACGGTGATGGACCACTTCTACCAAATCACCGGCATCGGCGCGGAGGAAGAGCCCATGCTGGAGGGCTACACGGCGCTGGGTGCCCTGGCGCGCGAGACCAGCCAGGTGCGCCTTGGCACCCTGGTCACCGGTGTGACCTATCGCAACCCGGCACTCGTGGCCAAGATGGTCACGACGCTCGACGTCATCTCGAAGGGGCGGGCGGTCTGTGGCATCGGCGCCGCATGGAACGAGTCGGAGCACATCGGGTATGGTTTCGCTTTTCCGCCCATTCGCGAGCGTATGGACCGCCTCGATGAGGCGCTGACCATCATCAAGCTGATGTTCACTGAGAAGCGGCCGTCCTTTGAGGGCACGCATTACCGGATCGACCGCGCGCTCAACAACCCGCGGCCGCTGCAACCGGGCGGACCGCAGATCCTGGTCGGCGGCGGTGGCGAAAAGCGCACCCTGCGCCTGGTCGCGCGCCACGCAGACATGTCCCACTGGTTCGGCCCGCTCGCCGACATCAAGCGAAAGAGCGAAATCCTGGACCGCTACTGTGAAGAAGAGGGCCGAGATCCGGCAACCATCACCAGGACGATGGGGGCCCCGGTCGTCCTGGTGGAGAACGAAGGGCAGGCCAAGACGGTGATGGAACGGATGCCTCCCGAGCGGCGTGTCATGTTCCAGCCTGCCACTCCGGAGCAGGCCGCCGAGATCCTGCAGGACTTCATTGGCGTCGGCATCCAGGGCTTCACGTTCGGCAATCCCACCCTGCGCACACCGGAAGAATTTGAGCGCGCCGGGCGGCTGATCAAAGCGATCAAGAACATCTAGTACCACCGAAGGCTGGCACGTCGATGGGTGGTTCTGAACGAGAAGGCTCCTACCGGTGGAACCCGACATTCACCGCCGGACTGCCGAGTACCGGGCTCTCGAACGCGACCCAGTCTCTTAAGCGCTTTCTAGTTACCGGACGCCAGGCTTCGCTCGAGCAGGTCCTGCAGCGCGGCCTGATCGGCAGCGGGTAGGGTCGAAAGTCCAGGGGCCGACGAGAGGATGGTTTCCACCCGCCGCCTGAGCCGGCGGCCCTCGGCCGTCAGCGCGAGGTGCTTGACCCGCCGGTCTTTTGTCAGATGCTGCCTTTCGATGAGACCGCGCCCTTCGAGACGGTCGACGATCCCTGTCACGTTGGAGGGGTCGCAGTGGAGCTTGCCGGCCACCTCGTTCATCGGCAGCGGGTCGTCCAACTGGTGCAGCAGCATGGCTTGCGGCGAGGTGAGGTGGAGATCGGCCAGC
>DATBYU010000161.1:0-4776 GCA_036513555.1 Candidatus Dormiibacterota bacterium | reverse complement strand
AGGCGCGCCAGGCTTTTCGTATTGACGACGGAAGCGCGCAGGCGGGTCAGCTCGCCTTCGTCCGAGGTCGCATACGTGTTGTAGAGGTGCTCAGCCGCGATCAGCTCGAGCACGGCATCGCCCAGGTACTCGAGGCGCTCGTTGTCGGCGCTTCCCCGTTCCGGATGCTCGTTGTTATACGACCGGTGGGTCAAGGCCTGGCGGAGCAGGGCAGCATCGTGGAAGCGCACGCGGAGCGTGCGCTGAAGCTTTTGGATGGGGTCGTCGGTCGGCGTGGGCTCTAGTTCAGGTGGTGATTCCGAGCTTTTCTTGAACGTAGTCCCACGCGGCGCCGACGGTCTGGATCTTTTCAGCGTCCTCGTCAGGTATCTCCATTCCGTATTCTTCCTCGAACGCCATGATCAATTCGACCAGGTCGAGGGAATCCGCGTTCAGGTCGTCGACGAAAGAGGCGTCCGGAGTGACTTGCTCGGTATCCACGCCGAGCTGTTCGGCGATGATGCCTTTGAACTTTTCGAAGCTGTTCCCGTCCATCCGATCCCCTTTAGCTAGTGCAAGTGCGGTCAAATTCTAGACCAAGCGGGGCCCATCTTCCTAGATTGGGAGACCCCCGTCAATGCCCAAAACCTGGCCCGTGATGTAGCCGGCCGCCCGCGACGCGAGGAAGACGATTGCCGGGGCGACGTCGTCGGGGGTCCCGATCCGGGGGATGGCCGCGGCCTGGCGGGCGCGTTCGAGGAGCTCCGCCGGCAAGCCGCTGGTGAGCTCGGTCGTGATGAAGCCGGGAGCAACGGCATTGACCGTGATGTTCCGGGACCCGACCTCCTTGGCCAGCGCCTTGGTCAGCCCGATCAAACCCGCCTTCGAGGCGCTGTAATTGGCCTGCCCGGCGTTGCCCGCGACCCCGGCCAGGGAGGACACGTTGACGATCCGGCCGTATTTCTGCTTGAGCATCGGTCGCAGCGCGGCCTTGCTCGCGAGGAAGGCCCCTTTGAGGTTGGTCTGGATCACGATGTCCCAGTCGGCTTCGCTCATCCGCATCACCAGCGTGTCGCGGGTCAGACCCGCGTTGTTGACCAGGACGTCGAGCCTGCCCCACTGTTTGACCACAGCCTCGACGGCGGTCCCCGGCGCACCGCTGTCGGCGAAGTCCGCTTGTAGCGCCATCGCCTGGTGGCCCTCGTGCGACAGCTCCTCGACCAGCGAGTCAGCCTCCGCCTGCCGGCTCTTGTACGTAATGGCGACCGATGCCCCGGCTCGGCCGAAGAGGACGGCGGTGGCGCGACCGATGCCGCGGCTTCCACCCGTGACCAGGACGACCTGCTCCGAAAAGCCGTCAGCCATGGATGGTCTTGAGGGTGGTGTTCATGCTGGCCAGATCCTCGATATTGTGGACCACGGCGCCCGGGAGAATCTTCTTGACCAGGCCGGTCAGGGTCCGCCGCGGACCAACCTCAACGTAGGTGACGGCGCCGAGCTGTTGCAACCGCTGGATCGACTGCGTCCAGCGGACTGGGCCAGTCAACTGGCCGACCATCAGCCGGCGGACCTCGAGCGGATCCTGGTGGACCTGCGCATCAGCATTGAAGACCTGGGGGCGACGCAAGGCGCCGAGCGGGATCTTCTCCCACGCAGCGGCGAAGACCTGTGCCGCATGGGCCATCAGCGGCGAGTGGAACGCGCCGCTGACGGGCAGCCGTACCAGGCGCTTCGCGCCGGCCGCTTCGAGCTTGGGGCTCACGGCACTCAAGCCAACCTCGCTGCCCGAGATGACCACCTGACCCGGCGCGTTGTAGTTGGCAACCACGACCTCTCCCCCGCTGCTCGCGCATGCCTGTTCGACGGCGTTGTCGGGCAGGCCGAGGACGGCGACCATCCCGCTGGCCGGAGGTGCCGCCGCCGACATCGCCCCGCCGCGCGCCCGGACGGCTTCCAGCGCATCGAGGGGATCGAGGGCCTCGGTCGCCACCAACCCGGCGAACTCACCCATGCTGTGGCCGGCGACCAGGTCCGGGGCGAACCCGCGGGCGCGCATCAGGCGAAGCAGGGCCAGGCTGTGAAACAGGATCGCCGGCTGGGCGTTGCTGGTCGCTTGTAGCTCGGCCTCGGGCCCGTCCAGCATGAGCTGGCGCAGCGGCATCGCGAGCCGGTCCTCGGCCTGGCGGACGAAGTCGGCTGACCCCTTGTCTCCTTCCAGCAGGTCGCGCGCCATTCCAACGAATTGGGCGCCCTGGCCTGGGAACAGGAAGGCGAGGCTGATCGGCTTGCGACCTAGTCGGTCTTGATGACTTCGCGCCCGTCGTAGTAGCCGCAGTTACGACAAATCGTGTGCGGCCGCTTCGGCTGGTGGCACTGCGAGCACTCGACCAGCTGGGTGCGCTTTATCGCCAGGTGGGCGCGTCGCTCGCCCTGGCGAGCATGGGCGTATCGGGTCTTGGGGAGAGCCATGAGCAGCCCATTATAAGGTCAGCTACCGGCTGCTGATGACCTCCACTTCCTTGACGGGCTTCGTCGGGGGCGTCCGTAAGGCCTCGACGCCCTTCTTCACCGTGGCGACCGTCCGCAGCAGCTGGGTCTCCAGCGATTGCATCACCTCCCAGGCGTAGCGGTCGGCGGCCCGGCGCGTCTCGTCGGCTTTGAGGGTGGCGTCCTTGAGCAGGGCGTCGGCCTGTTTTTCCGCCCGCTTGACCAGCTCGTGCTGTCCAATCATCGTCTGGGCTCGCTCCCCCGCCTTACTCACTGTCCGGGCGGCTTCCGCCTGCGCTTCGGAGAGCAGCCGCTGCTGTTCCTGGAGGGTCCAGCGCGCCTGTTTGATCTCGTCGGGCAGGCTGAGCCGGAGATCGTCGATGCAGGCGAGCGCCTCTTCCTGGTCGATGACGACGGTCCGCGTCAGCGGGATCTGGCGGCTGTGGCCGATCAGGTACTCGAGGCGATCGATCGCTTCATGGATGTTCATTCGGTGTGCTCCTTCAGGGTCGCGGGGTTCCCGCGGTGAGACGTTGCTTGAGCGGTGCGACGACGTTGGCTGGGACGAATTCCGAGATGTCTCCACCGAACTCGGCGAGCTCCTTGATCAAGCTGGAGCTGAGAAACAGGTGGCGCAGGCTGGTCGGGATGAAGACGGTGGTGACGTCAGGCTCCAGGCGACGGTTCATCAGCGCCATCTGGAACTCACTCTCAAAGTCTGACACGGCGCGCAGCCCACGGACGATCACCCGCGCGCCGACCTGCCGTGCGAAGTCGATGGTCAGGCCGCTGAAGGTGCTGACCTCAACGCCAGGGCGCTTACCAAGACTCTCGCGAATCATCGCAACGCGCTCCCCGGTCGTAAACAGCGGCTGCTTGCTGGGGTTCTCGAGGACGGCGATCACGACGCGGTCGAAGATCTGCGCGGTCCGATCGACGATGTCGAGGTGGCCGTTGGTCAGCGGGTCGAAGCTGCCCGGGTAAAGCGCCGTGATCATTTGTACCTGAAAAACGTGAGCCGGGTGGCTCCGTAGTCGCGATCCCGGACGAACGACAGCCGCTCCAGCTTAGGCAACGACTGACTGCGATGGTGCTCGACCACCAAAAGGGCCTGGTCGCGCAGCGGGGCCCGATCGAGTGCCTGTACGGCGGCCGTCAGCGTCGCACTGTCCTTGTAAGGGGGGTCGAGGAGGAGAAGGTTGTAGGCGCCGAGGTCGCCGTCGCGCGCCCTCAACCAGTCGATGGCGTCAGCATTTGCCACGTCGCCCTGCTGGGCGAACCCGGTTGCGGCCAAATTCTCCGCGACGATGGTAGCACAGGCTCGGTCGCGTTCCACAAATGTTGCCGACGCGGCGCCACGCGACAGGGCCTCGATGCCCAGCGTCCCGGCGCCGGCGAAGAGATCGAGCACTCGCGCACCGCGTATGCTGTCGCCGATGATGTTGAATAACGCCTCGCGCACCAGCGCCGTGGTGGGACGCGTTGCTCGGCCCGGCGGCGTCTTCAGCAGGCGTCCCCGACTGGTCCCCGCGGTGACACGCGTCGCCGGTCCCGTCATGCGATGAGTAAAACAGGCGGATCGGTCTGAAGGCCGCCGCCCAGGAAGGAGCTGCAGCATAGTCGTCGTCGCCGCCGTGGTTGGCATCATCCTGGTGCTTGCCCTGCCGATCGCCTGCGGCATGGGTGTCGGCTGGCTGCTCAGCCGATTGCGGCCGCTGCCGCCAGCGACCCCGCCCGTCAATCCAACGCGAACACCTGACGATACGCCGAAAGCTGGTGGCGGAGCCCCGGCTCGCCGGCCAGCGTCGGGTCGCGCTCCAAGAGGCGGACGGCCTCGCTCTGGGCGTCGCTGATCAGCACGGCGTCCAGCAAGCTCGCCATCTTGAAGTCCTTCCCATGTTGCCGGTAGCCGGCGAGGTCACCCCAGCCCCGTAGCTCGAGGTCGATCTCGGCAAGGTCGAAGCCACTTTTGTTCGTAACGACGGCCTGCAGACGCTTGAGCGACTGCGGATCCTCGGCATCGGTAAACAGCAAGCACCACGACTCCTCGGATCCCCGTCCCACGCGGCCGCGGAATTGATGGAGTTGCGCCAATCCGAATCGATCGGCACCCTCGATCATCATCACCGTGGCATTGGGAATGTCGATGCCGACCTCCACCACCGAGGTGGAGACCAGGATGGCGACGTCGCCTCGCTTGAAGGCCGCCATCACCGCCTCCTTCTCGGCGGATTTGAGGCGGCCGTGGAGCAACGCGATGCGGGACGCGAGCTCGGGAAAGACGTCGCGCTGCAATTTCTCGACCTCCTG
>DATBYU010000160.1:0-7553 GCA_036513555.1 Candidatus Dormiibacterota bacterium | reverse complement strand
GCTGACGCATCTGGCGGATTCGGTCGCGTGTCCTGCTGGGCGGATGGCTCGTTCGTCATGACGCGGTCATCGTACGCCAGAGCCATCAGCCGGTCCGCTCGAAGTCAGCAGCCTTTTGGAGGAGCCGGGCAGAGCTTAGTGTTGAGTGGTTAACCCGATGTCGCCGCTATGATGCGTCGCATCTGACACCCTAAATGGGTGGTGTCCCCGACAGTGTGCGAGTTCACCACATAGTGGACAGATGTCTCAAGACATGCTGGACACCTACCGAAAGGAGGTGCCGGGATGGGATTGGAGCGCTATGTGGTCGACGCGGTGCTCATCGAGAAACGCAGCCCGACCGAAATCGCCAGGGCCCACGGCATCTCCCGGAGCTGGCTGTACGTACTTCTTGCCCGAGTTAGAGGCGGCGGCTACGAGGCCCTCGCGCCTCACTCGCGCCGACCGCGATCATCGCCTCGAGCGGCCGGCGATGAGGTCATCGCCACCGTCCTCCAGCTGCGGCAGGAGCTCCTTGCCGCCGGTCACGACGCCGGACCCCAGACCATCTCGCACCACGTCGCCGCGCGCCTGGCTCAACCGCCGTCGCGTAGCACCATCTGGCGCATCCTGAGTCGTCACGGCCTGATCACCCCCCAGCCGCACAAGCGGCCGCGCTCCTCCTTCGTCCGCTTCGAGGCCAGCCTGCCCAACGAACGCTGGCAGGCGGACGCCACGGAGTGGCTTCTGGCCGACGGCGCCAAGGTCGAGATCCTGAACTTCGTCGACGACCACTCCCGGCTGTTTGTCGCGTCGGTCGCATTCACCACCGTCAAGGCGGCCGACGCCCTTGAAACCTTCCTCGGTGCCGCCAGCCAATTCGGATTCCCAGCCTCGCTCCTCACCGACAACGCCGCCGTCTTCAGCGGCAAATCACGCAAGGGACGGGTCCTGCTCGAGTCCGAGCTGGACCGCCTGGGCATCGTCTCCAAGCACTCCACCCCCTACCATCCCCAGACTTGTGGCAAGGTCGAGCGCCTCCACCAGTCCCTCAAGCGCTTCCTGACCCGCCAGCCGCCGGCCACCTGCCTGCCGGAGCTGCAGGCGCAGCTCGATGCCTTCCGTTTCTACTACAACCAGTCACGTCCCCACCGCGCCCTCGCCGGGCGCACCCCCGCCCAAGCCTTCGCCGCCAGGGTCAAGGCCGGACCCGCGGCTGAGCTCGCTTCCGTCCAGTACCGCGTCCGTCACGACCGCATCGACAAGACCGGCGCGGTCACCCTGCGCTACCGCAGCCGGCTCCGACACATCAGCGTCGGAGCCGCGCACCGGAACAAACCCGTTCGCCTCCTCGTGGCTGGCGCTCAGGTCCGCATCGTGACCGAGGCGGGGGAGCTCCTCCGCGCGCTGACTATCGACCCAACCCGCGACTACCAGCCCCGCAACGGCCGCTGGCCTGTCCATAATGTCTTGCGACAGGCGTCCGGGATCTCTTGAGACAGGACAGTGGTGTCCCCGACAGGATTTGAACCTGTGCTCCTGGCTCCGGAGGCCAGTGCTCTATCCAGGCTGAGCTACGGGGACACAAACGGAACCCGATTATAGGGACGCCGGTAGCACCGCAGTCAGCGCTTCGCGACCAACCCTACGGAATCCGTTACAGGCGTGACCCCCCTGATTGACCGCCGTCCATAAGCTGGCAGCAGAACGGGCCAGATCGAGCGAGCCGCCTGTTCAGGAGGTGGGGACCTGTGCGGCGTTTCTTGAACCCCTGGATTCTGCTCGTCATCGTTTCGGCCGTGGTTTCCTGCGCTGAAGTCATCTGGCCGAACCCTTAGTCGCCGCTCTTTCATTGTCAAGTCGCCATTGCTAGACTGTAGCCTGTGCTTACCAAGGGGCGCCCGGGGCGGTCATCGACGGCCAGCCCCGGCGCGCCCGGGTCGCTCGGCCAGCGGATCCGCCAAGCCCGCCAGGAGCTTGGGCTCACCCTAACCGCCGTCGCGGGAAAGGACTTCACCCGGGCCTTTCTCAACCAGGTAGAACTGGGGCGCTCCCAGCCATCAACTCAGACCCTGCGGATCATCGCCCAGCGGCTACAGCGACCGATCGACTACTTCCTCGAAGAGCCCGGGGACTCCATCGCCGCCCTCGAATTGGCGCTGGCCGAGGCCGAGATGAGCCTGCTGCACGCCGAGGCAGGCCGGGCCGTGGCGCTGATGACGCGAATCCTGGCCAGGACCACCGTTCCGCTCGAGTTGAAGACCCGCGCTCAGCTGGTGCTGGGCACGGCCTACGTGCGGCAGGGACACCCCAAGAAGGCGATGCCGGTGTTGGAAGAGGCAATCGCGGCTGCCGAACATTCGAACTGGCCCCAACTCCTGGTCGAGCTTTACGACCGGATGGGCAGCGTTCACTACCTGTTGCGCCGCGCCCATAGCGCCGGACGCTGGTTCGAACAGGCATTCGAGCGGTATCAGTCAGCCGCCCTCACCGATCCCGTCCTCAAGGCGCGCATTCTCGGCCACCGCGCCAACCTCCATTACGTCGCTGGCCAGCCGGTCGAAGCCATCGCCGCATACGAATCCGCGATTGCCGCCGCCGAAGCGGTGCTCGACATGCCGGCGCTCGCCGGCATTTACGAGGGCCTCGCGCTCTCGTTGCAGCAGACCGGGCAGTATGCACGGGCGCTGTCCTACGCGCAGAAGGGGCTGCGCATCTTCGAGACGCTGCGCGACGTGCGGATGGCGGGAGAGCTCCGCCTGAACATGGGCGAAATGCTTCTGCAGCAGGGCCGGGTGGCTGAAGCTGAACGGCTGTTCACCGAGGGCGCTGAACGCCTCCGCCGGATCGACGATCGCGAACTGCTGCCACTGCTCGTGGTCGGCATGGCTGAGTCCGCTCTGGAGCGCGACGACGCTGATCGCGCCAGCGACCTCATCGAGCAGGCCCTCGACCTCGCGACCCGGTCGAGCGACCCGATTGCCAGCGTGGCCGTGCACCGCGTAGCGGGGCGTGTCGCTCACGCACGCGGCCGTCGTGAGACGGCCCACCGCCACTTCGAGCGCGCCCTCGAGGTGGCGTTAACCGTCGATAGCCCGGACCTGCGAGCGCGTGTGACTTACGACTACGCCCGCGCGCTGGAGGCCGAAGGGGATGCGGCTCAGGCGGCTGTCCGCTTCCGCCAGGCCTATGAGGCCGGCCGCGCGCCGCGACCCTCAGCCCCGGCGTTAAGCGAGTCTCAAGGTTAGGTAAGCAGCACTTGACAACGGGTGAACCTACGTCCGATAATGACGGCCACGGAAGGTTGCGTCGTTCTCCGAGAACGATCCCCCCGCCACCCTCCGCGTCGTACATGTCAAAAGTTTTGTCTATGTCGCAATCTGCGATAGACTGATCACACACAGTCAAGGGGGATCAATGGACGGGTATTCGCGAAAAGTTGGAGCCAGGCTCAGGAGTCTGCGCAAGCAACGTGGCTTGACCCTCCAGCAGGTTGAAGTTCTGTCGAACAAGCGCCTGAAGGGTTCGCTCCTCGCTGCCTACGAGCGCGGCGATCGGAATATCTCCGTCACGCGTTTGCATCAGATCGCCACTCTCTACAGCGTCCCGGTCAACCAGCTCCTGCCCGAAGAGCTGGAAGGCGTAGGCGAGCCGGCCCTGCCGCCGAAGCTCGCCATCGATCTGACCCAACTCCACGGACTACCGGAGCGCCAGGGATCGATCCTCGCCCGCCACGTAGCGCGCCTGCAGCAGCAGCGCCGGGACTTCAACACGCCCGTGGTGACCTTCCGCGCTGACGATCTCGAGCAGCTGGCCGCGGCCTACAAGACCTCCCCGGAAATGTTGCGCCGGTCGCTGCAGGAATGGGGCGTCTTCCGCTCCGGCGAGCCCGGCGGCGAGCGACCCGAAATCGAGCGCGATGCGCCGCCCGAACCCACCGAGGAGCGTTAGAAGGGGATCTCGCCCTGGGGCTCTCCCGGGGTAGGACCGCGCTCGGCGCGCAGGTCCGCGACCGTCGCCGGATGCGGCGCGTCGTCCTCTGGCAGCGGTTCCTCCTTCACGGGCAGGCTCTCGATCCGCTGCCGCGCTTCCTCGAGCTTCCGCTCGCAGAGCTGCAGGTACTCGCGTCCGCGGGCGACGGCGGCGATCGCCTCTTCCAGGCTGAGCTTCCCTTCCTCGAGCGAGCGCAGCGTGGCATCGAGCTGGCCAAGCGCCTGCTCGTAGGTCAGCGATGGATCGGGCGTCATGGAATTGCCTCGTCGACTGTGGCCTCGAGCCGGCCCGACGCGAGCAGCACCCTGACCGGCTGGCCCTTGCGCGCCTGATCCGAGTCCCGGATGATGGTGCCGCCACCGGTTTCGAGGGTGATGCTGTAGCCGCGCTTGAGCGTCTGCTCCGGCGCCAGCGAGCTCAGCCGTGCGGCACGGCTTTGCAGCGCGTTGGCCCGCTCCCGCAACCCGCGCCCGGCTAGCCCAAGGAGCCGCTCGCGCAGCGACTGCGCCTGCCGATGCCCCAGGTCGATGCGCTGGTGGGTCGCCTCATCCGATCGTTGCAGCCGCCGCCGGCACTCCTGCAGCGCCCGTTCGCGCTGACGCCATACCTCGCGCGGCTCCCGCTGTTGAAGCATCCCTTCGAGGTGGGTGAGGCGCTCGCGCCGCCGCAGGTGGAGGTCGCGAGCCAGCCGCGCCAGCGAGTGGCCCCGTTGCTGCAGCTGGTGCGCGGGGGTGATCAGGGCGGTAAGTCCTGCACGTTGCAGCCGCTGGCCGCGTTCGCCCAGCTGCCGGAGCAGGTCGGCCTTCTTCGGCACGACGATCTCGGCGGCCGCCGTCGGCGTCCGGGCCTCGCGGTCCGCCACCAGGTCGGCCAGCGTCCGATCCGAGGTGTGCCCCAGCGCCGTCACCACCGGGATGCGCATTGCCTGGATGGCGCGGACCACCGCTTCCAGGTTGAACGCCATCAGCTCTTCGAAGCTGCCGCCGCCGCGCGCCACGATCACGACATCGGCCAGCAGGTCCTGGTTACATTGCCGGAGCGCCGCCACCAGGCTCCGCTGGGAAGCGGTGCCCTGGACCAGCGCCGGGTAGACGACCAGCCGCATATTCGGAAAACGCTCCCAGATCGTCTGCTGCAGGTCGTGGATCACCGCCCCGCTCGGCGACGTGATGAGCGCGATACAGCCTGGCAGAAACGGCAGCGCCCGCTTGCGCTCGGCGTTGAAGGCGCCTTCAGCCTCCAGCCGCCGCTTGAGCTGCTCGATCGCGGCCCTGAGCTTGCCAGCGCCGTCGTAGTCGAGCTTGCTGACGACCAGGTTGACCCGCCCGTACTGGGCGTGATAGTCGACCTGGCAGGTTACCACCAGCTCCTGGCCGTTCTCCGGCAGGAATGGGAGCCGGCGGGCGGTGCTGCTGAAGATCACCGCGCCGACCATCGCGGCTGAGTCTTTGAGCGTGAACCAGACGTGGCCGCTCCGCAGCGAAACGCCGCTCACCTCGCCCTTGACGACCACACTCTGGAAGCGCGCCGCCAGCAGGTCGTGGATGCGGGTGTTGAGCTCGAGGACGGAGAGCGGCTTGATCGCCTCCTGCGGCTGCACCGCCATCAGGGCACCGCCTCCGCCAGGCTGGAGTCGGGCCGGTAAAGGGCGCGCTCCACGGCGCGCCGCAACGCATCGGCCTGCGTCGTCTCGTCGGTGAAGACGCGCACCAGCGTGGTGCGAATCGGGAGGCGGCGGAACAGGTCGGCCACGGCGCTGCGCTCGACCGCACGGCTCACCGGGTTATAGATGAGAACCGGGAAGGGATCGTTGAACGGGTTTTGCGGCCGCGGATCGACCGAGGCCAGGTCGACCTCGAAGGAGGCGTGCGCCAGCGATGGCGGGAGCGCCTCCCGGATCCGGCGAACGTAGTCGGCCGGCGTCGGATACAGGAAGGCCTCCGGCGCCGTCGAAAACTCGTAGTAATCCTCGAAGATCAACCGCCACTTGAGCTCGCGGCGCACGATGCGGCTCCACTCGTGCGATAGCTCGGCGGCGCGACCCCCCTCATGGCGCCAGCGGTCCACGGTATCGATCAGTGACCAGTCGGTCAGCTCCCGGTAGCGATCGAGGTGGTCGAGCGGATTGCCGGGGAGGATCCGGTCGATCGTCTCCCGGAAGATCTCCCGCATGTGGAGGTCGATCCGGCGCACCGTCCGGTGGTAATAGATGTTGTTGTACAGGTAGAGGCGGGCGTTCAAAAAGAGAAGCAGCGCCTGCGCCCCATGTTGGTGGAGCAGCATCCCCTCCCGGTCGAGGAACGAGTAGTGCAGCAGGCGCTCGATGTCGACCGGCCCGACCTTTACGCCGCACATGTAGGCATCGCGTGGCACATAGTCGAGGTTGTCGGCCGTGTACATCCCGTTCAGCACCGGCTTGAGGGCCTTGACCCAGGCAGGCGCTGCCACCCCGGGCAGGTCCGGCTCGGCGATCAGGTCGGCGATCCAGCGCGGATCGATCCGCTCGCCGGCGGCGAGCGGGCCCGACGGACTGGCGCCGAGCGCGGCAACCGTAGACGCCAGCTCGCCGCCGATCAACGCCCGACCGATCACCTCGTGATCGATGCCAAAGCGGTCGAGGTAGTTCTGATCGAAGAAGTGGCCGAACGGCCCGTGTCCGATGTCGTGCAGCAGGCCGGCGACGCGCAGCGTTTCTTCGACGCAGGCCAGCGAGGGCACATTGTCGGTCAACGAACTCAGGTTGGGATAGAGCCGGCGCGCCCACTCCCCGCTCAGGTGCATCGCGCCCAGCGCGTGCTGAAAACGCGAATGCTCACCGCCGGGAAAAACCCACCAGGCTGACTGGAGCTGGTGAATGCGCCGCAATCGCTGCAACCAGGGATGATCCAGCAGGTCCTGCTCCGCGGCGACGCTGCCGCCGTGGACCCGCTTGGTGATCTTGATGTAGCCGTGCAGCGGATCGGCCACCAGGTTCACCGCATCGTACTGTCGAGCAAGATCACTCATGGCTCGCGCACATTTTAATGAGGTTAGGGTCGCGGGATTCCCGCGTGTAGCATGACGACGATGGAAAAGGCGGTGATCGTCGATGCCCTGCGCACTCCCATTGGCCGCTATGCGGGCGGCCTGAAGGAGGTCCGGCCCGACGACCTCGCGGCGTTAGTTGTCAGCCAGGCGGTGCTGCGCAACCACGTGGATCCGGCGACCATCGAGGACGTGTACTTCGGCGACGCGAACCAGGCGGGAGAGGATAACCGCAACGTGGCGCGCATGGCGGTGCTGCTCGCGGGTCTGCCGGTCGAGATCCCCGCCGCCACCATGAACCGGCTGTGCGGCTCGGGGATGCAGGCGGTGGTGGCGGCAACCCGTGAGATCGAAACCGGGAACGGCGCCTGCTTTCTGGCCGGTGGCGTCGAGAGCATGACCCGCGCCCCCTACATCCTCGAAAAGCCGTCGCGAGAGTTCGCACGCGGCACCCAGACCCTCCATGACAGCACGCTCGGCTGGCGCATGGTCAACCCGAAGTTCAAGAAAGACTGGACCATCAGCCTCGGGCAGACCGCGGAGGTGGTCGCCCGGCG
>DATBYU010000159.1:0-2808 GCA_036513555.1 Candidatus Dormiibacterota bacterium | reverse complement strand
CGATGGTCGGCGCTTCGGCAGGAGGTGGTCAGCGACGGGGCCGGCGATCACGATCACCACGAGTGCGGCCAGCTGGAGGACGGGAGTTGTGCGCAACCCAATGAACGTCGTCATGATGGCGAGAAAGCCCATCAGAAGCGTCACGGCCACGGAGCGGGCGTGAATTAGCCAGCGGAAGAGCGCTAGCCCGGCGAGGTACGTGGCAACGCCGGCCGCGAGGAAGACCGCGGCCGACACCGTCGACGGCTCGTTGTAGCGGACGACGGCCAGCTTGAGGCCGGCGGCAACCAGGACAATGCCGCCGAGAATGGGGACGAAGGCATAGCCAAAGGCGTTGAGGGCGAGCCAGAACTTGCGAACACCTTGCGCCGCCTCGAGCGCGGCTTCGGCGCGCTCCTCATCGCCGGTGAAGTAGAGCCACCACAGTGCGGCGGTCAAGGCAAGGCCCAACAGGGCTGCCACGATTCGACCGATAGGCAGTTCGATCGCTCCAAGGCCAATCCCGACCGCGACGACGGATTCACCAAGCGCGATCAGCAGGATGAGGCCGTGCCGTTCGACGAAATGGGCGGCACGAATGTTGAACGATGATTGCGGGATCAGGAGGGGCGTGATCCAGTGCAGGACGAACCCGAGGGCGAAGAGCGGCACCCTTATCCCGCCCGGGGTGAAGCCCGCAAGGAGCAGCAGCGCCGCCGTGATGAGATTGAACGGGCCAAGACGCCTTACCGCCGTCACGATGCTTTGACGTGACGATTGCGAAAACAGTCCGGTGTGGACGAGGGTGACGATGAGATAGCCGATGCCGAACAGAACGCCGCCGTCGCCGAAGGCGGTGGGAATGGCGAGCGCGATCAAGAGGAATCCGCCCATCCCTACCAGCAGCAGGAGGCGAACGGCGACCGCGCGAGGTGGGACCGCATTGGTCAGCCACGCGTAGCCCCCGTACATCCACCAGACGTTGCCAAAAAGCAGGAGCATCTGGAGGAGGCCGGCGATCGTTGGATCACGGAGCAACAGGCTGGTCAGCTGCGTGATGGTGAAGACGAAGACCAGGTCGAAGAACAGTTCGAGCGAGCTGACCCGCGGCTCCGTCGTAGAAGCGGCCGTCTTCATCGACGCCGAGCTTACCTTCCAGCACCGGCCCGTTTAAGCTTCTCCTTGACGTGAAAGACGTCCTACATTTGCTGGAGTCGCAACGGGAAGCGGAGCGGCGGTTCGTTGCCGAGGCCGCGGACGAGCGCCCCTACCCACGCGGATGGTCGGCGGGTCTGCTGATGGCGCACATCGCCGGTTGGCGTGGCCGCCTTCGTGATTGCTTCATCGAGGTGAGCCGTGGGCTGCCGGTTTCGGGGCCGCCAACGGATATCAACGCGGTGAACGCGGCGGAACTCGCTCGCAACGCCGGCATTTCCCTCGATGAGGCGGCGACCAGGGCAGATCGGTTGCTAGGTGACCTGATCGATCTTTGGGCGACCTTAGGCGACCGGCCGTTCTCGTGGTTCACGGCCACAACGACGGGCGAGGCGCTGGTCCGCAACAGCTTCATTCACCCGCGGCGACATCTCGCCGAGCACTACGCCGAACGTGGCGATGAGTTGCGGGGAGTGGAACTCCATGACGAAACGCTCGCCGAACTGCGCCGGGTCGATGCCCCCGAAAGCGTGATCGGCGTCTGGAAGTAGTGGTCAGGCGGGCCGGGCGACGAGCCGGGTGCGGTCCGGGATCCTCGCCCACACGGCTTCCCACATGGCGCCGGCCCAGGCGGAATACCCGACATCCGATGGATGGTAGCCGTCGTCCGAGAAGAAGCGTTGTGGGTCGCCATCGACCCGATCGGTGATGCTGAGGTCGACCAGTTCGATGCCGAAGTTGTCGGCGACGTGCTGGAGAGCATGGTTGTAGTGGCGGGTCAGCGCGGCGACCATCGACCGCTCGGGCTCGCGGAAGCGAGGGCTCAAAGCCAGGTCAGGGAGCGCGTTCAGGATCACGGCGGCATCGGTGTCACGCTGCAGGCGCTCGAGGATGACCTCCACGCGGCCCGCAAAGTCCTGCGGCGCGCGCCCCTGTCGAAGATCGTTGGGTCCCACCGAGAGTGTGACCAGATGGGGCCGATCCATGATGGCGTCGGGCACCTGGTGCGCGAGCACATCCGCCGTCGTCGCCAGGCAGGCGCCACAGTTCAAGAGCCGAGTCAAGGGATACTCGGAGTGCAGCCGCCAAAAGAGCCGCGCGACGTAGTGCGTGCTCGGGCTGCTGGCGCCCAGGCCGTATACCGTGCTGTCACCAAGGGCGACGTAAACGAGCGGCGTCCGGCGGTCGCTCGGGAGCGATCGGTTGATCATGCCCCGAGCGTACCGAGCGCAAACGAATGTTCGGCAAGGGCGAGGTTAAGGGTGGTTGAAGAATCGGGTCAGATGCCTACGCGCCGGGCCGGCGTGGGGAGGGCGGAGCAATGCAATCACGTAGGCAATCGTGCATAGTGGCAGTTCGATTGAGATACCCCAGTCGTAGGCCCAGTCGGGTCTGAGCCAGGCGAGCAGGAGGTAGAGCCCGATCGCACCGCCATAAGCTGACAGTTGCAGCCGGAGGCCTCGGCCGTAGGCGACCGCATAGGCCGTGATCAGCAACGGCAAGACAACCACGAATCGGCCGATTGAGAAGCCGGTAACGAAGGCAAACGCGAAACCGCCAAGCGTGGCGATGAAGAGGCCGATCAGCGTGGGGCGATACGTCCGATCCACCGGCTGGCATGAAGTTTATGGTTAGTGACATGCCGAATCAAGAGCGCCGTTATCGCCTGCGCTG
>DATBYU010000158.1:0-3913 GCA_036513555.1 Candidatus Dormiibacterota bacterium | reverse complement strand
CTAGACGCGGTCGATGCGCGTGAGCAACCAACCGAACTTTCCGCTGATGACCGCCGCATCGCAGAAGGGACAGATGCTGGTGATGTCGACGTTGACCGAGGCGCCACAGTTCGGGCAGGTCTGCGACGTGATCGTCCCCGGCTGACCGGTCGTCATGCTCGACGGACGCTGGAAAATCCAGTCTTCCGTCCAATCCCAACGATTGGTGTCGCCCCGGATGACCCGTGATCCCGCATCGAGGTTGTAATCGGCGGAGTTGGCATTGAGGCGAACGGTCACCGTATCGAAGCCAACATTGGCGAAGGCGCCGGCTACCACCGCGCTGGTGAAGCTGAGCCCATCGAGCATGTTGCGCCACCCCTTGGCGCGATAGGCACCGATCTGCGCCTTCTGCTGTTCCCAGATCACCGAAGCCATGACGCCCTGGCTCAACGCCGGCTTGAGCGCGGTCCAGGCTTCCAGCACCGCGAAGAACAGTCGCTGCACCTGGGCGAGGAAGACGTTCTCGTCGAAGGCGGGGTCATGCTGATGGATGGCCGCGATCCCGGCGAGCTTGCCGTCGACCCCATCGGCATCGATGTTGGGCGCCCACGAACCCGGCATCACCTGCCCGTACCACTCGCGGCTGGGACGGTGCATCGGGCCGCTCTCCGACGTGAGGTAGCCCTGGCTGGCGCTCGCCTCGCCCTGGGCCAGCCAGTCCGTCAAGTCTCTGAAGCGATCGACCAGGCCGATAGTGATTGCGACGGCCTCAGCCGCTCCGTTCTTTCCCTTAGCTGGTCCGAAAGATCTCGACGATCTGCCCGGTGCCGTAGTCGCCGACCAGCAGACCCCCATCCGGCGCGACGGTGATGGCCAGCGGATGCGAGAACCCGGTGGCAAAATCGCTGACCTGGCCATGCTCGCTCGTACCCGACCCTGGGAGGACGACTCGCATCACCCGCCGGCCGATGGGACCGCCGGCGTTCGCGCCCCACTCCGTGACGAACGCGTTGTCGGCGTAATCGCCGCCGAACTCGCCCCCGCCGTAGATCACGATGCCATCCGCCGAGCTATGGGGCGTGAATACCGCCACCGGCGCGGCAACGCCTCCGCAGTTGCCGTGAAGGCTGCCGTCCGGATAGGCAGGCCAGCAACGGGGCCAGCCGGCGTCTTCGCCATCGACCACCCGCAACAGGTGATCGGCAGGCTGAGCCCCGAGGTTGTCCTGGCCGTTGATCATGACGTACGCCTCGCCGGTGCTGGCCCGCAGCGCGAGTCCGTAGGGATTTCGGCTCCCGCGCACCGCGATTCCGGCAAAGGTCCAGTCGGAGTGGAGGCGCAGGACCGTGGCGTTGCGCGAGTCGGGCTCGTTGCAGACGTCGCAGGTCGAGCCCACCCCCATCAGGAGGTCGCCATTGGGCATCGGAAGGATCGCATTATTCTGGTGCCGGCCCGTCGGGATGCCAGCGACCACGACGTGGGCGCCGATGAGGCCGCCGTTGCTCAGCTGGTAGGTGCGCACGCTGCCTCGGACGGAAACGATGAGCTCGTTGCCTCGAAAGGCCAGCCCCAACGCGATCGGCAAGCCGGAAACCAACGTCTGGGGTGCCGCGCCTGGGGATGCCACGACCTCGATCGCGCCGCCCTCGGTTGCCACGTAGAGCCGGCCGTCAGGTCCAAACGCCATCGCAGTGGTGGCGCCCGCTCCTCTCGAATAGACGAAGGCGGAAAAGCCTGCCACCACGGTGATCCCGCTCGCCGCGGGCAGATTGGGCGGTGGGGGAATGGGCGTTGGTGTTGGCGCCGGGGTCGGCTTGGGGGTCGCGGTCGGGCTATGCCGAGGCGACGCCGTCGCCGTCGCTCCGGACTGGGACGTTGGCTGGCCGCAGGCCACCAGCGTCAGCGCCAGCAGGGTCGTCAGCGCCCGCCGGGTCATGACAGCGGAGCGATGCTGAGCACGATCTTGCCGAACTGGCCCTGCTCCTCCATCAGCGACTGCGCCTGCGCCGCCTGCTCCAGCGGAAAGATCCGGTCGACGACCGGATGCAGGGTTTTGGCGGCCAGCAGCCGGTTCAGCTGCTCCCAGTCGTGGCGCGTACCCAT
Organism: Candidatus Dormiibacterota bacterium; assembly: GCA_036513555.1. Classification (GTDB taxonomy): domain Bacteria; phylum Chloroflexota; class Dormibacteria; order CF-121; family CF-121; genus CF-13. The sequence goes on along the minus strand of DATBYU010000158.1, from coordinate 1,828 downwards.
CGTCGATCCGTAGATCGTCACCTGCTTGACGAAGAGCCGCCGAAGGTCCTCATCCGGCTTCGGCCCACTCGTCGCCCCGCAGGTCACCAACCGGCCGCCTTTGGCGAGCGCCCGGATGCTGCGATCCCAGGTCGCCGCCCCGACGTTATCGACGATCACATCGATCCCGCGTTTCTCCGTGATCTTCCAGACTTCCCTGGAGAAATCCGTCTCCTGGTGATTGATGAGCACGTCGGCGCCGAGCGCCAAGGCGCGCTCGAGCTTCTGCGTGCTACCCGAGGTGACGAAGACCCGGGCGCCCACATGCTTGGCAATCTGCAAGGCCGCGAGCGCGACGCCGCCGCCAATGCCCAGGATCAGGACGCTCTCGCCGGGCATCACCCGCGCCTTGGTCATCAGCATTCGCCAGGCGGTCAAAAAAACCAGCGGAAAGGCGGCGGCCTCCTCGAAGCTGAGTTCACCCGGGATCGGCCGGACGTTGATCTCGGGCATGACCACCGCCTGGGCAAAGGTGCCATCTCGATGTTCGCCCAGGATCTCCCAGCGATCGCAAAGGCTGTGCTCACCGCGGGCGCAGAAGTCGCAGATCCCGTCACTGAGTCCGGGGTCGAAGAAGACCCGGGTGCCGACGGGATAGCGGGCATCGCCCGGGCCATTCGCCAGCACCACCCCGGCCCCGTCGGCGCCCCCGATGTGGGGGAGGGCCACGCCAGGGGTCTGGCCAGTCCGAACGAAGAGGTCGAGGTGGTTGAGCGCTGCGGCCCGCAGCCCGATCAGAACCTCGTGAGCCCCCGGCGCCGGCGTCGGCACCTCTTCATAGCGCAAGACCTCGGGCCCTCCGTGCTGGTGAAACCGAACCGCTTTCACAGCGTCTCAGCTTAGCGGGGGCTCGGTTGCGTCACACAACATCGCCGGCTCGGAATCACCCGGTCGATGGAGAAAGGAAGTCACGGAGGGTGACGTTGCAGTATCGAAAGCCCACAACGGCAGTTGCCGTTGTATCAAAAAGTATGACCTATAATGTGGCCCACGTGACAGCCGACCCCGAGATTCAATTGCTGAACCGGCTCGGGGGTCTCTTCACCGGTTCCCTGTCGCTGAACGACAACATCGACGCGATGTTGCGCGCGACCTCCCAGATGGTGCAGTTCGACGCGGCCACTGTCTTTTTGCTCAACGAAGGCAGCCGCGAGCTGACCGCCACCGCCACGTATCCGCACCGCGACATGGTGCCGCACATCGCCCGCTTCGTCCTCGGCGATGGCATCCTCGGCTACGCCGTGGAACAGCTCGAGACGCTCAACATCGCCGACGCCACCCGGGACCCGCGCTTCAAGATCCTCGACCAGAGCCGCTCCCCGCGCTCGCTGATGGTTCAGCCGCTGGCGACCACGCAGCGGGTGGTGGGCGCCATGACCATCTCGCGCCAGCGGGTCGATCCGTTCACCGAGCTGGACGCCGCCATCCTCAAGGTCATCACCAACCAGGCCGCGATTGCCATCGAGAACGGCCGGCTCTACGAGCAGTTGCAGGCCCACCTCGGGGAGCTCGAGACCGCCAACGCCCAGATCGCCGAGGTGAGCCGGCTCAAGTCGGAGTTTCTGGCCAACATGTCGCACGAATTGCGCACGCCACTGAACGCCATCCTCGGGTTTTCGGAACTGCTCCGCGACGACCTGGCCGGCAAGATCACCGAAAAGCAGCGGCGGGATTGTCTCGACAACATCTATAACAGCGGCCGCCATCTGCTGTCGTTGATCAACGACGTCCTCGATCTGACCAAGGTCGAGGCCGGCCGGATGGACCTCGTCTACGAGGAGTTTGGCGT
>DATBYU010000157.1:0-5364 GCA_036513555.1 Candidatus Dormiibacterota bacterium | reverse complement strand
CGCGGACTCAAAGAGGCCGTTCTCGCGAGAGGACGGCAAAGTCGGGTGGTACCACGAGAGAAGGCCTCTCGTCCCGGTGGACGAAGGCTTTTTATTTTTCGGAGGTGCCATGACCATCAAAGCGTTCAACATCATCGAGTCGACGCTTCGGGAAGGCGAGCAGTTCGCCCCGGCCCACTTCACCCCGGCGCAGAAGATCGCGATCGCGGAATTGCTCGATGAGTTCGGGGTCGAGTATCTCGAGTTGACCTCGCCCTGCGCCTCGCCGCAGTCCGAGGCCGACCTGCGGACCGTCGCGGCGCTGCCGCTTCGGGCCAAGGTGCTCACCCACGTGCGCTGTCATCTCGACGACGCCCGGGTCGCCATCGATACCGGCGCGGATGGGATCGACGTCCTGTTCGGCACCTCGTCGGAGATGCGGGCGTTCTCGCACGGCAAGACGGTGGACCAGATCATCGAAGCCGGCACCGAGGTCGTTCGCTACATCCAGTCGCGGGGTCTTGAGGTACGGTTCAGCAGCGAGGACTCCTTCCGATCGGAGCCGCGCGACCTGCTGCGCGTCTACCAGGCGATCGATCGGCTGCACCCGCAGCGGGTCGGCCTCGCCGATACCGTGGGGATCGCCACTCCGAACCAGGTCTTCGAGATGGTGTCTATGGTGCGCAAGGCGGTCGACTGCGACATCGAGTTCCACGCCCACAACGACACCGGCTGCGCCATCGCCAACGCGTTCGCCGCGCTCGAGGCCGGGGCCACCCACATCGACACCACCGTGCTGGGAATCGGCGAGCGTAACGGCATCGTGCCGCTCAGCGGCATGATTGCCCGGCTGCTCAGCGTCAACCCCGAATTGGTGGCGCACTACCGGCTCGAGATCCTGCCCGAGCTCGACCGGATGGTCGCTGACATGGTCGGGATTGAGATCCCCTTCAACGCCGCCATCACCGGCGACACCGCCTTCCATCACAAAGCCGGGATGCACACCAATGCGGTGCTGAACGACCCGTCGAGTTACGAGATTTTCGACCCGGCACGCTTCGGACGAGAACGAACGGTGATGGCGGGTCATCGGCTGACCGGCCACCACGCGATTGCCAGCCGGGCAACCGCGCTGGGGCTGACGCTCACCGACCGCGAACTGCGGACGCTCACAAGCGAGGTCAAGCGCCGCGCGGACGCGGGGCCACTGAGCAACGACGAACTCGACGACCTGCTGCGGGGCTCGGTCCCGGCATAGGAGAGGGGAAAACAAGATGGGAACACTGACCGAAGAAATCTTCTCGCGGCGACTTGGACGGCCCGTCCACGCCGGTGAGATCGTCGTCGCGCCGGTCGATTATGCAATGGCCCACGATGTCACCGGCCCGCTGGCGATCGAGGCCTTCCGCAAGCTCGGGGTCCCGCTTTGGGATCCGGAGCGCGTCATCATGGTTTTCGACCACATCCTGCCGGCGAACACTGTGGCATCGGCCGGCCTGCACAAAATCGTTCGCGACTTTGCCGACGAGTTCGGCGTCACCCACGTCTTCCAGGAAGGGATCTGCCACCAGTTGATGGTGGAGAAGGGGTTTATCCGGCCAGGTGGCATCGTGGTCGGCGCGGACTCGCACAGCACCACCTATGGCGCACTCGGCTGCTTCTCGGCGGGCTTCGGATCCACCGACATCGCCGTCACCTTCGCCACCGGCAAGACCTGGTTCCGAGTGCCGGAGACGATCCGGATCAACCTTCGTGGGGCGCTGCCGCCCGGCATCTTTCCCAAAGACCTCGCCTTGAAGGTGATCCGCATGCTGGGTGCCGAGGGCGCGAATTACCTGGCAGTCGAATGGGGAGGTGAGGCGGTCGAGGCCATGAGCGTGGACGAACGCCTGACACTCGCCAACCTGACGGTTGATTTCGGTGGAAAGGCCGGACTTTGCGAGCCGGACGAGCACACTCGGGCCTATCTCGGCGAGGCACAGGTACTCGACCTGCACCCGATCGCGCCCGTGTATCGCAGTGTCATCGAGGTTGACGCGGAGAAACTTGAGCCGCAGATCGCCTGCCCGCCCTCGATCGAGAACGTCCAGGACCTGAGCGCGGTCGAAGGCACGGAGCTCGACGAGGTCTTCGTCGGCAGCTGCGCCAACGGCCGGATCGAGGACCTCGCCATCGTCGCCGGATATTTCAAAGGCAAGCAGGTCCACCCGCGCACGCGGACGATCGTCGTTCCCGCCTCCAAGCAGATCTACATGGAGGCGCTGGCTCGCGGCTACATCCAGACCTTCATGGAGGCCGGCGCGCTAGTGATGAACGCTGGTTGCGGCCCATGTTTGGGCCGCCAGCACGGCGTGCTCGGCCCCGGCGAGCGTGCGCTCTCTACCAGCAACCGGAACTATGCGGGGCGGATGGGCAGTGCGCAGGCCGACATCTACCTCGCCAACCCGGCGGTCGCCGCGGCCTCGGCCCTGGCCGGCGCGATCGCCGATCCCCGGCTGCTCCCTGTCCCTGCCCTTCCGAAGAGGGTGTGGGAATTGGTAGGAGGAAGGAACTGATGGCCAGGGTCTTCAAGTTCGGCGACGGGATCTCGACCGACGCCATCATCCCCGGCCGGTTCAACGTCACGACCGATCCAGTGGCACTCGGCAAGGCCTGCTTCATCGAGGCCCGACCGGACTTCGCCACCAGCGTCCAGTCCGGCGATGTCATCGTCGGCGGACGCAATTTCGGCTGCGGCAGCTCCCGCGAGCACGCGCCGATGGCGATCAAGGCGGCCGGCGTCCAAGCGGTCGTAGCCCGCAGCTTCGCCCGAATCTTCTACCGAAACGCCATCAACATCGGCCTACCGGTGATCCAGTGCGATGCGATCTACGACGCCGTTGAGGACGGCGACCCGGTCTCGATCGACATCCGTTCCGGCGGCATCGGTGTGAATGGCAAGATGTTCCAGGGGGAAACACCCGGCCCGGTGGCGGTCGCCATCATGGAAGCCGGGACGCTGATCGACCTGATCAAGACTCGCGGCTGGGCCGCGATCGAGGAGGTGTCATGATGGCAACCGCTGTAACCGCGAAGTGCCCGGAATGTGCGGCCGATGTCAAGCTCGGGGCCGACGTGGAGAAGGGCGAGATCGTTCCCTGCGCCGACTGCGGCGCGGAGCTCGAGGTGGTCGAGCGCGACCCGGTCGAGCTGCGCCTGGCGCCGGAAGAGGAGGAAGACTGGGGCGAATGAGGATCGGCGTTCTCTGCTCGCGTATCCGGGCCGAAGAGAAATTGCTCTTCGGGGCCTTTGCGAACCGCGGTCTCCAGATCGAAAAGATCGACGATCGAGAGCTGGTCTTCGACCTGGCGGCGGAGCCGGCGCGCTTCGACGTGGTGCTGGAGCGCTGCCTGCACCACTCGCGGGCGCTCTACGCATTACGCATCCTCAACCAGTGGGGCGTCCCAACCGTCAACACCTATGAAGTGGCGCTCACGTGCGGCGACAAGATCAACACCACGACAGCGCTGGTCGCGGCCGGCATTCCCAGCCCCCGCACGCTGATCGCCTTTACGCCCGAATCCGCGCTCGAGGCGATCGAGACCCTGGGTTATCCGGTTGTGCTCAAGCCCGCGGTCGGCTCCTGGGGGCGGCTGTTGGCCAAGATTTCAGACCGCGACGCCGCCGAGGCGCTGCTCGAGCACAAGGACACGCTCGGCTCCTACCAGCACGCGATCTTCTACGTCCAGGAGTACGTCGACAAGCCGTCGCGCGACATTCGCAGCTTCGTGGTCGGCGACGAGACCATCTGCGCGATCTACCGCGAGTCGTCTCATTGGATCACGAACACTGCCCGCGGCGGCAGGGCGCGCAATTGTCCGGTGACGCCGGAGATCGACCGCCTCTCGCGCGCAGCGGCGCGAGCTGTGGGCGGCGGCGTGCTCGCGATCGACCTTCTCGAGCACCCCGATGGGATGGTCGTGAGCGAGGTCAACTACACGATGGAGTTCCGCAACAGCATCGACACCACCGGCGTCGACATCCCCGGCCGCATCGTCGATTACGTGCTGCGGGTCGGCGAGCTGGAGGCGGTGCCTGCGTGATCAGTGTGGTGCGCGCCGAGACCAAGCCCGTGACGGAGACCGGCATCGAGCTGCTGGAGGAGATGGTCTCGATCCCCAGCATCTCGACGCAGGAGCGCGAGCTCGGCCAATGGCTGGTTACCCGGCTGCGTGGCATGGGCTTTGCCGCCAAACGTGACGAAGTCGGGAATGTCATCGCCTTCTGGGGCAGTGGACCGCGTGAGGTGCTGCTCCTCGGGCATATGGATACCGTCCCGGGCTTCATCCCGGTGCGCCGCGAGGCCGAGCGTCTCTTTGGTCGCGGCGCAGTCGACGCGAAAGGCCCGCTGGCTGCCGCCATCACGGCGGTGGCGCGGCAGCCCGCAGGAGCTAACTGCCGCTTCACCATCATCGGCGCGGTCGAGGAAGAGGGCAGCTCGCGCGGGGCCCGTCATCTCGTGAACCGGCGTCCACCCGATCAGCTGGTGATCCTGGAACCGAGCGGCTGGGACGCCGTCACGCTCGGCTACAAGGGCAGCCTCAAGCTCCGTTACCGGCTGTCGCAGCCGATGGGCCACGGCGCCGGGCCCAACGAGAGCGCGGCCGATCGGGCGATCGCCTTCGTGCGGCGCGTGCAGGATCATGCCGCCACCCACGGTGAGGGGCTCGGGACCTTCGAGCGGCTCGATGCGCGCATCCTTCGATTCCATGCCGACCACGACGGCTTCCGCGATACCGCCGCCATGACGGTGGGGTTTCGCCTGCCGCCCAACTTCGATGTGCCATCCCTTCAGGAAGAGCTGGCAAGATGGGCTGAAGACGCCGAGCTGCGCTTCGAGTATGCGGATGCCGCGGTGCGGGCGGAGAAGAACACGCCGGTTGTCCGGGCCTTTCTCAAAGGCATCCGCGACGCCGGAGGCACGCCAAGGTTCAAGATGAAGACAGGTACCTCCGACATGAACATCCTGGCCCCGGTCTGGGGCTGCCCGACCCTCGCCTACGGGCCCGGCGATTCCAGGCTTGACCACACGCCCGACGAGGCGATGGACCTCGAGGACTTCGCGCGCGGGGTCAACGTGTTGACCGCGGCGCTCAGCCAACTGGCGCGATGAAAGCGGCGGTCATCGGCGGCGCCGGTTACGCCGGTGGTGAGCTGCTCCGTCTCCTCCTTTCCCATCCGGAGATCGAGGTCTCGCAGGTCACGTCCGAGCGTCTGGGTGGGAAGTTCGTCCACACCGTCCACCCGCACCTGCGGCGCCGGACCGAGCTGAAATTCCAGGCGCGGGCGGACCTGCAGCCGGTCGACGTCCTCTTCCTGGCGATGCCGCACGGCCAGACCAGCCGC
>DATBYU010000156.1:0-4174 GCA_036513555.1 Candidatus Dormiibacterota bacterium | reverse complement strand
GCTCAGCCGTTCGAGGTTCACCTGGTGGCAGATGCCCATGCCCGGCGGGACGACGGTGAAATTGTGAAACGCCTGCTGCGCCCAGCGCAGCAGCGCATAGCGTTCGCCGTTGCGGGCGTACTCGCGCTCGATGTTGCGCGCATAGGCGCCGAGTGACCCGAAGGCGTCGACCTGCACCGAATGGTCGATGACGAGATCCACCTGGACCAGCGGATCGATCCGACCGGCATCTTTCCCCGCTCGCTTCATGGCCGAGCGCATCGCGGCCAGGTCGAGGACCGCCGGGACGCCCGTGAAGTCCTGCAGCAGGATGCGCGCCGGGAGGAACGGGACTTCCGCGTCGGCGGCCGCTGCTTCGGGCCAGCGAGTCAGCCCACGCAGACTGCTTTCTTCAACGGTTCCCGTTTCCGCCTGACGGAGCAGGCCTTCCAGCAGGATCTTGATCGTCATCGGGAGCGGGGATGGATCGCCCAACCCCATTTCCCGAAGGCGCGTCAGCGGATAGTAATCAAGCTTCGTCGACGGGAGTTTGTCGCGCACCGAGATCATGTCGTCCTGATGCTAGCAGCGTCACTCGCGATTCCCGCTGTGAAATTTGCGATGGGCCGCGCGCAGTTGTGGGTTGGTCACGTGCGTGTAGATCTGGGTGGTGTTGAGGTTGGCGTGCCCGAGTAACTCCTGGACCGCCCGCAGGTCGGCGCCGTTGGAGAGCAGGTCGGTGGCGAACGAGTGTCGCAAGGTGTGCGGCGTCGCCTTGACCCCAAGGCCCGCGATGCGGACGTATTTCCCCACGATTCGTTCGATCGACCGCGAGGACATCCGCATCCCGGGACCGCCCGGTGTCAGGTCCGGCTTCCCCTTCATGCGGATGAAGAGCGGCTTCCAACGGTCGTGCCGCGTCTCCAGGTAGCGAGCCAGCGCCTCGGTTGCCGCATCACTTAGGAAGACGACGCGCGGCTTGCGGCCCTTGCCGATGACGCCGAACTCGCGGGTCTTGAGGTTGATGTGGTCGCGGTCGAGACGCGCGAGCTCGGCGAGGCGCAACCCGGTGCTGAAAAAGGTCTCGAGTAGGGCCCGGTCGCGCGGGCCCCGCGGGTCGTGGACGTCCGGGGCGGCGAGCAGGCGACGCAGCTGGTCCGGGTCGAGGAACTTCAACGATCGCGACGCCGCCTTGCCCAGCTCGATCCGGTCGGGCGCGAGCACCTCCAGTCCCTGCATGGTCCAGTAGCGCAGCATGGAGCGGAGCGCAATCAGGAAGTAGGTCTGGGTAGCCCGCGACAGCGGGCGTCCGGTGTGGACGTTGAGGTGACGCGCCAGGGCGAGCTTGTAGCGGCGGACAACCTCGCTGGTCAGCTCGGGCAGGTCCTTGACGTCCGGTTGCTCGCGGGCGACCCAACCCAGCAAATAGTTGAGGTAATGGTCGTACTGGCGGATCGTCAGCGGGCTGAGATTTCGATCGATCTCACACGCTTCGAGAAAGGCGCGCACGCGCTCCACGAGGGCGGTCGCAACCGGTGGTGCCTGCGTTGGGGACGTGGGGGAGACGGTGGGCACGCTGCTGGGGCGAATTCTACGCCCACCACCGCGTATTCAAGCTTGACGGGCCTGGTTACCTTCTCGTAGTATCGCGATATATCGTGATACTTCGCCAGTTCCCAGGAGGATTTTGTCATGTGGTCACGTCGTGAATTCCGCTTCGACCAGTTCCGCCGCCAGATGTTCGAGCGCGGCGATCTCAAGTACGTCATCCTCGAGCAGCTCAAGGACAAGCCCGCCCACGGCTACGAGCTGATCAAGGCGCTCGAGGCTCGCTTCGGCGGCTTCTATGCCCCGAGTCCGGGCGCCGTTTACCCGACCCTTCAGATGCTCGAGGACATGGGCTACGTCAGCTCGGTGTCGCAGGATGGCCGGAAGGTCTACAGCATCACCGACGCCGGCCGTACCTTCATGAGCGAGCGGCAGCCGCAGGTCGACGAAGTCTTCAACCGGATGAAGGAGCGGTGGGGCGCCGAGTGGGGCCCGCAGGCACACCGCGTGATGCATGAGCTGCGCAACGATCTGCGTGACCTGGGCCGCTCCGTGGCGAGCGAAGCCCGGCATCGCTGGCCGGACCCCGAGCAGCAGCGGCGCATTCGCGACGTAATCGGGCGCGCCAAGGCCGAGATCCAGGCGATTCTCTCCGAGCAACCGACCGCGAAAGTCTAAGCGGGGAGCTTACAACTCCCCGCGGACGACGCGGCGGCGGATCCACTCCTCGAAGAAGCGTTCTTTGATGGTGTAGGCGCCGGTCGGTTCGAGGTCGACGAGTTCACGGTCGATCAGCGTTTGGATGGCGCGTTGCACCGTGGTCGCCGGACCCAGGTTGGCGCGGCGTCGGTAGTCCTCCCGGTAGATGTTGCGGCCGCCCCACTCCACCAGCGCGACCAGCAGGTTGCGCTGCGCCGGCGCCGAGTCATGCCAGAGCACCGTCATTTGCGCGGCCTCAGCGTCGAGCACACGCGCGATCGCGGTCGCAACGAGTTCCTGGCTGGAGAGGGGGAGAAGCGCCACCTCCCAGAGGAAGTGCGCCGCTTCCTGGGTGTCGTTGGGGTGCGCGCCGGTAAAGTCGATCAACGCGTAAACGGCGTCTTTCGGAACCGGCCGCCCGCTGGCCTTGAAGCGCGCTAGCAGGAAGGCGGCGAATTCGTCCCGGGGCAATGGTCCAAGCGGATAGGGGCGCGCGATCTTCAGCAGCGGTGCGCTGCGCTCGTGCACGGCCCGGCGGAGCAAGGCCTGGCGCGAGCCGAGCAAGGCGTAGGACACATGTTGCTGGTGCTGGATCACGGCGCGCAGCTGCCGCAAGAGCGTGACACCCAGCTCCATCAGATCCTGGAACTCGTCGAGGATGACAACGACCCGTTTCTTCTTGCCCTCGCGGGCGATCACCTCGGGCTCTTGAAAAATCTGCTCGAGGAGCGCATCGAGGTTGGGGATGCCCGCGCTGCCCGCCTCGAACGACAGTGATGCCTTTCCGTCGCTGTCGAGGGTCAGCGTTGGCCGGACGCGAAAGGCCTTGAGGTGCTGTACCACCCAATCTTCGGCGCGCTGCGGCGGGTTCTTGAAAGCATCCAGATACGCGGACGCGAGCCGGTCCGCAAGCCGGGCGCGGGAGGGGACCAGCATGCAGTCCAGGTAGGCGACCGGAATGCCGCCCGCCTCCAAACGCCGCTTGACCTCCAGGATGAGCGACGTCTTGCCGAAACGGCGCGGCGCCTCGAGCAGGATGTTTTGCCCGTCGCGCAATTCCCGCTCCAGCACCATCAGGTCGGCCTCCCGATCGGTGAACGCCTCACCGGATACGATGCGGCCGAAACGGAATGGGTTGGCGACTGCTTTTACGCGAGCTGGCATTACGCGGGTTAGTATAACTCCATTGCGCGGACTTGCGTAACGTCTTAGGAGCTGGGCGGAAGTTCGGAGGCGCGAACGATCGAACGGACTTCGCCCACAAGACGCCGCTGGCTATCGCTCAACTGATCAACCATTACGGCCACGCCGAGGAAGATCGCGCCGCGCCGTTCGATCAGACGCTTTGCCGCCAAAGCCTGGCTGCCCATCTCGGCCCAGTCATCGACCAGAAGAACGCGATCGCTGGTCCGGAGGGCGCGTTGCTGAATCTCGAGCCGATTAACGATTCCTCGGTAGTCCGGGGCTGTCGTTTCACTGTCCTTCGCGCCTGGGAACAACGACCCGGCTTTGCGGATGGCCACGAAGCCAACCCCCAACCTGAGGGCCACGGCCGATCCCAAGATGAAGCCACGAGCCTCAACGCCACAGACTTTCGAAACCCGTGCTGCGAGCCAGGGCTCGGCAAGGGCGGCCACCACTGCCGCAAAGGCCGCTCCGTCGTCAAACACTCGCCAGACATCGGCGTGACCACCTTGCCAGGCAAAGCGGCTCAGCAACGCATCACGAGCGAGTGCCTCGGCGCGTTCCACTGATCGAGATTGTCGCCGGCTTAGGCTGCGGGTTTGAGTCGCCGGCTTGCTCCCGGTGCATAGCCCGGCAGTACCGCGGTCCAGTCGACATCCCGGTTGCGCGCGCGGAAGTGCGCTAGTGCGAAACGATCGCAGGCGGTCTCGGCCGCCGCCTTGCCGCCGCGGACCTCACGCAGATACCAGTGATAAAACTCGTG
>DATBYU010000155.1:0-3152 GCA_036513555.1 Candidatus Dormiibacterota bacterium | reverse complement strand
AACAAATACTTCGCCTCGGGGTTGACGATGCTGCCCCACGTGTCCGGCGCGTACCAGGTCCAGCCGATCTCGACCCCTCGGTCATGCTCCTGGACGTCCAGGTAGCGGGTGCTGCCGACCAGGCGGCCGCCTTGGACCAGGATCACGACGAAGGGATACTCACGGCCCTGCGATTCCGCTTCCATCGCTTTTTTCAGCCAGCCCTCCATCGTTGCCTGGTTGACGGGGCGGGTTGGCATCCACTCCCAGATTTCGCCGGCACGGCCGGCTTCGAGCAGCCCGGGAGCATGCGCCGGACGCATTGGCTCGAGCCGGATATGGTTCCCGGTCAGCGTGACTGGTCCTAGCGACGCCATCGAGGGTAATCGCCCCTAGAAGGGCCGCGCCACCATGAGAAAGACGACGACCACGAGCAGCAGCCACGCCACCAGCTGGACGGTCATGGCGGCGCCAGCGACAGCACTCGACCCTTCACCCGCTGCCGTGCGCGCCCGCCGCAGGTTGGGCGCGAGAAAAGCCCCGTCGAGTCCCGCCACGGCGACGTAGAGCAACACGCCAAGCAGGAGCCATCCTGTAAGGAACTTAAAACGCCCAATCCATAGCAAGAGACCCGTGATCAACACCAGGCCGGACCCGACATACACCATGGCAAGCTGCACACGCCAGGCGAACTGATAGAGCGCCTGTTGTGCCACGTCGGCGGCGCGAGCCGCCATCGGCCGGAGCAAGGCGTGCGTCGTGACGCCACCGAGAAGGAAGATCGCGCCAAACACGTGCAGCGTTTTCAGCACGAGCACGTGAGCAGCATAACGGTACGCCGCCTTTTCCACGCCGGAGGCGGCTACGTTACCGCCGATTCCCGTTTATAGTTGCTCCGTGCCAGACGAGCCGCGCGGGCAGGCAGAGGTCCTCATCCCGAGCGCATGGCTCCTCCCGAACCTTAGCCTCGATGCGGTCCGCGCCCTGCAGCGCGGCGACACGACCTCCGACCTCGAGAAAGGAGATCTTCGGCTCGCCGGCGTCGAGGTGCTCATCGCCCGCAACTGGGTGAAGGAAGAGTTTTGGCCGCGCATCCAGGACGCGGTACAAAAAGGGTATGCCGCGGAAAAGACGTACACGTTCATGCGCGCGCACGCCGACCGGCGAGGAAGCCGGCGCCCAAAGAAGTAGGCGCTACGGTCCTCGACGCCGGCTCTGAGGCCGGCGGATGAACCCCATTGGCTCGATCGCCAGCCTGAGCGGCGATCTCTTGATCGGCGTAATCGCCGGACTGGTTTTCATCGAAGAATCGGGGATCCCCGTCCCCTTCGCGCCCGGGGACCTACTTCTGATCATTGCTGGGATCGCGATCGCCAGCGACACCGTGGAACCGATTCCGATGGTTGCCGCGCTCCTCGCGACCAGCGTGCTGGGCGCGATGATCGGACGCGAAGTCTTCGCGGCGGTCGGCCGGCCGGCCCTGATGAAGGCGGCGGACGCGCTGGGATTCCGGCCGGCGTTGGAGCGGGCGACTCGTCTGCTTAGAAGTCGCGGGGCGCCGGCGGTGTTCATCGGCCGGCTGATTCCCGGGCTTCGTATCAGCACCACGCAGGTTGCGGGCGTCAGCAAAATGCCACGCCTGACCTTTGCCGCCGGCCTGATCCCGTCGGTGGTCGTCTACATCGCGTTCTTTGTCGGGCTCGGGGCACTGGCCGGCCAGCCGGCGGTGCGGCTTTTCCACCGAGCCGAGCATCGATTTTTTGTCATCGCGGTGACGGTGCTTGCCGCGCTCGCCATCATCCTCTCCGTGCGCTGGCTGGCACGCCGAGGCGCCCTTACGGCTCTGGAGCCGATCGTGTTGGGCGTGCGCCGTGAATTGGCGGATACGATCGACGCGGCGATTTTCCCCACCAGCGAATGGCGGCAGTATCCGCTGGTGCGCCGGCTATGGGCCGGCCTGATCGACCTGGCCATTGTGTTCATCGTCGCCATCCTGATCCTGACGGCGGTATCCGGGCTGGACACGACCGAGATCGTCCTCGACCCCGAAGGCTTCCTGCTCCTGACGATCATTGCGATGGCATATCGCGTCCCAATCGAGGCCCGCACCGGGCAGACGATCGGCAAGACGCTGATGGGCATCTCGGTGTACGGACCCGATGACGGCGTACCGGGCTGGTGGCGGGCGACCGTGCGAAACCTGATCGGCGTCCTGGTTCCGCTCTGGCCGATCGATGCGGTCTTGCTGGTTCGCAATCGCCGGCGCCAGCGCCTCGGCGACCACCTGACCCGGACAACCGTTCGTCGGGTGGCTCGCTGACGGCCGTCCTGCTGGCGCTCGCCGCCAGCCTGAGCTGGGGCGTCGGTGACTTCATTGGCGGCTTCAAGACACGGCGCCTTGGCGCGTTCGCCGTCCTGTTCATCTCCCAACCGCCGACGCTCTTGCTGATCGCTGCCATCGTCATCATCCGGGGCGTCCCGTTCGTCCCAGGCCCGTGGATCGCGGCCGGTGTGATCGCCGGTCTGGTCGGCCTGGTCGGCCTTTCGGCCGCCTACCGCGGGATGGCCATCGGGGTGGTCAGCGTGGTGTCGACCATCGCGGCAACCGGCCCCGTGGTCCCGATCGTGGTTGGCCTGGTGCTGGGCGAACGCCCCAGCCTCCTACAGTTCGGAGGCATCGTCGTCACGCTCGCCGGGATCGCACTGCTGGCCTTCGATCGGCGTCCGCAGGCAGGCGGGAAGTTGGTTCCCGGCGTGGGCCTGGCGCTCCTGGCAGCGCTGGCGTTCGGCATCTTCCTGGTGGCGATCCGCTATGCGAGCCGGCCCGATCCGTTGTGGGGAGTGCTCGCCACCCGGACTGGAAGCGTGTTGGCGCTGCTGATGCTCGGGGTCGCATTCCGATCGCGCATCAACGTTGCGCGCGCGGACGTGCCACCCCTGTTCGCCGTCGGCGTCCTCGATGTATCCGCCGATGTCTTCTTCGCTTTTGCCACCACGGTCGGCCTTTTGAGCATCGTCTCCATTCTCTCGTCGCTCTACCCAGTGGCCACGGTCATCCTGGCTCGGATCGTGCTCAGGGAGCGAATGGCCCGCCTGCAGCAAGCCGGGATCGGCCTGGCACTGGCCGGCGTGCTCTTGATCAGTATCTGATCGGCTACGGACGGTAGCCGGCG
>DATBYU010000154.1:0-9320 GCA_036513555.1 Candidatus Dormiibacterota bacterium | reverse complement strand
GTACCCGGTTTCGGTGGTCTTCTTGATCCAGAGCTCGATCGTGATCCAGTTGACCTGCAGGCTGCGCGAGCTCGCGACCGATGCCGAGGCGGTGCGACCGTCAAACGCGACCGCCGTGCCTTTGTCACCCGCAAGCGCGCCGGGCTGCCCGAGGGTGACGGTGCTGGCATAGGTGCCGTTGTTCGCATTCTTGGAGGCGTCGGTCATCGTCGTGCCCGACGACTCGCCCAGGCGCCAGTACGCCACGGGTGAATCCAAAAGGACGGCCGCACTGTAGCTGCGGTCGACCGTCGCCGCTCCGGGCCCTCCCGGTGCCGCGCTTGTGGCAGCGCCGCACGCCGACAGGATCATGCCCAACAGGACGAGCGGGATCGCCTTCCTCACCTAGATGCAACGGCACCCCGCCGTGGCGCCTTGCAGAAGGCTGCGCGGACCGCGTACGGTCGAGCACACTTCTTTGATGGCGAACCCGGCGGCCCTCGCCCGTCTCCACCGCGAAATCCTTACGTGCACCCGGTGCGTGGCGGCCGGCTACTTGCCTGCGGCAGCGCCGGTGCTGAGCGGATATGCCGACAACCGCATCATGCTGATCGGGCAGGCGCCGGGAGCGGTCGAGGCCGTTCGACGGCTCCCCTTCCAGGGGCGCTCGGGAAAAGTGCTGATGGCCTGGATGGAACGGGCCGGCTTCGCCTCGGAGGAGCAGGTCCGGCGTCGCGTCTACATGACCTCGATCACCAAGTGTTTTCCGGGGAAGGGCACGGGTGGGGGAGACCGGCGCCCGAGCCGCGCCGAGGTCGACCTGTGCCGGTCGCACCTGGATCGGCAGCTCGCCTTGATCAAGCCGGACCTCCTGATCGCGGTCGGCGGGTTGGCCCACGAGCGCTTCCTGCCCGGTCGCCCGCTCGATCACCTGGTCGGCCGGGTCTTCGACCTTTCTGGACGGGAGGTCTCGACCCGAACACAGGCCCGGCCCGCGCTCGTGCCGCTGCCGCATCCGTCGGGTGCCAGCCGCTGGCTGAATACCCCGGAGAACCGGGTCCTCCTCGACCGGGCGCTGCGACGGCTGCGGCCGATCGTCCGCGGTTTGCTTGACGGTCAATTGGTGGGCGCATAAACTTCCGACAACATGGCGCGAGATCGCGAGCGCGACGCCGTCGAGCCTGAAGAAGCGCCGCCCGCGCCGCTGACCCGTCCGGAGGAGGAGCCGGCCAGCGGCAAATCGGCCGAGAGCATCCTCGCCGCGATCTTCTCCCCGGTTCCTGAGGCAAGCCCGCTGGAGCAACTGGAGCAGACCATCCGGCATCCCAAGAAGCTGATCTATGTCGCCATGTCCAACCGCAACTTCTACTGGCGGATGCATGTGTCGAAGCTGGTGCTCGACGAAGGCTACGTGCCGATCAACCCCTTCATGCTGTTCGACTACTACCTGCTCCACACCGTGCCGAAGCAGCTGGTGCGCGAGGCAATCAATAACCTGCTTGCCCGCTGTGACGAGGTCTGGGTGTTCGGCACCATGAGCCTTGGCGTCAAGGTGCAGCTCGGGATCGCCAAGCGGCTGAAGAAGCCGTTGCGCTTTTACGATATCGCCGACCTGCCGGAGCAGGTCTACCGGATCTCCGAGAAGCTGGCCCAGGAAGAGGGGAGGGACTAAGCGTCTAGATGCGGGTGATCAGGTCGCGCTCCAGGCTTTTGCGCGTCTGGACCACCAGCTGGCGCAGCGACGGCCGATCGACGACGGCCCACTCGATCTGGCGGAGCGCGCTGTAGAGACCCTTCAGCGCCTTGATCGCATCGCCCAGCTCGATCTCGGCCGGCGCCTGGATATCGGTCAGCGACCGGCCGCTGCACCAGTCGTAGGTGAAGCTGACGTAGTCGCCTGACAGAGGCCGGAAGTTCTCCTCGCCACGGTCCTTCTCGCGCGCTGAGAAGCGGTAATAGATGATGCGCAAGCGCTTCTGGGCCAGGGCGATGGCGCTGGTCGGAAAGCGCCGGCGGGGACGAGGCCGGTCCCGGTTGCGATCCTCGGCGGTGACCATGACCAGCGATGCTGCCAACTCCGCGGGCGTCAGCTCTTCCAGCCAGCCGTCGGCGATCGCCTCCGTGATGATCAAGCTGTTCTCGCCGTAGATGCGGGAGGCGAGCAGGCCTTTCTCGGTTGGGACCTCACCCGAAAGGAACCCGAGCTCGCCGAGCACGCCGCGCAGTGCGTGCATTCGCCGGCGGTACTCGCCCTGGCTGCGCTGCGCATCCTGCTCCGAGTCCCGGATCCGTGCACGCAGATCCTTGACCTCGGCATGATGCGCCCGATGCTCCGCGAGGAACGGGCATTTGCGGCAGGGCAGTTCATAGACCTTCTGCTGCCAGATCGCCAGCTGCTCCTTCATCTCCCGTAGCGTGTGACCCCCGGCGTCCCGGCCGATAACGCGCCGGCGCCGGCCGCGGCCTCGGCCCTGCCAGTGGTCGCGCTTGACGCGACGCATCTGGACCCGCAGCGAGGCGATCTCCTCCTCGGCCCGGATGAAGGAGCTGAAGGTGCGCTCGGTGCAGCATGGATCGCCCTCTGCCTGGAAACGGGTCGCGGTAACATCCGCGAGGCGCTGGACGAGGTTGGCCAGACGGGCGTCGAGGTTGCCGCGCGCCACCAGCTTCTGGTACTGGCCGAAGGACTGCTCCATCAGCTGGTCGACCTCTTCCGGACGGTGGTAGCGGAGGAGGTTGAGCACCATGTTGTAAGTCGGGGCGAACTTGCTCTCCACCGTCATCTCTTCGCCGGTCGCCGCCTCATAGACGGTGCCGATGTCGACGTCGGGTTCTTTGAGGATGACTCCGTGCCCGATCGGGTCGATGCCGCGCCGTCCCGCCCGACCCATCAGCTGGGTCAGCTCGCCGGAGGTGAGCGGCGCGAAGTCTTTTCCATCGAACTTGGTGAAGGAGGACACTACGCAGGCCCGCGCCGGCATGTGGATGCCGAGCGACAGTGTCTCGGTCGCGAAGACGACTTTGATCAGGCCGCGCTGGAACAGTTCTTCGACGAGTTCCTTGAGGTAGGGGAGGAGACCGGCGTGGTGCATCGCCAGCCCACGACGCAGGGTCTTGCCGTCGAGGAGATCCCGGTAGAGCTCGGCCTCGTCGGGATCCTCGATCTGATCCAGTCGCGCTTTCACCACCTGGTCGATGATGGCCTTCTCCGCCTCAGTCGTCAGGTCGAATCCGTGCGCGGCGCAGCGGGCCAACGCCTCGCGGCAGCCGCGCCGAGAAAAAATGAAATAGATCGCGGGGAGGAACTCTCGCTGTCGCAGGCGCTCGACGACCGGCAGCAGGTCATTTTCCGGCGGCCGCCGAAACTGGGACAATCGCCGGTCGGTCGAGTCCTCGGACTGCGCCCGCTGGCGCGTCTCGCGTGGAATCGCCCCCTGGTCATCGAGCAATGGGAAGAAATCATTTCGCATCGCGAGCCAGAGCCGCAGCTCGACCGGTCGCTTGGTCACGCTGACGGTGGCGATGTCGCCGCGCTGCTGGCTCATCCAGCCCGCCACTTCCTGGAAGTTGCTGATGGTCGCCGAGAGCCCGATAAACTTGATGTGCCGGGGGGCCTGGATGATGATTTCCTCCCAGACCGCGCCGCGCGGGAAATCATCGATGTAATGGACCTCGTCGAGGATGACGTAGTGGACCCGCTGCAGTCGCTGCGGATCCTCATAGATCAGGTTGCGCAGGATCTCGGTGGTCATGACGACCACCGGCGCCGCCGGGTTGATCGTGTTCTCGCCGGTCACCAGCCCGACGTAGCCCTCCCCATGGAGGCGTTGGTAGTCGCGGAATTTCTGGTTGGACAGCGCCTTGAGGGGGGTCGTATAGATGGCGCGGGCGTCCGTTTCCAGGGCGCGGTAAATCGCGTAGTCGGCGATCACCGTCTTGCCCGAGCTGGTCGGAGCCGACACCAGGACGCCCTGGTGGGCCTCGAGCTTCTCGATCGCCTCGATTTGGAACGGGTCGAGCGGCCAGGGGAGGGTCGCCTGAAATGCGTCGATCAACGATTGCGGCGTCGCGCTAATGGGCTGGCTCAAACGCTCAGTCGCCTGGGGGTACCCGTGGGAGCGACTGAAGCCGACGGTTCAGTTCCGCCACCTCGTCAGGAGTCAGCGACCTCGAAGGCCTGGCAACGGTTGGATCGTCGATGATCCCCCAGGAATGCAGCACATACTTGAGACTGCTCAGGGTAGCCGCACTGGCGGATCCGCCCTTTGCGACCTCCGCCAGGTCGTCATAGCGTGTCGCCAGGGCCTGCGCTGCGCGGGCGCCTGCCCAGTCGCCGGCCACGGCGGATTCGTAGGCGATCACGCAGGCCCGCGGCACCACGTTCGAGTTGGCTGGGATGGCGCCGTGAGCACCGGCCACGACCCCGACGTCGATCAACGTGCGGGTCCCCAGGAAGAGGCGGAACTCCGACTCCCGTCGTTCCTCACGGATCACGGCCGCCAGCGCACGAAACCACTGCAGATCGTTCTGGCTGTCCTTGATCCCGGATGCCGTCCCCTCACGCGCCAGCTGCAGCGTGGCCTCCAGCGTCATCCGAACCTTGACCGTCTGCGGGATGTTGTAGATGAAGAGCGGCTGCTCGGGGAATTCCAGCTTGAGGGTTCGATAGTGGGTCATCACCTCATCCATCGAATGCAGGTAGTAGTGCGGCGGGGTGCAGGCCAGCGCATCCGCGCCGGCCTCGACGGCGTGCCGCGCATGGCGCACGGCGAGGGCGGTCGAGCTATCCCCGACGTTCGCGATCACCGGAACGCGACCGGCGACGTGCTCGACGGTCAGCGCCACGGCCCGCGCTCGCTCGGTCTCGAGCAGCAACGGGAATTCCCCGGTCGTGCCCATCACCCAGATGCCGTGCACGCCGCCGTCGATCAGGAAGTCGATCAAGCGGCGCAGCGAAGCCGGGTCGATCCTCTCGTCGTGGTTTAGCGGCGTCAGCATCGGGCAGAAGATGCCGCGGAATGGGGCCATCGCTAGGATCGCTTCTTCAGCGGGCCCATGAGCTCGGCCGTTGCCGAGCGGTCGCGATCCTTGAGCCATCGCAATCGGGTCTCCTCGACCTCCTCCGTATAGCGCTGGCGGCTGCGGCGCATCGCCTTCGCGACGGCGTTGCGAACCAGCGGTTCGGGACCCCTGGCGAGCCGCTCGAGGATCGACTTTGCCGCCGGCCAGTGGAAGGACCCGATGGCGCTGGAAAAGGCCATCGCCACATTCCATCGGACCACCTGGTCGTGGTCCTTTGACCATTCGCGTAAGGCACGTAGCGTTGCTTTGGGGTCGACGCGGAGCAGGGCGTCACCGAGGGTGTAGGCGCCGAGGTTGCGGCGCACGGAGGGTTCCTCGTCGCGCAACAGGGGTTGGAGCAGCATGAGCAGCTCCGGCACGCGCTCCGGCTTGTCCCGCCGCGCCGCATACTTGACCGCCAGTACCACGGCACGACGAAGGTTCTCGGAGCGCGAGGATCGCAGGCTCTCGAGACGCCCACGGATTCGCTCGAAGTCGCGATCGAGCAGGGTGCCGAGCAACCCGCCGGCCGCCTCTCGAACCTCCCAGTGCGGGTCCTCGGCCAGCATCTCGGCGGTACGTAAGACCATGGCCGGATCCTCCGGATAGCGGCTGGCGAGCAACAAACAGGCGACCTGGCGTGCGGTCGGTGACGGTGCGCTGGCGAGTGCCTCGATCCAGCGGCTGGCGCGACTCGACTGTTTGGCGAGCGCCACGGCAAGCCGCTCGCCGACCTGCTGCCGCAGGGACGCGGGACTTCCCGGCTGTCCATGGTGGAGTTGCCCATCGAGCGCGGCAACCACGCCAGCGGGATCATCACGGGCGAGCGCGGCAAGCACGGCAGAGAGTGGACCCTCTTCCACGGTGCCGATCTCGTTGGCGCGGGCGGTCGGGCTCATGTCCTGAGGATCTCGATGCGATGCTGATACAACACGGCGCCGCCATTGTGCTCGTCGACATAGTCGACGATCTTGCTCATCACTTCATTGGCATGCCGGCTGTCGTTGGTGGCGCAGGTCACCCCAATCGCCAGCGTCTGCCAGCGATCCAGGTCAGCCACTTCGGCCACCGATACATTGAAACGGCTGCGGATTCGTTGCACCAACGAGCGGCTCACCTGCCGTTTTCCCTTGAGGCTGTGGTTTTCCGGCAATTGGAAAATGAGCTCACAGGTGCCCACAACCATATCTGTATCCATAGGATACGTAACATCTCGAAAAAGGCCGATGGTGGCGCGAAAAGTTCTCTTATAGTGGCGGCATGAGCGCGGCCCTGCAGGCATCCGAACCTGCGCCCCAGCCGACGAACCTGCCGGAGACGGTGCCGGCGCTCTTCCAGCACACGGCGGCGCGCCGACCTGAGCAGCCCGCACTCTTCTTCAGGGCCGGTGAGCGCTGGGTGCCCATCAGGTGGTCGGAATATGGCCTGGCGGTGACACGGTTGGGCAACGCCCTGCTGGCGGAAGGGCTGCACGCGCAGGACCGCGTCGCGGTCTGGTCCGCGAACCGGCCGGAGTGGCAGATCGCGGACCTCGCCATCCTCCACGCGGGCCTGGTGACCGTTGCCATCTATCAATCCGATGCGCCGGACCAGGTCAAGTACCTATTGACTCACTCCGAATCGAAGGTATTGATCGTCGAGCACCGGAAACTGCTCGACCAGGTCATCGCGATGCGGCGCGAGCTGCCTGGGTTGCAGCGGGTCATCCTGGTCGAGGGCGATGCGCCGGAAGGGGAGGGCTGGGTTGTCAGCTGGGAGCAGGCGATGCGGCGGGGAGACGAGTTCGGGCGCGGGCGGCCGGGCCTTCTCGCCAGCCGATGGCAGGCGTTGGAACCGGATGATACGGCCAGCTTGATCTACACCTCGGGCACGACCGGCATCCCGAAGGCCGCCATGCTGACCCATCGCAACCTCACCTGGACGGCGATCGCCACCCTCGAGTGTTTCCGGGGCGACGCCAATGATCGGGTTGTGTCTTACCTTCCCCTCGCGCATGTGCTGGAACGCGTCGTCAGCCATCTCCGGCAACTCTGTACCGGCTGCCAGGTTTACTTCTGTCCCAGCATCGACCAGGTGCGGGAGGTGGTGTACGAGGTGCACCCAACCTATTTCACCTCCGTGCCGCGGCTCTGGGAAAAGATGTTTGCGGGGATTCGCGCGGAAATGGACAAGGTCCGTGGTCCACGGCGCGTCATCCGCGATTGGGCGCTGCTGATGGGCGCACTGCGGACCTCCGCCTACGAGCGCGGCAAGAGGCCCTCGCCCTGGGTAGCGGGGCAGTGGTCATTGGCCGACCGGCTGGTGTTCAGCAAAATCCGGGCGAGGCTCGGCTTCGACAAAGTCCAGATCTGCATCAGCGGGTCGGCCGCGGTGTCCCCCGATATCCTTCGATTCTTCTACGGACTCGGCATCGAGATTCTCGAGGGCTACGGTCTGACCGAGACCACCGCGCCGGCCAGTTTCAACCGCCCGGGCGAGGCTCGCTTCGGAACCGTCGGCCGTCCGCTGCCGGGCGTCGAGATCCGGATCGCGCCCGACGGTGAGATCCTGGTGAAGGGCAACAATGTGTTCAGCGGCTACTTCAAGGACGTGAAGGCAACCCGCGAGGCGCTGGTGGACGGCTGGCTTCACACCGGCGACATTGGGGAAATCGACAAGGACGGCTTCCTGAGGATCACCGATCGAAAGAAGGACCTCTTCAAGACCTCGGGCGGAAAATACGTCGCGCCGGGTGCGATGGAAACCGGCCTTCGCGACCACCGCGGCATCGCGCAAGCGGTCGTGCTCGGCGATCGACGTCCATTCGTGGCCGCCCTGATTACGCTCGACCCGGACGAAGCGGAAACCAAGAACGGCCCAAACGACCCAAGGGCCAAACGCCTGGTCGACGAAGCGGTCGCCGACGTGAACCAGGGCCTATCGCATCCGGAACAAATCAAGAAGTGGACGATTCTCGACGCCGACTTCGTCGTCGGCGACGAGTTGACCCCGACAATGAAGGTCAAGCGGAAGCGGATTGCGGAGAAGTACGGTGCCCAGATCGAAGCCCTCTACAGCGAGAAGAAGACCGCCTGACCCGATCGCCAAGATTGGTTGGATTCAGACCGATTGTCATGACCCGGAGCGGCTGGCAGCGTTCTGGGGAGCCGTGTTGGGGGTCGAAGTTGAGGACCGTTTTGGCGACCCACCGCAATACGTGAATCTCGCTCCCGCAACGCCGGACGGACCGCGGGTCTGCTTTCAACGAGTCCCGGAGGCCAAGGCGACGAAAAATCGGGTGCATCTCGATGTCGCCGTCCAGGACGTCGATGCGGCGGCTTTACGCATCATCGAACTTGGAGGGACGAGGCTCCCCTATAACGACTACCACGAAGATGGATACAGCTGGCGAATCATGGCGGACCCCGAGGGAAACGAGTTCTGCCTTATCTACGGCCAATATCAGCCAGGACCCACCTGGTAGCGAAACACCACGAGAATCGCCGACGTGCGGAGTCTTTCGGGGAAGAGGCCGAGCGCTACGATCGGGCCCGCCCGTCGTACCCTGCCGCGCTGGTCGATGAACTGCTGGCCAGCAAGCCGGCCCGAGTGCTCGACGTTGGTTGCGGAACAGGCAAGGTCGCACGACTATTCCTTGCCAGGGGCTGCGACGTCCTTGGGGTCGAGCCGGACTCGCGGATGGCCGGCGTGGCCAGATCGCACGGCATCCCGGTGGAGGTGGCACCGTTCGAGGCCTGGGACCCGGCGCATCGAATGTTCGACCTCGTAGTGTCGGGACAGGCCTGGCACTGGGTCGATCCCTCGCTTGGCGCCCAACGAGCGGCGTCTGTCCTGGTGCCCGGGGGAAGGCTTGCGATCTTTTGGAATCGTGGCCAGCACGACGCCCCGACCCAGGCCGCCCTCAATGAGGTTTACGTACGATTCGCGCCAGGGCTCGCCAAGGAATCGGTCCCGCCTGGTAAATGGCGGTCGGACAGATCCGACGACATAGCCGCCATTACGGCGACTCACCTATTTGCTCCCTGCCAGTTCCGCACCTACGGGTGGGCTCAGCGGCATTCGCGCGACGAATGGCTCGACCAGCTGGGTACGCACAGCGATCACATCGCGCTCGAGCCGCAGCAACGGGCCGCGCTGCTTGATGCTATCGGTACCGCCATCGACCGTCTGGGCGGCTCGATCACGCTTCACTATGAAACCGAGCTCATCAGCGCACAGCGCACGGCTTAGCGAATCCGCAGGTACGGGTTCCCGATGCGCTCGGCACCGATGGTCGTGTT
>DATBYU010000153.1:0-9494 GCA_036513555.1 Candidatus Dormiibacterota bacterium | reverse complement strand
GAGCGCATTCTTGCGACCGTCGACACTTGCCTGCCGATTGAGAAGATCATGCCGTTCGACGGGATGGTCTGCCGCCTGACAAGCGCAGAGCGCCAGGCTAACCAAATTCGCGCAATATCTCTCGCGCATGACAACATGCGTGGAATACAGAGCCCGGCCGTACCGCGCATTTGAATGTGCAACAAGCGGCTCAGTAATAGCGTGGTATTGGTCCGTCATGCGGCGTCGCACGGTCGCTCAGATCGAGCATGACCTCGTCGATATAGCACCAGCCCCAGCCCTCGGGCGGGTCGTAACCCTCGATGACCGGGTGCCGTGTCTCCCGGAAGTGCCGCGTCGCGTGCCGGTTCGGCGACTCGTCGCAGCACCCGACATGACCACAGGTCCGACACAGGCGCAGATGCACCCAAGGCGAGCCGATCTTGAGGCACTCCTCGCACCCGAGCGCGCTCGGCGTTACGTCACGAATGGCCGCCTCATGAGAGCATCCGTCGATCATCAGGTCCTCCGATCCGGGCTGGCACGGCCCCGCCGTCGGTCTTCGCCAGAAACGCATGCAACGCCGCGACGACCTGCGCACCTTCACCCACCGCGGCGGCGACCCTCTTGACCGAGCCGCAGCGTACGTCGCCAATCGCGAAGACGCCGGGCAGATTGGTTTCGAGTGAGCCTTGGAAATTAACGCCGGTGCGAATGAAGCCCTTGTCGTCGAGTGCGATGCCGGAGCCGACCAGCCAGTCAGTATTGGGATCCGCGCCGATGAACAAGAACAGGTGCCGGATCGCGCAGGTACGCTCATCGCCGGAGAGATGGGAACGGCAGCGAACCGCTTGCAGCATTCCGTCACTGCCGTCGAGGGCGCTCACCGACGTGTTGTACATGATTTCGATGTTCGGGGTCGCGGCGATGCGCTCGATCAGATAGCGCGACATGCTCGCATTGAGGTTGTGGCCGCGGACGATCATCCAGACCTTCGCAACCCTGTCAGCCAGATACACGGCGGCCTGACCGGCGGAATTTCCGGCGCCGACCAGCGCCACCTCCTGGCCGCCGCACAGCTGGGCCTCCAGCGGCGATGCCCAGTAGTGCACTGACGAACCCTCAAACGACGCCAGATTTTGAACGCCCAGCCGACGGTAGCGGGCTCCGCTGGCGATGACTACGGACCGAGACCGAACCTGTTCAGCATTGGCCAGCGTCAGTCGGAAACAGCCGGCATTGGTCTGCACATCTAGCCGGCCGACCTCGTCGGGGATCGCCATCTCCGCACCGAATTTTTGCGCCTGGTTGTAGGCACGCGCCATCAGGGCCGCGCCAGTGATGCCGGTCGGAAAGCCAAGATAGTTTTCGATGCGCGCCGATGCACCAGCCTGTCCGCCAAAGGCCCGACAGTCCAGGACAAGCGTCGACAGCCCCTCGGACGCGGCATAGACCGCCGCTGCCAGGCCCGCGGGCCCGGCGCCGACGATTGCCACATCATAGATCCGATCCGGATCGAGCGACGCCACCATCCCGATACAGCGCGCCAGCTCCACTTCGGTCGGATTACGCAGCATGGCCCCATTGGGGCAGAGGACAAGCGGCAATTCCCGCGACGTGACCTGAAAGCGCTCGATCAGGGCCCGCGCGCACGGGTCGCTATTCGGATCCAACCGCTGGTGCGGGTGCCCATTGCGCTCGAGAAAGCCCTCCAGCCGCAGCACATCTGTGTTGTCCGCGCCGCCGACGATTACGGGACCGCCGGCTCCGCTGCGCAGCAGACGCACGCGGCGCAGAATCAGGGCGCGCATGATCCGTTCGCCGAGTTCCGCCTCCTCGACAAGAAGATCGCGCAGCCGTGACGGCGGAATAACCAGCGCTTCAACCGGCTCCCTTGCCACGCCGTCGACCAGGCTCGGCCTCCCGGACAGCTGCGCCAGCTCTCCCATGAAGGAGCCGGGACCGTGGGTTACGATCAATTCGGGTTCAGTGTAGCGGTTGCGCTGCGTTATATCGACCCGACCCGAAAGCAGGACAAAGGCGCCTACAGCGACTTCGCCTGTGGTAAAGATATCAGAGCCTGCCGCGTAGGTTCTGCGCTCCCCAAGCCGAGCGATGCGGCCGATCTCGGATGCTTCCAACACGGGAAACATCTGATGGTGGCGGGTTGCGACCAGCACATCGGGAGACGACGGCATCGCGCCGGACGTATGGTTGTGCACGGCTATCGAGACGCTCCTACAAGGACCAGCAACAGCTCACGCCGGCGAAGTTTAATCGCATCATCCGGCCACGAATACGAAAGACCCGTCAGCGGAGCATGAATGCAATAGGCCATGATTCGCTGCCCATAGTCAGCACCCACGACTGCTAGCATTGTTGCTGACGACCGCTTTCCTGCCTGCGGAATCGTCAAGAACCTTCGAGGTACCGCAGCCAGCTCCGCCGGCGCTCGCCGCCGTGACAGGTGGCCGGCGGCAGGCAACGTCACGATCCCCCGCCCCACGGATGCGGGTCGCTAACCCACGGTGTAGCACACCCTCGTTTTCAACGAGGTCGGCCTCGCCAGCGAGCACCACGGCCGGGACATTATGCGAGGCGGTCGGGCAGATGGTGCTGAGGATCAGCGCCATCCCACCGATCCTGATCGAAGCTTCCGACTCGTTCTGCTCTCCTGGTGCCGAGGTTGCGGATGAAAGTGTAGAAGGCCGGCGTGAACAGCAGACCGAAGGCGGTGACGCCGAGCATCCCGAAGAACACAGCGGTTCCGATGGACTGCCGCATCTCCGAGCCTGCTCCGGTCGCCACGGCGAGCGGGAAAACGCCGAGGATGAAGGCGAAGGACGTCATCAGAATGGGGCGGAGCCGGGTCCGGGCAGCAGCTATCGCGGCTTCTTCGGGCTCATCGCCGTCATGGTCCTGCCGTTGCCTTGCGAACTCCACGATGAGAATCGCGTTTTTCGCGGCCAGGCCAACCAGCACCACGAAGCCGATCTGGGCAAGGATGTCGATCGGCATGCCCCTGAAGTCCAGTCCGGTGGCCGAGGCCAAGAGGCACATCGGCACGATCAGCACGATCGCCAGCGGCAGCTTCCAGCTCTCGTACTGCGCCACCAGCACGAGGAAGACGAAGAGGGCGGAGGCTGCGAAGATCGTGATGGTCGGGATGCCCTGCTGTTCCTGCTGATGGGACAACTCGGTCCATTCGATGGTGAAGCCGACGGGTAGCACCTGCTTGGCAAGGACCTCCATGCGCGCCATGGCCGTGCCCGAGGCGACCCCGGGTGCTGCGGAGCCTAATACGTCGGCCGCGGGGTAGAGGTTGTAGCGCGGGATGCGGTAGGGAGCGGTCTCGTCGTGGAAGCTCGCGACCGAACCGATCGGCACCATCTCGCCGCTGGCGTTACGGACCTTGAGACGCGCGATCTGGTCCGGGGTCTGCCGGTAGGCTTCATCGCCCTCGGCAAGAACCTGGAAAGTGCGGCCCAGATAGTTGAAATCGTTTACATACTGCGAGCCGAGATAAAGCTGGAGGGTGGAGAACACGTCCGTCGGCGTCAGCCCGAGCTTCTCGGCCTTCTCGCGGTCGATGTCGGCGTAAAGCGACGGCGAGCCGGCACTGTAGAGAGTAAAGACGCCCGCCAGGGCCGGATCCTTGTTCGCCGCGGTAACCAGCGCATTCGTTGCATTGGCGAGGGCTTGGGGACCAAGATTGTTACGGTCCTCGACCATCAGCTTGAAGCCGCCGGCGGAACCCAAACCCTGGACCGGGGGCGGGTTGATCACGAGGATGAAGGCATCCTTAATGCCGGCCAGGCGCTGACGCACGGCGGCCAGCATGGTCGCGGCATTCACCCCGGGAATGTGCTTGCCGTACAACGAGGGCAAGCCTAGGAAAATCGTGGCCGCATTGGGTGCAACCGTGCTGGTCGTCACATCGAACCCAGTCACCGGGGAGGTGTGCTCGATGCCCGGGGTCTTTAGGATAATGTCGTTCACTTCCCGCACCACGGCATCGGTCCGAGCGAGGCTTGAGCCCGGCGGCAGCTGGATGACCGTAACCAGGTAGCCGATGTCCTGATCCGGGATGAAGCCGGCCGGCATCCGCGCGAACTGGATGCCCGTGAGCGAGATCAGGCCGACATAGAAGACCAGGACGATGGCGCTCGCCCGGACGACGCGGCCGGTCAGCTTGCCGTAGCTCGAGGACATCCACTCAAAACCGGCATTGAAGCGGCCGAAGGCGCCCCGCAGGATTCGGCCGATGCCCCGCGGTTCGGCATGGGCGTGGTGCGCCATCAGGAAGACCGCGCTGAGCGCCGGGCTCAATGTCAGCGAGACGAAACAGGAGATCACCGTCGAGGCGGCGATGGTGGCCGCGAACTGCGTGAAGAACAGGCCCGAAATGCCCGAGATGAAGGCCGTCGGGACGAAGACGGCGCACAGCGTCAGCGCGATGGCGATCAGCGCGCCGGACACTTCATCCATCGTGTGATGCGCCGCCTCGCGAGGCGACATGCCGAGCGCCATGTTGCGCTCGACGTTCTCGACCACGACGATCGCGTCGTCGACCACGATGCCTACGGCCAGCACGAGACCGAACAGCGAGAGGTTGTTGATCGAGATGCCGAGCGCGGCGAGGATCGAAAAGGCGCCGACCAGAGATACCGGGATGGCGACCACCGGGATGATCGTTGCCCGCCAGCTTTGCAGGAACAGGTAGACGACGCCGACCACGAGGAGGATCGCGATGCCGATCGTCACGATCACTTCGTGGATGGACTGGCTCACGAAGGTGGTCGGGTCGTAGATGTTGATGTAATCGAGACCGGGCGGGAAGCTCTTCTTGAGCTCCGCCATCTTGTCCCACACCTCGTGCTCCACCTTAACGACATCCGCGCCCGGCGTCGCGATGACCCAGAAAGGGGCGGACGCATAACGATCCGCGTAGGCGATAGAGCCGTAGTCCACCGAGCCCAACTCGACGCGGCCGATGTCGCGAATACGGGTGACCCGTCCCTGCGGGTCCGACTTCACGATGATGTCGCCGAACTGCTCGGGCGTGGTGAGGCGCCCAAGCGCGCGAACATTGATCTGGTAGGCCCCGCCCGTGTCGTTGAAGACCGGCGGCTGGTTGAGAGCGCCGGCCGAGACCTGGGCGTTTTGGGCGCGCAGGACATCCAGGATATCGCCAGCGCTGATTTTGCTCGCGGCAGCCTTATCCGGGTCGATCCAGATTCGCATGGCGTATTGCCGCTCGCCCAGGATCCAGAAATCGGACATGCCGGGCAGGCGCGCGATCTCGTCTCTGACGTGAAGAATGAAATAGTTGGAGATGTACTCGGCGCTGCGGGATCCGTCCGGCGAATACGGATGGACGCCCAGGAGCAGGGCTGGGATCGTCTTCTTGACCTGCACCCCTTGGAGTTGGACTTCCTGCGGCAGCCGGGACAGCGTGTCCTGCACGCGGTTGTGCGTCAGCATAAGCGCCGTGTTGATGTCGGTGCCGATCTTGAAGATCACCGTGATGTTGAGCTGGCCATTACCCGTCGATTGGCTGCTGATGTAATCCATGTTCTCGACGCCATTGATGGCTTGTTCGAGCGGCGTCGCGACGGTGCGGGCTACCGTGTCGGCCGAAGCGCCGGGGTAAGAGGCCGTGATCTGGACGGTTGGCGGGACGATGTTCGGGTATTGGGCGACCGGCAGGAACGACGCCGCGGCCAAACCGAACACCATAATGAAGATATTGACCACCGCGGCGAACCGCGGGTGGTCAATGAAAAAGTGAGAGAGTTTCATGGCTCGCCTCAGTTCCGGCTTTGATCGGCCGCGAAGTGGATCGCCCCGGTTTCTGGCGAGACTTTCGAACCCGGCCGGGCCGCCGGAAGGCCGCCGATGATCACTTGGTCCGAGGGCGTCAGGCCCGCGCGGATGACCCGGAGACCGTCGCGGAGATCGCCGACCTGGACCCGCTTCGGCGTCACCACATTGTCCGCCCCGACCGTCAGCACGATGTGCTCCGACTGATCGGGTAGCACGGACGCATCCGGCACGAGCAGCGCCGGCACCGGCGGCGCAACCGCGAGACGGACACGGGCGAAGCCGCCCGGCGTCAGAAGCAGATCGCTGTTGGGGATGGTGGCGCGGGCATGGATCGTGCCGCTCGACCGATCGAGCCTGTTGTCGACGAAGTCGAGCGTGCCTTGGCGACTGAAGCCGGTCTCGTCGATAAGCGCCACCTTCACCTTGTCGGCAAGCGGGCCGGTCTGTGACTGCCGCTCCCGCTGGAACTTCATGTAGTCGGCCTCGCTCATATCGAAGTTAAGATAGATCGGGTCGATCGAGACGAGCGTGGCGAGCAAGGTGGTCGGGCTGCTGGCGGCCCGGCTGCCGGCGATCAGATTGCCTACCGAGACGAGATGGGTGCCGATGCGGCCGGTAAAGGGCGCGGTGATGCGGGTGTGATCCAGATCGAACTGCGCGTCGCGAACGAGTGCCTCGGCGTTGTCGCCCGCCGCTTGGGCGGCGCGCCGATCGGCCGCTCGCTGGTCGGCGGTTTCGACGCTGCCGTAGCCTGTTTGCTTCATCGTATCGGCTCGGAAAGCCTCGCGGTTCGCGAAGTCAAGCCGCGCACGGGCGCTTTCGAGCTGCGCCGTAGCCTCGCTCAATTTGATCTGATAGGGCGTCGGGTCGATCGTGAACAGCAGGTCGCCTTTATGGACGACGTCACCGTCCTTGAAGCCGATCTGTGTCAGGGTGCCGCCGACCTGTGCTCGCAACTCGACCTGATCGACGGCTGAGAACTGACCCAGAAATTGGAGCCTGGTATCGACGTCTTGTTGAATCGGCGCGCTGACGGTCACGACCGGTGGAGCTACGATTGCGGCTTGGTCGGCGGATGGTGCCAGGAGGCGTGGGCCCGCGATGACGCCGGCCGCGATGAGACCCAACGCGACAAGCGAACCGGCCCACGCCTTGACGCCGGGCTTGCTCGGCCGCGGGGCGGAGAGCTTCCGGACCTCGACTTCGGTGAAGATATTGTCCATTTTGCCCTTGCTTGTTCATCGATCAGATCGAGGTGGACAGGCTATCTATCGATAGGTTGATAACCGATACATAGATTTTCGGCTGATAGCCTGTCAAGCCCTATCTATCGATAGGGTGGCACTTTCGTGGATCGAAATGAGAAAGAATCCGGCTGCAGCCACGCCTGGCGGAGCGCGTCGAGACGGTTAATGCGTATTGCGCGACTCGCTGCGAGTACGCCAGTCCGCAGCGCAGCATCGATCCTTTCAGGTGCAAAGCGGGCCTGCCGAACTGCCGCCGCGCCCCTGAAATCACACGCCTTGCCCTTCCCTCACGGTCCAGGCAGGTCTCTGATAGCTCACATGCTGTCCGCCGTACCGAGGCGTACATCGGACGGAGTCGCTCTATGTCGCGAGCAGGTGGTCGCGCAGCAGTTGGTTGAAGGCCTCCGCCCGCTCCTCGGGGAAGAAAATCCGCGCACCCGCCAACTCGACCGGCGGCTTCGCTCCGGGGATCGTCTCAGCGAGCCAATGCGCCCACTTCACCGGGAAGTAGACGTCATCCGTACCCCAGACGATGAGGGTTGGAGCCTGCAACTTGCGGAGCTGAGGTTCGATCAGTCGCGTGTGCTTGTTGTCGAAAGCCACGACGAAACGTTGCAGGTCGCGTGTACGCTGTTCGCTCCGCACCAGGGGGCGGAGATAAGTCTCGATGTCTTCGTCTGTGACAGTCTCGGGCTGCTCATAAGCCGGCCCAAGCGCGCCGGGTGAACGAAAGATCGTCTTGTCGGCGAGCATCGCGTCCAACGTGTCGCGCAGGCCGCCGGCTTTGACCATATCCACGAATGGTTGGAATGCCTCCGGCGGCCAGTTGTCATGGGTGTCGCAGTTGGTGAGGGTCAACGTCCGCACCCGCTCGGGATTGAGCGCCGCGAAGATCTGAGCAATGCCTCCGCCGCTGTCGTTACCGACCAGGTCGATCTGATCGATCTGCAGAGCGTCGAGCACCTCTGTTAGCATGTTAGCGTTGGCCGTCACCGAGACGTCTTGATTTCGCTCGATCTCTGTATCCCCATGCGCCAACAGATCGACGGCAATGCAGCGACGAATGTCGGACAGTCCGGCCAGTTGGTGACGCCAGAGATGCTTGTTCAGCAACACCCCATGGACGAACAGCGCCACTGGCCCGGCCCCCGTCTCGGCATAGCTGATACGGCCCGAGGCGGTCTCGATGCTTCGGAACATGTCCAATCTCCACTACAGGACTATTTCGGTTGGGGCTAGGAAAGCCCAACAGCGATCAGCGGCTCTACCAGAATCTTTAGCGACTTGTGCCGATCGCCGGGCCGCTTCAACGGACCTGGGCGGAG
This sequence comes from Candidatus Dormiibacterota bacterium, assembly GCA_036513555.1. Taxonomy (GTDB): domain Bacteria; phylum Chloroflexota; class Dormibacteria; order CF-121; family CF-121; genus CF-13. The sequence continues at coordinate 1,117 of DATBYU010000153.1, read as the reverse complement.
CGCTGAAACTCGAATGGTGTCTGGCCGTAGGCTCCTTTGAACGCGGTGCTGAAGTGGCTGTAGCTGGAAAACCCGAGGTCGAGCGCCAGACCAGTCAAATCAGAATCATCGCCAAGCAAGTCGAGCGCTCGAGCCAGCCGCAGTTGCAGCTGGTAGCGGTAAAGCGGTAGACCCTCAACCCGTTGAAAAACTTGGGTGAGATAAACCGGCGAGACGCCCACGTCGCCGGCGATGTCCGCCAGGGTCCGGCGACGTCCCAGATCGGACGAGAGCACAAGTTTGGCGCGATCCACCAGTTTCTGGCGCCCGACACTGCCGGCCGCGGCGTGCGAGGTGCGCTCGCCCAAGGCGCGCCGCACCAGTATAAGGGCCAGGGTCTCGGCTTCGAGGGTCTCGATGACATCGCGATCTAGACTGTGACGCAGCAGCGCCATGAGCGCCTGGGTGCGCGCATCAATTCGCAAGCGCGGCCGATTGAACATCGCTCGACCCTGCGCGAGGAGATAATCGTCAGGCACCAACTCCAACAGCGCCGCCGCGCCGATCCCGATCGACAAGCTGGAATCACCGCCTTCGAGAGGATGGCTAATCCGGTAGGGTTCATCTTCATTGAAGAAGACGACCTGGTTGGCCTCCGCCACGGTCTCTGCGCGGCCTACATGGTGCACGTAGACCCCGCGATAGGGGAACACCAGGTGCGTCGCGGTAACGCGTTCCTCGGCGCTCTTGTGCCTGCATGTGCCCGCGCATGCGACATCCCATACTGCCACCGTGTCGGTTGTCAGGAGCGGGTGGGCGTCGAAGTCAGCCATGGTGAAGCGCCTAGCCATTGCGGTCTGATGGCCGGCGCCACGAACCTTCGCCGGCCAATGCCTGGATCCATGGATCTACGATCGAATTTCCGGACTGGGCTTCAGGGCTGCTCCGAAGGCGGCACGTTTGTTTGCGTCAAGTGCGGCGTTGAGGACAGAACCTCCCTCGCTTCCTGTTGGAGCCCACTCATTGCGCGGATGTAAGGAAGCGGGCCGTAGCTGATGCGTGACACACCGAGCTCGGTCAGGCGATCATTGGATGGTACGCCGTCCATGACCATGACGTTGACGGGCAGCGCCGCGCC
>DATBYU010000152.1:0-9440 GCA_036513555.1 Candidatus Dormiibacterota bacterium | reverse complement strand
GGACGGACGGTCGCGGCCAGTAAGTACTCGCCGGCCATCGAACTCCACCCGATGATCGGTGCCAAGGTGGAGGAGAAAGAAAAGGAGTTCCTCGTCGACTGGAAGGGTTGATCCTCAACCGGGCCAACCTCGTCTCCCTTCTAGTCACCGCCGTCGTCGGCGCGATCTTCCTCCTCCTTGTCTTCGAAACCTGGGCCCTCTTTACCGGCAACAAGACGATTACCGACTACTTCCGCGAAGCCGTGCATGATTTTCCTGGCCTGGCCTTCGTGGCTGCCATCCTGGTGGGAATCGTGCTCGGCCACTTTCTTTGGGGGCCGGCCCGGGGAATCCTCGCGCCCGCCCCGCGCAAGCTCCGCGAGCTGATCGATCGACGTGCTGCAAATTAGTCCCGGCGCAGTCCTTTCGCTGCTCGCCACCGTCTTCGTGGGCGTCGTCTTCATCCTGATGCTCAATGAGACGATTTCGTTGGGGAAAGGGCAGGCGCCCCTCACCAACCTGATCCGTTCGCTCATGCGTGCCTATCCGCGGTTCAGCTACGTCGTGGCGGTCGTGATCGGGATGCTGCTCGGCCACCTCTTCTGGCCCTGATCGCGGGCACGCCCGGAAATAGCCTTCAGGCGCTCTTTCGGCGGCGTGACGAAATCGTCCGAGTACGGGTTGCGGGTGCTTTGCCATTGGTCTGGCCTGAGGACCTCTTCCTTGTCGCCTCGACGCTGGCGCGCAGGGCCTCCATCAAGTCGACCACCTTGTCGCCTTGCTGTGTTGGCGGCGCCGGCAGCGGCGCGCCTTCGACCTTGGCATCGATCAGCTGCTTCAGCGCAGCCTGGTATTCGTCGTGGTAGCGCTGCGGGTCGAAGCTGTCGCTCAGGTTCTCGATCAACGAGACCGCCATCTGCAGTTCTTTCGGCGACACCTCGGCACCATCGACCGCGATGTCCTTGCTTGACCGGATCTCATTGGCATAGAGCATCGTCTCCATCGTCAGCACATCCTGATAGGGCCGCACGAGACAGAGGTTCTCCTTGTCGCGGATGGCGACTTTGGCCACCGCGGCGCGTCCCGTCTGCTCTAAAGCCTCGCGCAATAAGGCAAAGGCCTTGATCCCCGCCTCCTCCGGCGCAAGGTAGTAGGCCTTGTCGAAGTAGATCGGGTCGACCTCCTCGAGCTTGACGAAGTCGGAAATGTCGACCGTGTGCACGGTCTTTACCGGGAGGTGCTCGAGATCCTCGTCACTGACCGGCAGATAGCGCCCCTTTGCGTACTCGAAGCCACGCACGACGTCGTCCCAGGGGACGGCCCTTTCATCCTTGGGGCACCAGCGGACATTCTTCAAGCGAACGCCATCGCGCTTGTGGAGGAGGTGAAAATGCACGTCGTGCGACTCGGTGGCCGTGTAGAGGTTGACCGGGATGCTCACCATGCCGAACGAGATCGTGCCCCGCCAGATGGCCCGCGGCGCCTTGAGGGATTCACCTCCCCCTCTGGGGGAGGGCCGGGTGGAGGCCCGTTTGCGCGCCGTCTTCTGAGCCATACCTGATATCAAGAGTATCGTGCCATTGGCCGTCCTGCCGCTGGTCCTGCTGGCGGCGGTTTTCCACGCCGCCTGGAACGCGCTCCTGAAGGCCTCCGAGAATCCGTTGTCGCTGGCCACGAGGGCAGTGACCTGGGGAACAGTCGTCTCGTTGCCTCCGGTGGCGGTCGCCTGGATCGTGGCAGGCCGCCCCGCGCTACCACTGGCAGGCTGGCTTCTCGCGCTCGCCTCGGCATTCCTGGAGCTGATCTACTTCATCTCGCTCTCAACCGCGTACCAGCGGGGCGAACTCTCTGTCGTCTACCCGATCGCCCGTGGTACCGCGCCGCTGCTGGCGGTGCTGGTCGGCCTGCTGCTGTTCGGCGAACGATTGCATCTGTCCGCGGGCCTCGGCGTCCTCGCCCTGCTTGCGGGGATCTGGGCGGTTCGGCGACCCGCGACGGCAGGCTCGGCGCTGTGGCCCGCGCTGCTTACGGGAGTGATGATCGCGGCGTACACCTCACTGGATCGCATCGGTGTCCGCTTGGGTCCACCGTGGATCTACGGATGGCTGCTCTGGCTCTTCGGGGCGATCTTCCTGATCGCGTATACGACCATCCGCCGCGTTCCCGGATCGCGCCTCAGCGACGAGCCGAAGATGTCGGTAACGGTCGGCGTGCTCATGACCGCCGCGTACTTCATGATCCTGTTCGCGTTGAGCGTGGCGCCGCTCGCCGTCATCGCGCCCCTCCGCGAATCCGCGATCGTGTTGGTCACGGCCTGGGGCATTTGGCGGCTGGGCGAGCGCCGCGGCGCCTGGATCCGCGTTGCCGGCGCGCTTGCGATCATCGTCGGCATCATCCTGCTGACCGTCGCCTGATCAGGGCAGGGCTGGGCGGTAGGTGGTCATGGCGGGCAGGACGAAGAACCACATCACGGCCCCAATCATGCCCGCGAAGATCAGCATGGCGAAGAAGGTTCGGCCAGTCATCTCCATCGCTCCTGCTTGTTCGAACAGCAAAGTGCGGCAGGATCCTGCTGGGAGTCGGGGCGAGTGGATTTGAACCACCGACCTCACGGTCCCGAACCGTGCACTCTAACCTGGCTGAGCTACGCCCCGATCGGCGAATGTCAATGATAACCTCTCATTGGCGCGCCGCCGGGAGCATGCCCTCGTAGCTCAGGGGACCAGAGCGCCGCCGTCCTAAGGCGGGCGTCGCAGGTTCGAGTCCTGCCGAGGGCATTTTCAGCCTCTAACATGAAGCCCATGCTCGCCACCGAGCTGAATCCGGCGCTCACGCCCGTCGCCTTTCTGTTGGGCACCTGGCGCGGTGAGGGCGAGGGCAAGTACCCAAGCATCAAGCCTTTTCGATATCGGGAAGAAATCCGTTTCAGCCATAACGGCAAGCCGTTCCTGATCTACGCGCAGCGGACGGAGTCGATCGACACCGGCCAGCCGATGCACGGCGAGGCCGGCTACCTCCGGCTGGTCGGTGATGGCCGCGTGGAGTTCGTGATCGCGCAGCCGATTGGATACGCGGAAATCTCCCTCGGCCGGGTCGACGGCCAGCGCATCGATGTGGAGTGCGCCAGCGTCGGGCGCACACCCACCGCCAAACCCGTGACCTCGATCAGCCGATCGCTCTGGATGGACGGCGAGACCCTTCGCTACGAACTGAAGATGGGGATGGAAGGCGCCCCGTTGGCGCCGCACCTCACCGCGAGCTTTCGCCGGGCGGAGTGATAAAGAGTTTCTCGCCCGCGCGGACCGGGACCGTCAGCCAGTTCTCCCGCGGCGCCAGCGGACAGGCCCAGCGCGCGTCGTAGACGCACGACGGGTTGTAGGCGAAGTTGAAATCGATCGTGACGTCGGGCGAGCCAGCCGTCAGCTCGAGCGCATGGCCATCGGTGTTCTTGACCGTGTCGAAGAGGTAACGCCCGCCCCCATAGGTCTCGTTGCCCGAGGTGGCGTCGCGAAACGGGAGAAAGAGGCCGCCGCCATACCCAATCAGGCTGAAGACAGTCAGCCGGCAGTCCTCGCCCCCGAGCTGGAACCGCAACCAGCCGGCTCGCCGGTACTTGATGATCCCATCCTCGCCACCGGTGTCGATCTCGAGCGGATCGCCGGCGTCGGCGGACTCCACGCGCGTTCGGAGCCGGTATCCCGGGTCGTGGTCGAAGTACCGCAGTCCGTTGAAACGCAACCGTCCCTCCTCGTTCAGAGGCGATTGAGGATGCGTCCGAAACAGTTCGTCACGGCCGTGCCGGAATCGCGTGAGGGCGTCGGGGCCGGAGAGGCGATAGAGGTCTCCCACGCGGCGCCGCCAGTCCGCGAGGTCGAGATAAGGCTGGACCCGCGCCGGAGCCATCGGCGGTGCTGCCTTGCGAACCGTCAGCTGCCGCGCTCGATAGCCTGGGCGGCGGGTTCCCGTTCGACCGCCTGGCTCGCAGCCTGGGGCGGGGAGGATCCACCGTCGGGCGAGGCCTCGCCCTGAGCCGTGCCGTTGGCCGGCGAGAAGGAGCTCCGGCGGCGGCCGCGGCGACGCCGGAACTTCCGCGGCGGGCCCGTCGCACTGTCGGCGGGCGGCGCGTCGGGCGTCGGCGTGCCATTGGCGGCCACAGGCGCTCCCGGCGTAACCGGACGCGGCGTGAATCCGCGCCGCCGCCGTCGCGGTCGTCCGACCGGCGCACCCGGACGCTGGCGGCGACGGTCGCCCCGTCGACCACCGGCGGCCGCATCCATCGCGTGCAGGGCGCCGATGCCGGCGACCCGCCCCTCGCGTTCGACGTGCTCCAGCAACGGCCGGTAGAGGTCCTGCCCTTCGCGGCCCGTCATCGTCTCGATATCGCCGACAACCACAAGCAGCTGCTTGGCGCGCGATATGGCGACGTTGAGCCGCTGCGCCTTCTTCAGAAACCCGATCCGCTCGGCCTCGTTGCTGCGGACCAGGCTCAGGATGACGACGTCGGCCTCCTCGCCCTCGAAGGCGTCCACGGTGTCAACGGCGAGGCCCGGCAGTGCCACCATGCGCAACTCACGGCGCAGCTGGGTGACCTGGTCCTGGTACATGGCGATAACGGCGACCCGTAGCTGCTCGAGCCCGAGCCGCTGCAGGTGGCGTACCACCCGACCAACGGCCTCGATCTCGGCGCGGTTCGAAATGCTTCCGGACCCGCCCTTCTTTTCCCGGCCACGAATCGTCAGCCACGTGAGGTTGCGATTGAAGGGCCAGGGCAGCGGCGAACGCAGCGCGGCCATCTCGGGCGAGTTACGGAGCCGGCCGTCATAGGAGGCAACCGACACATAGCTGCCGATGGGGGCCGCCATCCGGTACTGCTCGTCGAGCATGACCACGTTGGTCTCGGGGAGGACCGCCCAGCTCAACTCGAAGAAGCTGGCATCGCGCACCAGCGATTTGGCTTCGTCGTCGTCGACGGGAAAGGCCGCGGCGCTCTCGTCGAGGACGGGCGGAAGCTGACGGTGGTCACCGACCAGTAGCCAGCGCGGCGCCAGCCGGAGAAGCGGCAGCGTCTCGGTAAAGCGCACCTTGTTCGCCTCGTCGAGGATCAGCCAGTCGAACATCTCGGCTTCCTTGGCGGCGAGCGCGATGCGGTTGACCGTTCCGAAGACGACGTGTGCATTGCGTACTCTCGGGTCGTCCGCTTCGACAATGCTGGAACGGAACTTGGGGTCGACCTTCTCAGGTTCGGCGATTCGCACCATTCGCAACGAGTCCAGGCCCTGTAGCCGCTCCTGCGCGTTGTCCACCGCGGTATTGGCATGCGACGTCATCAGGATTCGGACATTCGGGTCGCGCGCGACCAGCTGGCGCACGGTCTCGACGATCGAGGTCGTCTTGCCGGTTCCGGGCGGGCCCTGCACCAGCTGCATGCTGCCCGGGAAGAGGTTGACCGCGCTTCGAACGGCTTGCTGCTGGCTGGGGTTGAGGCGTTCGTCGAATGGCTGCAGGTCGCCCATGCCCGGGGGCAGCACCTCGTCGGGCGCGATCAGCAGTGCGGCCACCCGCCGCAGGCTGATGTCACCGGCGGGGAACCCGTTCAGGGTCCGTTGCTGGACCTCGACGACGGCCGTGATCGGTTGCGGGCGAATCGTGCCCGGCCCCAGCGTGCCTTCCTCGCGGAGCTTGACCAGCCAGCGCCGGCCGCCGCCTTCGCCCCGGATCAAGGTGCCCTCGCGCTCCGCTCCATGGGCGGTGCGGATGACGACGCGGTCGCCTTCCTTGAACCCGCCGCGGCGGCTGAGGACGATCATCGCGCCGGCGCTCCGATCGCCGTTGGTCGCCCCGCACACGGTGCACTTGGCGCCGTTGACCTGGAGGTTTTCACACTTGCTGCAGATGACGCCCTCGGTCTCGACCTCGTAGGGGCGGGCATCCTGCTCGGCCTGCCAGGTGAGCCACTGGCGCTCGTGGTTGGCGAAGGCCTGGCCGGCCAGCACGAGGGGTAGCTGCGCCGCCTCGTCGAGGGCGGTCAACTGACGCCGCACCCAGTCCTCTTCGGGTACGTAGGTAGCGGCCTCCATCACCACCTCCGACACCTCGATCGTCAGCACATCGCCGGCATCCTTCGTCGGGTCAGGATCGGGCTGAACGCGCTCGATGACGTAGGCCAGGTCGCGGCCGGGAAGGCCGAAGAGCTGGCCGACCAGCCCGAAGCGCTCGATACGGGTCTCGGTTCGCTTTTGCAGGTTCAGCGTGAAGCGCACCGGCGCGTCCTTGAGGTCGACGTAGCCATCACCCTCGGTGGCTTCCGTGAGCAAGCCGATGACCGCCTCCTGGCCCAGGTGGGAGAGAAGAGTCTCGGCCTGGCTCTGCGGTGCGGCGCAGACCGTGAGCCGGATAGCGGTCACGTCGGGGGCCCGATGGGCGAACGGCGACCCCGCGGCAACAGGCGGTAACCGTAAGGTCAATGGCGCTCCTTGTGGCGCATAAGATTGGGCCTGGCTTTCACAGGTGGGCCGACAGCTTGCCACCCCTTCGGCGGAGCGTCGGACAGGCGACACGATCCGCCCGTCTAACCCGGCCCCCAGTATAACGCCAAGAGGGGCCGTTTGCCACTTTAGCCCAATACGAATACCAGTTTGGCGGCCGGACGGCGCCATCTACAATCAAGGCTTTCCGGACGCGTTGCACTAGGGTAGGAAGAGGTGGCAAAGACTGCATCCCTGAGTAGGGGCCAGCGACGCGTCCAGCGCGTCCTGGAGGTGGCTCCGGGCGCTCTGACCTGGACCATTTTGATCGCCCCGGTGGTGGCGTCCTTTATCTTCGCCCCCTACATCGCGGCCGCGATCTTCGTGATCGACATCTATTGGTTCATCCGGACGGGGACGGTTGTCATCGGCATTCGAAGCACCTACCGACAGATGAAGCGGGCGATGCTCGAGGATTGGTGGCAGCGCTGCCTGGCGCTAACGGTCGGTCCCGGCATACCCGATCCGCGCCGCATTGTCCACGCCGTCCTGATCCCCACCTACACCGAGCCGTACGAGATCCTGCGGGAGACAATCCGGGCGATCGCCGACGCCGACTACCCGGCCGAGAACAAGGTGGTGGCGATCATTACTCGCGAGAGCGACCGAGCGGGCTGGGAGAACGTCGGCCGTCTGCAGGCGGAGTTCGGTAGCCGGCTGCGCGCCTTCCTCCATATCAAGGACCCGCTGCTTCCCGGCATCGTGGTGGGCAAGTCGGCGGCAATGGCGTACGGCGGGCCCGTCCTGCGGCGGGAGCTTGAAGCGATGCACCTCAATGCCGGGGACGTGATCGTCACCGACCTGGATTCGGATTTTCGCGTCCACCCCCAGTACTTCGCTTACGTGACATACCACTACGTCCAGGACCCGAAGCGGCTCGAGTGCGTGTTTCAGCCGATCCCGATGTTCCACAACAACCTCTGGCGGGTGCCCTTCGCGGTGCGCATCATGGCCAGCGCCTGCACGCAGTGGCAGATGTTCCTCTCCTCGCGTCCCGACCGCCTGGTCGCCTTCAGCAGCTATTCGATGTCGCTGGAGTTGGTGATCAAGGCCGACTACTGGGACGACGACGTCATCCCCGAGGATTCGCGTTTTTACTGGAAGTCATTCTTCGCCACCAGCGGACGGCTGAAGATGGTCCCGGTCTTTCTTCCCATCTACGGTGATGCGCCGGAAGCCTCTGATCGCGGCCTACCCTGGGAACGGGTGAAGACCCACGCCAATCAGTACAACCAGATCAAGCGCTGGGCCTGGGGGGTTAGCGACGTGCCCTATGTCACGGTCCGCCTGCTCCGCCATCCTGAGATGCCGCTTTGGCTGCGGATGCGGCGCTACGGCTACATGATCTTCAATCACCTCACCTGGGCGACGTTGCCCATCCTGCTCCTGTTTGGCGCCGCGATGCCACGGCTGCTGCAGGAGGATTGGAACCTGACGCCGGCCGCCGACCGGCTGGCGCTGTACGCCTTCATCCTGATCAACATCGCCTTCCTCAACATCGCCGCGCTGATCCTGGTCGAGCGGCGCATCAATCCGCCGATGCCACCGCACTGGGGCTTCTTCCATCAAATGTGGGCGTATCTGCAGCTCGGCCTCTATCCCATCGTTGGTCTGATCTTCAGCGTGCTGCCCGCGCTCGAAGCGCAGACACGCCTGATGCTAGGGATGTATCTCGAGTACAAGGTGACGGAGAAGGTCGCGGAAGGCCCCGTGAAAGGCACGGCCTAAGGCCGACGGCGTGGCGTCGCCCCCTAAACGCAGGGTGAACATGGTCATAGATGGGTATACAACTGGGTAAGGCATGTCGGGACGCCCTGACGTCCCTCCCATCCTCCGGGTCGCGCCTGAGCCTGGTCCTAAGAAAGTCGTACCTCAATCAGTCACGACTTCCCAATATGGAGCCGGACTAAGGAGACATCAGATATGTCGGTAGAACAGAACAAGGCGATTTCGCGGCGCATCCCGGTCGAGGTGTTCGAGCAGGGACGACTTGATGTCGTCGACGAGATCTGCGCGCCGAACATCATCGAGCACATGACGCCTCCGCCAGGCGTTCCCCAGGGCCGTGACGGAATCAAGGCGATCGCTTCGGCCCTGCGCAAGGGATTTCCGGACATCAAGTACAAGATCGATCACCAGATCGGCGAAGGCGACTTTGTGGCCAGCTATGTGACGGTGAGCGGCACGCACAAGGGCGAAATCTTTGGGATGGCTGCCACCGGCAAGCATGCGACCTGGGCGGAGGCGCACTTCGTCAAGGTCGTCAACGGAAAACTGACCGAGCACTGGGGTGTTTCGGACCAGCTTGGGATGCTTCGCCAGCTCGGCCTAGCCCCGGCTCCGCAAGCGGTGCCCGTCGGCCGCTAGTCCGGGTCGAAGCAGGACGTAGGCGCATAGTCCTCCGAGGATGAAGGCGCCGTAGAGACCAACTGACGAGAACCAGGCCAGCCCCGGGCTGGCCTGGTAGATCGTCGCCCGGGCACCGTCGAGCTGCGCCTGCAGTTCGATGAGGAGCCAGCCGAGGACGCCGACGGCCGCCAGCCACCACCTTCCAGCCAGCCGCATCAAGACAAAGGTGATCGCGAGCAAGAGCGGCGTGTAATTCCAGAGAGAGTTCTTCGGCGCGCAGACGACGCCCAGCGAGAGGCTCAACGCGAGCGCGCCATCCCAGGGGTGGTCTGGAGCCCGAAGCAGCACCACCACGGTGACCACGGTCAGCAGCAGCACCATGGTCAGCATCGCGGCTTCGACTGGGAAACCGGGAAGGGGTGCATGGGTCCAGGTTGAGTCGATCCCGAGCCGGCTCAGCCAGCCGTTGATCGACTCGTTGCTCCAGTAGGTGTCGGGGCCTAGGAAGTACCCCGTCCGTCCGGAGAAGCTGCCGCCGCCCGTACCGAGCTGCAAGAGCAGCAGCGCTCCGAGCAGGCCGCTTCCCAC
>DATBYU010000151.1:0-6459 GCA_036513555.1 Candidatus Dormiibacterota bacterium | reverse complement strand
CAGTACGATCGCTTTAATTCGCACGATGCGTCCTCCTTGCGGGGTAGTCGCCTTCTAGAACGGCCGAGACTCAGCTCGCTTACGCCCGGTAAAGAATCATCTAGGTCGCATCGAACGATTGTTCGCAGGATAAGGAAGGAGCCTATGCCCTTGGTGCCACGTAGCTGATGCTTCGGCTCATGCGAGGAACGGACTCCGAGCTGACGCGGGTCGATCAGCTCCTGACGCTGGCTTTCGGTTCGCCTTCACGTCGAAACGAACTCGAGCTGTACACGAAGGTGCAGCCTGACGGCTGGTTTGTGATCGAAGAAGATGGTCGGATCGTTGCGGTGGGTGGGTGTCTTGCTTACGGGAGCTTCTCCTGGATGGGACTCGTCGGAACGCACCCGGCGGTTCGAGGTCGCGGCCATGCGACCCGGCTCTCCGAGCACCTCGTGAAATGGTCGTATGCCAAAGGATGCCGTACCGTCGCGCTCGACGCTTCGAAGCTTGGGCGCCCGATCTATGAGCGACTCGGGTTTCAACCGGTTGGATCGACGGTCCGGCTTGCACGCGCGCCGATGCACGAGCAACTAACCCCAGCCGTCGGCCCAGTGGCTTCCGCAACCAAGGATCAAGTGCTCGAGCTCGATTCCGAAATCTTTGGGGGCGATCGTTCCAGCCTCATCGAGATGCTGATGGCTGGCCACCTTGGTTCGCGGCTCGTGACTCGACACACCGCGGGGCGCCTGAGCGGCTTTCTCTTCGTGCAAGACCGTCTCATCGGCCCGGGTGCCGCCGCAAGCCCAGAAACCGTTCGGGATCTGATCCAGGATGCCATGGTGGCCTCCTCGCCAGAACAGACCCTGTTACTGCCTTCTGAAAGCGCCTATCTGGACGTTCTGCTCTCGCTCGGGTTCGTCGAGCAACAGCGCCTCACACACATGCGGCACGGGGACCAAAGGATCGGCGGACGCCGACATCAATTGCTCGCCCAGACCAGTTTTGCGGCTGGCTGATCACGGCGGAGAACTGAAACCACCTTCGGCTTCGATCAGTTCAACGGTGCCCAGCCGGTCGGTGCGGTAGAGATCCGCGCCGGCGAGCGCCTGCAGCACGGACCTGACCGGCAGCCCCTGCCGGCTGTTCGACGCCACCTGGATCACGCTGAAACCGTGACCCGGTCCCTGCCACTCGGTGGGTCCGCCGGCGGTGAAGATCGCGCCCTTAACGCCCGCTGGCAGCGACTGCCAGTTGGTCTGCGGTGGGACCACGGCGAGGACCGCATCCCCGTCGGCAATCAGCCAGCTGCGTCCATCACTCGCCAGGCTCATGGTGACACCGTCCAGCGCGACGGGTTGATTCTCGGAAACCGGGATACCGGCGGTTTGCGCCTGTTGCACCAGGGCGCGAAGCGTCGCGCTCCAGGGATCAGGATCGACAACCATCATCGAGCCGATTTGGAAGCGGCCCAGCACCGCGGCCGCAGCCCCAATGTTCTCGCGCCGACCCCCGGTGATCAGCCAGCAGTCGATAGTGCGGGCCGTCGGTGGCAGGGCACGCCCGAGCGCCTGGGCCAGCCTGTCATTGTCGGGGCCGGCGTCGATGAGGACTTGGTGACCGTTGGCGGTGCGCACCAGGACGGCTGAACCCGTGCCGACGTCGAGCGCGTAGACGTGCACCCGTCCATCCGGCCGGACCAACAGCAGGGCAACCGCGATCAGGCACGCCGCTCCCAGCCCGGCCCATACTTTTCGTCGCCAGAAGAATTGGCGCAGCCTGATGCCCGCGAGCGCGCCGCCGTTGAGGATCGCGGCCGCGGCCAGCCATCGAGGCGGAAAGTAGGGAGTGACGATGGCCGCCACTGGCAGGCCTCCCGTGGACTCGATCACGATTCGGAACCAGCTGGCGATCCCTCCGGATGCTTGCAGCGCCGGCCAGCTGATAATCGAGCTCAGCGACTGCATGACCGGCCAACCGCCGGCCGCCAGCCCGGCGGCGAGCAACGTCCCGCCGCCGCCCAGAACGATGATCGCCGGCAGCAGCGGCAAGACGAGAGCGTTCGCCGCCGGCGCCACGATCGAGAGTTGATGAAAGTTGGCCAGCATCAGCGGCCAGGTCGCGGCTTCAGCCGCGATGGTCGCCGCGAACGGATCGCGCAGGATCGCGGGTATCCAGCCAAGGCGCGCGGCGATGCCGTCAGTCATCGCCGCAATACCCGCGGTCCCCGCAAACGAGAGTTGAAAGCTCACGTCGTGCGCCAGGCCCGGCTTCAGTCCGAGCATGAGGGCGCCCGTCAATGCCAGCGAGACAAAGACGTGGCTGTCGCGCCGCAACCGGCCGGCGATCACGACCAGTACCCCCATCGCCGCCGCGCGCAGCGCCGCGGCGGACGCGCCAGCCAGCAGCGCGTACCCGACCATCGTGCCCACGGTGATCAGCGGCGCCGCACTCGGTGCCAGCCGGCGGATCGCCTGGTGCGTGATGCGCGCCAGCAGGCTTACTTTCAGCCCCGAGATCACGACGATATGGATGAGTCCGCTGGCGATCATCTGTTGCTCGAGGAGTCGCGGCAGTGCGGCCCGGTAACCGAAGACCACGCCGAGCAGCAAGGCTGCCTGCGGCTCGGGCAAGGCCCGGTCGATGGCGGTGATCACCGCGTGTCGCAGACCGAAGAGCATCGTATGCAGCGCGTCGCCCGGATGCGACGTCACTCGCACCAGCCTCGCCGATGGCATGACGCCGGCGATCCCCTGCTCGGCCAGAAAGGCGCGGTAGTCGAACTGGTCGAAGCGAGGCGGGGCCTGGAGCTCGCCGCTCAGCAGAACCAGGTCACCGTAGTGGACCGGCGTCGCGCCGTAGACTGCCACCTCGATCCGCAATCCGCTTGCAATCTCGCCAGCGCTGGTCAGCACGTGGTCGAGTCGCACCGTGAGCCGCCGAGCGCCCCTGTGATCGACGGGGTCGTCGTCGACCGATCCGGAGACGGCGACGACCTGACCGGCGAGGCTTGGCGGTAGCTGAACAGTCGATGCGATGGCGCCGCGAGCCGCGCCCATGACTGCAGCGGCGAAAAAGAGCCCGGCAACCAGGGCGAGACGGCGATTGACCAGCGCGACGAAGGCCGTCGACGTGGCGCCGAGCACGAGCCACGGCGTCAGCGGACTGAGCAGGACGGCCGCCATGATCCCGGCGCACCACCCGGTCAGCACCACCGCGAGCGCCCACCAGGGCCATCGCTCTCCCTCCCCCGTTGCTGGCGAGGGTCGGGGTGGGGGGTCCGTCAGGGGACCGACAGCGACTTGGCCAGTTGCTTGTAGGTCGTCGTGTCCAGCCCCATCGCCGACTTGAGCTCGGTCAGCGCGAGAAAACCGCCGGCGTCCTCGCGATATTTGACGATCGCGTCGGCGAGCGCCGCGTCCATGCCGGGCACCAGCAACAACTGGTCGCGCGTGGCCGTGTTGATGTCGACCTTCGTCTTCTTGGCTTTCGCGCAGTGGCCGCTGAACGGCACTGCGATCTGTTTGGCGTCTTTGAGGTGAGCCGCCAGGTTGGGGAGGCAGTTCGGATCAGCGGCTTCCGTCAGACCGCCGGCAACGACGATCGCATCGCTGACGCGCAGGGTCGAGGCCAGCGTATAGAGGCCAGGACTGCGTACTGCCCCACTGATGTAGACGATCACGGTCTTCTCCTGGGCCGCGTCGACTTGGTCCGCAGAGATCACAGCAGCCGCCATCGCGGCCGGCGCCGGACGCGGCCACAAAACAAAGGCCCCCGCGCCGACCACCGCCACGGCCAGCAGCGCCGCCAGCTGCCAGTCGTGGCGATAGAGCCAGCCGAGCAGTCCGGCCCTCAACATTTCTGTGTGCTTGCGCACGCTTATACGCATGGGCGCCCTCCAGCCGCGAATCGCTTGGGCACGCCCGCGTTATCCGGTGACCAGGTTGATCAGGCGGTCGGGCACGTACACCGCGCGACGCACGGCGCGGTCACCGATCGCACGGCGGACGTTCGCGGCCTCGAGCGCGCGCTGCTGCGCTGCCGCCTCGTCGATCCCGGCGGGCATCTCGATCCGGTCACGCACCTTGCCGTCGACCTGGACAACGACAACGACCTGGGCGCGGCGGAGGATGGCCGGGTCGGCCTGCGGCCATGGTTGAGCCACGACCAGGCCTTCGCCACCCAGGCGCTGCCACATCTCCTCGGCGAGGTGGGACGCGAAGGGCCCGAGCATCAGGGTCAGGTCGCGGCAGACCGCCTCCCAGGCTTCGTTGCGCTGGCCGCCGGCCTGCAAGTAGTCCTGCATCGAATTCGAGAGTTCCATCAGCGCCGACATGGCGGTGTTGAAGTGGAATGCCTCGACGTCGCGCGTCACCTTCTCGATCGTCTCGTGCAGTTTGCGGGCGAGGGCTTCGCTCGAAACCGGCGCCATCCCGGCAACCACCTCGTCTTCCTCGCCAACGACCAGCCGCCACACCCGGTGGAGGAAGCGGGCGACGCCGTCGACGCCGCGGTCATTCCACTCGGCGTCCTGGTCCGGTGGGCCGATGAAGAGCTCGTAGACCCTGCTCGTGTCGGCGCCGTACTTCTCCACCATGAAGTCGGGCGCGATGCCGTTGCCCTTCGACTTCGCCATCACGTACCCGTTGCGATGGATCATGCCCTGGGTGAAAAGCGCGGCGAAGGGCTCGTCGACCGAGACCATGCCCTCGTCGAAGAGGGCCTTCATGAAGAACCGCGAGTAGAGCAGGTGCAGGATCGCGTGCTCGATGCCGCCGGTGTATTGGTCGACCGGCATCCAGTAGTCCACCTTCTTCTTGTCGAATGGCAGGCTCCGGTTGTGGGGGTCGGCGTAGCGGAGGAAGTACCAGGATGAGTCGACAAAGGTGTCCATGGTGTCGGTCTCGCGACGTGACGGTTTGCCGCATTTTGGGCAGGTGGTGTCGACGAAGGACGGCGTGTGCAACAGCGGGTTCTGGCCGTCCGACCGAAACTCGACCTGGTCCGGGAGCCGCACGGGCAGTTGGTCGTTGGGCACGGGCACGATGCCGTGATCCGGGCAGTAGATGATCGGAATCGGGACGCCCCAGTAGCGCTGGCGGGAGATCAGCCAGTCCCGCAGGCGGTAAGTGATGGTGGGCCGGCCGATGCCCATGCGCTCGGCCTCGGCGCTGATGCGCTCGATCCCCTCCTTGACGCTGAGCCCGCTGAACGGCCCCGAGTTCACCAGCACGCCGTCGTAGGCCTCGAACGCCTGGTCGAGTGGCTCCTTCGACGCCTCGCGACTCACGCTGATCACGCGCCGGATCGGCAGCTTGTATTTGCGGGCGAACTCAAAGTCGCGGCTGTCGTGGGCGGGCACGGCCATGATCGCCCCCGTGCCGTAGGTCGCGAGCACGTAGTCGGCGATCCAGATGGGGATCCGCTCCTTGGTGAAGGCGTTGATGGCATAGGCGCCAGAAAAGACGCCGGTCTTTTCGTGCTCGGTGGAGAGACGCTCGATCTCGGTCTCCGTCTTGGTGCGTTCGATGTAGGCATCGACGGCGGCGCGCTGCTCCGGGGTCACGATCTTGCGGACGACCTCGTGCTCGGGCGCCACCACCATGAAGGTCGCGCCGAAGACGGTGTCGGGCCGGGTCGTGAAGACGCGCAGCTTGCCATCTTGCTCGATAAAGAACTCGAGCTCAGCACCCTCGCTCCGGCCGATCCAGTTTGCCTGCATCACCTTGACGCGCTCGGGCCAGCGATCCAGCTTGTTCAGGTCATCAAGCAGGCGTTGGGCGTAGGCGGTGATCTTGAAGAACCATTGCTCGAGCTCCTTCTTCGTCGGCTTGGTGCCGCAACGCCAGCAGACGCCGTTGACGATCTGCTCGTTGGCGAGCACGGTGTTGTCTTTCGGGCACCAATTGACCCATGCCTTCTGCTTGTAGGCGAGACCCATCTCGAGCAATTTCAAGAACAGCCATTGGGTCCACTGGTAGTAGTCGTCGTTGCAGGTGGTGACCTCGCGGTCCCACGCATAGAGCACGCCCATGATGTCGAGCTCGTGCTTGGAAATAGCGATGTTGCCCTCGGTGGAGACCCGCGGCGGGATGCCGCTCTTGATGGCCGCGTTCTCCGCGGGCAGACCGAACGCGTCCCAGCCGAACGGGTTCAGGACATTGAAGCCCCGCATGACTTTGTAGCGGGCAAAGGCATCCCCGATGACGTAGTTGCGGAAATGCCCCATGTGCAGGGGACCCGAGGGGTAGGGGAACATGACGAGGTTGTAGAACTTGGGCTTGCTCGAGTCCTCGGTGACCGCAAACAGGCCGGCCTTCTTCCAGGCCTCGCGCCATTTGGGCTCGATCGCCTGCGGATCGTAGACGGGTGCGACAGTTCTGGCCATGTCAGTGAAGGAGTGGTGGAGCCGACGAGATTCGAACTCGTGACCTATTGCATGCCATGCAATCGCGCTCCCAGCTGCGCCACGGCCCCACA
>DATBYU010000150.1:0-2908 GCA_036513555.1 Candidatus Dormiibacterota bacterium | reverse complement strand
CGCCCTCGTTCGTGTTCGTCGACCAACGCGGCGTCGTGGTCGATCGCTACCCGGGTGAGACGTCCCAGGCGCACCTGGAGAACTTAGTTCAGAAGCTCGCTACTTCGTCCGTCGCTGCCAGCGCGTCGCCTTGAGCATCTTCTTGTGCTTGTGTTTGCGCATTTTCTTTCTGCGCTTCTTGATTACCGAGCCCAAAAGGCCCGTCCCGTGAAAGCTCGCATGTGCCGGAACATTCTAAGCGAACTCGGGGTTTAGACTGGTAGGTACTGCGAAGCCCCACCACGAAAGGGAGTCCCGTTCCATGAGCCAAGCTGTAATTGTTGAAGCCGTCCGGACCGCGATCGGCCGCCGAGGCGGCTCGCTCAGCCCGGTGCGGCCGGACGATCTGCTGGCCCTGACGCTGCGCGAACTCGTCACGCGTGCCGGAGTCGATCCGGCGCTGGTCGATGACGTCGTGGCGGGCTGCGTCACCCAGACCGGCGAGCAGGGCATGAACATCGCCCGCGCCGCCGCCTTGATCGCCGGCTTTCCCATCGAGGTCCCGGGGACGACGATCAATCGCTTCTGCGGCTCGGGCCAGCAAGCCGTCAACTTCGCCGCCCAGGGCGTCATGTCCGGTGCCCAGGACATCGTGATCGGCGCCGGCGTGGAGAACATGTCCCGGGTGCCGATGGGCTCCGACGCGTTCGGACCTGGTGAAGGTCCCGTCAGCCCCAAGCTCATGGATCTGTTCGAGATCATCCCGCAAGGCAATTCAGCGGAGATGATCGCAAAGAAGTGGGGATTCGATCGCCAGCAGCTGGATGAGTTCGCCTACCAGAGCCACATCAAGGCTGGCCAGGCGATCAAGGAAGGACGGTTCGCGCGGGAGATTTTCCCGGTCGAGGTGAAGCAGAACGGCAGCAGCTACGAATTCGCCGTCGACGAGGGGGTTCGGATCCCACCCTCACACGAGAAGATGTCCCAGCTGAAGCCCTCATTCCAGGAGGACGGCGTGGTCACGGCCGGCAACTCCAGCCAGATCAGCGACGGCGCCGCGGCGGTGCTGGTCATGACCGAGGAAAAGGCCAAGGAGCTGGGGCTCAAGCCTCGGGCGCGGATCGTCGCACAGGCAATTGTCGGCTCGGAGCCGACGATCATGCTGACCGGCCCGATCCCGGCGACGGCGAAAGTGCTGAAGAAGGCCGGGTTGGAACTCAAGGACATCGATCTCTTTGAAGTCAACGAGGCCTTCGCTCCGGTCGTCCTGGCGTGGCAGCACGAGACCGGCGCCGATCTCGAGAAGGTGAATTACTCGGGCGGGGCGATCGCCCTCGGCCATCCGCTCGGCGCCAGTGGTGCCCGTCTGATCACGACGCTGCTACACGAGCTGGAGCGGCAGGATGCCCGCTACGGGCTGAGCACGATGTGCATCGGCTACGGGATGGGCATCGCCACCATCATCGAGCGGATCTAGGAATCTAGCTGCGCCGATCCGGGAAGTCGATCGGCTGGGCCTGCCGGCGGCGTTCGACGACGCCGGAGAGGACGAACAAGAAGATCACCTGGACTAGAAAATAGAGCGCCACGATCAGGTCGATCACGGTCGTGAGGCTACCCCCGGTCTCGCGCATGTTGCCCACGGCCAGACCGAAGAAGAGGAATGAGCACAGGTAGGTGATCAGCGCGATCCCGTAAATCGCGTTCTTCCAAACCTGGCGGTTGGCCAGGATTCGGTTCAGCCCGCGAGGGCTCGCGGCGCCGCGTCGCTCAAAATCTCTAGTGCTGGTTGTCATTCTGGCACTTCCATTTGTGGCCCCTCAGCTCGGAGTGCTGCCCGGTGTTACAGGAGCTGGCGTCCGGTGAGGCACCGGGCGGCAGCGTTGTCGTTCCGTTGGGCGCGAGGGTGGCGGTGTCCGTGAGATGGGTGAACTCGTAGCTCACGTCGCTAAAGGCAGACTGCAGCTGCGTACCTGCCAGGATGATGACCGCGAAGGAGATCGTCGCCAGCAACACCATCAGGAATGCATATTCAATGAGGGCCTGTCCCTTGCTGTTGCGGCGGCGTCTTTTCATGGCTAGCAACGACGGTAGCACCGCTTTGCGTGCGGCTCATCCGCCGTTCGGCCCTAATTGAGCCGCGATCGAATAACGGTGGCCGTTACGGCAGCCGATCGAAACCGGCCCGCAACTCCTGGTAACTGGTCGTAAGGCTCTCGTTAAGGATCTTCGTATCGGCGAGGATGGGCATGAAATTGGTATCGCCATCCCAGCGCGGGACGACGTGCTGGTGCACGTGGTCGGCGACGCCGGCGCCGGCGACCTTGCCGCCGTTGATCCCAAGGTTGAACCCGTGGGGCGAGAGCACCTCACGCAGGACACGCAGCGAACGCTGGGTCAGGGCCATGACCTCGGTCGCCGCGGCCGGCGGCAGCTCCTCCAGATTGGCCAGGTGTGCCCTGGGGGCGACCATCAGGTGCCCGTTGTTGTATGGATAGCGATTCAGGATCGCCAGCGCCAGGTCAGTGCGGGCCAGAAGCAGGTGATCGGCATCCTGCGCGGGATCGGCGGCGGCCGCCTCGCAGAAAAAACAGCCGGTGGGCTTGGGGCCCTTGATGAAGTCCTTACGCCAGGGGGCCCAGAGGTGCTGCATCGGAGGAATGATAGAAGCAGGGCCCGCCGAGCTTGTCTGCGCAGTTATACAAATCCGTGTATACTGGCGTCGTGGCGCTGGCGATCGTGGCTCTCGATCCAGCGAGTTCGCTAAACTTGACCCTCGACCCGCGCATGTGGGGCCGTGGCGCAGCTGGGAGCGCGATTGCATGGCATGCAATAGGTCACGAGTTCGAATCTCGTCGGCTCCACCACTCCTTCACTGACATGGCCAGAACTGTCGCACCCGTCTACGATCCGCAGGCGATCGAGCCCA
>DATBYU010000149.1:0-3036 GCA_036513555.1 Candidatus Dormiibacterota bacterium | reverse complement strand
TGGTAGAGGGTGAGCTCGATCTGGTCGGGCTGCTTGAAGCCCATGTTGATGGTCAGGTGGCCTTGGGGATCGAGGTCGATGAGGAGGACGCGCTTCCCGAGCTCAGCGAGTGCGCATCCCAGATTTACCGCGGTGGTCGTCTTGCCAACCCCGCCTTTCTGGTTGGCAACTGCGATGACTCTGCTCAAACGGTGCTTAGACCTCTGTGCTGGAACGTGGCTGGGGCCTATTTAAC
The DNA here is from genome assembly GCA_036513555.1 of Candidatus Dormiibacterota bacterium. GTDB lineage: Bacteria > Chloroflexota > Dormibacteria > CF-121 > CF-121 > CF-13. The sequence goes on along the minus strand of DATBYU010000149.1, from coordinate 2,801 downwards.
TTGAATAGCGCGGCCGCGTCAAGCTCCAGTTCAATCCGGTCGGCCACGAAGGCCCTTTTGAATAGACTGTGGAGCGAAGGGATGATCTTCTACCCGCTCGTCGCCACACTGATCAGCGCGGCGTTCGCCGTCACGCTCTGGCTGCAATACCGGGCCAAGCCACGGCCCTACCTGATGGCCTGGTCGGTGGCACTGGGGGTCTATGCGCTGGCCGCGCTCACCGAAGTCATCGGGGCAGCTGCCGGCTGGAATCCGCTCTTGTATCGCCTCTACTACTTCTTCGGCGGGATCACGGTGGTCGGGATCCTGGCACTGGGCAGCGTCTACCTGCTCGCCCCGCGCTTCGGTCGGACCGCGCTCGCGGCGCTCCTGACGCTCGCCGCCATCGGCCTGGTCGGGATCCTCGGTGCCAGCCTGCAGGTCGGGCTGCTCGATACCCACCAGGTCCCGTCGGCAGACGTGATCAAGCTGCAGCACGGAGTGTTCAACGTCGCCGCGATTTTGATGGCCGCGATCTTGAATATCGTCGGCAGCGTGATCTTGATCGGGGGCGCGGTGTGGTCGTTCTTCAGCATGTTGCTGCGGGGCGCACCGCCATCCCGTCTCGCCGGCAACATCCTGATTGCGGGCGGCGCCTTTATCGTGGCCGGCGCATCGACCCTGTTCCGACTCTTCCACGTCTACGACCTGTTCTACGTGGGCCAGGCGATCGGGGTCCTGGTCATGTTCGGGGGCTTCCTGGCCGCGCAGCGTGCCCCTCGCCGGGCCGCAAGCCTCAATCCGGTCACATCGCGCTGACGCCGAAGCGCAAAGAACTACCATAAGCTCGCCGTTGCATCACGGCAGAGATCATGAAGATGAACTGTCGCATTTCGTGCACCTGGTGGGCCGCGACCGACGGGCAGCCTCCGCCGGCGGCCGGGCACGGGCCGAATCCCGACTCGGACGCTGTATCAAGGAGGCAACATGAGACTCGTCAAAGAAATACCCGCCGACGATAGCCAGGAAGAGTGGCTGGCGCGCGAACGCGCCCACCTCTCCCAGGTCCTGTACCGCTACACGCCGATCGTCGTCGATCACGCCAAGGGTTCTTACATGTACGGCGTCGACGGCCGGCGCTACCTGGACTTCGCCTCAGGCATCGGCGTCACCAACCTGGGACACGGTCATCCGGCCGTCATCGCGGCGGCGAAGGCCCAGCTCGACAAAGTGGTGCACACCTCAGTGGTGGCGCATCATCAGCCCGCGATCGAGCTTGCCGAACGGATCGCGGCGCTGGCACCCGGCAAACTCGACAGCGTTTTCTTCGCGAACAGCGGAGCGGAGGCGGTCGAGGGCGCCATCAAGCTGGCCCGCTACACGACGGGGCGCCCGGCGCTGATCGGCTTCCAGGGCGCCTTTCACGGGCGCACCTATGGGGCGCTCTCGCTGACCGCGTCAAAGAGTTACTACCGCGAACGCTATGAACCTCTTTTGCCGAGCGTGTACCACGTGCCGTACCCGTACGCGTATCGAAACCCGACCGGACCCAGCGACGAGGCCACGCTCGATTACGTCTTCGCCGCGATCGACGAGCTGCTCGATACCCGCGTCCCTCCGAAGAACATCGCCTCCTTCATCGTCGAGCCGGTGCTCGGCGAGGGCGGCTATGTCGTGCCGCCGGCAGGCTTCATGCCGCGCCTGCGAGCACTCTGCGATAAGCACGGCATCCTGCTGATCGCCGACGAGGTCCAGTCCGGCTACGGACGGACCGGCAAGATGTTCGCCTGCGAACACACCGGCGTCGTGCCTGACATCATGACCTTGGCGAAGTCGATCGCCTCCGGCCTGCCGCTGAGCGCGGTCGTCGCCACATCGAAGCTGATGGACCAGTGGGAGCCGGCCGCGCACGGCTCGACCTTCGGTGGCAACCCGGTATCGTGTGCCGCCGGCATCGCGACCCTCGATGTCTTTACGCGTGAGGGCATCCTGGAGAACGCGGCGGCCCGAGGGGCGGAGCTGATCCGGCGCCTGCGCGAGCTACAGCGGCGCCTGCCGCTGATCGGCGAGGTGCGCGGGCTCGGCCTGATGGTCGGCGTCGAACTCGTGAACCAGGACGGGTCGGCCAACAAGGACCTCCAGAAGAAGGTCCGCCAGGTCTGCCTTGATTCCGGGATGGTGGTGCTCAGCTGTGGGCCGCACGACAATGTGCTGCGCCTGGTGCCACCCCTTAACCTGTCGGAAGCGGAGCTCGACGAAGGATGGGAGATCTTGAACGGCGCGTTTCAGGAGGTGGCAGCATGAGCCAGACGATGACCAGCGAGCGTGGCCAAAAGACCGAGGCCAAGACCTACAAGAACTACATCGGCGGGCATTGGGTGGAGTCGAAGAGCGGCAAGACCTTCACGTCGACGAATCCCGCGCACAAGGACCAGGTCCTTGGTGTGATGCAGGCGTCGAACGCCGACGACGTGAACGCCGCCATCGAGGCGGCCCACAAAGCGGCGACCGGTTGGCGGCATACGCCGGCGCCGGCGCGGGGCGAGATCATCCTCAAGGCCGCCCTGATCCTCGAGTCGCGCAAAGCCGAGCTGGCGAGGCTGATGACCCAGGAAATGGGCAAGGTGCTCAAAGAGGCGGGCGGCGATGTTCAGGAAGCGATCGACATGGGCAAGTACGCGGCCGGCCTCGGCCGGCATCCGCACGGCGAGACGGTGCCCTCCGAGCTGAAGAACAAGTGGGCGATGACGGTGCGTGTGCCGCTGGGCGTGGTGGCCTGCATCACACCGTGGAACTTTCCGATGGCGATCCCATCCTGGAAA
>DATBYU010000148.1:0-11234 GCA_036513555.1 Candidatus Dormiibacterota bacterium | reverse complement strand
CCAATCGAGGTCGCTGATGCGAAGGCCGGCCAGCCGCCCGTCGTCGTAGCGCGCCGGTCCAACATGCCGACCCGGATCGCCACTGCCGCGGTGCTGATCGCCCTCGTGCTGGCGGCCCTGATCGCGGGCTCCATCTGGGTGTATGCCGCGGTCGCCGTGGTCCTAGGCGCAGGGCTGATCGAATACTGGCAGCTCACCCGCGCTATGGGCACGCCCGCGCCACTCTGGTTGCTGTTCCCGCTGGCGTACGCGCTCCTCCTCCGCGATCGGCTGCCCTCGTGGGCTAGCGTCACGTTCTTGTTGGCGGCGGGGACCGTGCTCGGCCTGGGCACCATGGTGTTCGTCCGCGACTGGCGCGCCAGCCTCAGTCGCTGGGCGCTGGCCGTGGGCGGCAGTCTCTATCTCGGTTTCTTACTGAGCTTTTACCTCGCGCTGTATTTCTTGCACCAGCCGGATCCGAATCACCTCGGGTTCGGGTATGTCATCGCCGTTTTCGGCGCGATCTGGGTTGGCGACACCGCCGCGATGGTGGTTGGGGTCCGGTTCGGGCGACATCCATTCTTTAAGCGCATCAGCCCCAAGAAGACCGTCGAGGGGGCCGTGGCGGAGCTGATCGCCAGCATGATCTTCTTTGGGATCGCTGGCTTGTTCCTCAACATCACCTTTCCGCATAACCTGATCCTGGGGCTCGTGATTGGGGCGGTGGCGGAAGTCGGCGACCTGGTCGAGTCGCAGATCAAGCGGACCGCGGGCGTCAAAGACACCGGCCATTTGATTCCCGGCCACGGCGGGGCGCTGGACCGTATTGATTCGCTGCTCCTCGTGGGAGTCGTCGTGTACTATTACGTCACTTTCCTGCACCTCGCCTGAGTCGACGGTGCAATGACCCGCGTTGAGACCGCGTTTCAGCCCACAGAGATGAGATCTTCCCGTCCCTCGCCCCGGCGCCTGGCGCTGCTTGGCGCAACCGGGTCCATCGGCCGCCAGGTCTGTGACCTTGTTGAGCGGCATCCCGATCGGTTCACGTTGCATGCCCTGGTCGCCGGCAGCGACGCCGGTGCGCTCGACGCCGTAGCCCGCCGTCACCCCGAGGCCCATGCGCTGCTGGCCCATGCCGCGGGCGCCGACCCGGTCCGCGCCGGCCGTGCCATCGATGAGGCCGTCAGCGATCCTGAGGTCGACCTCGTGGTCGTCGCGGCCGCGGGGAGCGCCGCGCTGGCACCCACGCTCGCCGCGCTCGATGCCGGTAAGGACATCGCGCTGGCGACCAAGGAAGTCCTGGTGATGGCGGGGGAACTGGTCCGCGAGCGGATGCGCCGGCACGGGTCGCAGATTTTTCCCATCGACAGCGAGCACAGCGCGATTTGGCAGTGCCTGTGGGGAGAGAATCGCCGTGCGGTGCGCCGGCTGATTTTGACCGGCTCTGGCGGCCCATTTTTGCGCCGCCCGCTCGAGACGTTGGAAACGGTGACCATTGCCGAGGCGCTCACCCACCCGCGCTGGAAGATGGGTCCTAAGATTACCGTCGACTCCGCCACCATGATGAACAAGGGTCTCGAGATAATCGAGGCGCATTTTCTGTTCGATGTCGCGTATCAGGCCATCGATGTGGTCATCCACCCGCAGAGTGTGGTCCATTCGATGGTGGAGTTCGTGGACGGCAGCGTCAAGGCGCAGCTGGGGGTGCCCGACATGCACCTGCCGATCGCGGTTGCGCTCAGCTTCCCCGAGCGCCTCGAGGGGGTTACGCCGGCTCCCGACCTGGCGGCGCTCGGCCAGCTCTCTTTCGAAAGTCTCGATGCGGTCCGCTACCCGGCGGTGGCCCTGGCCCGGGAGGCCGGTGAGCGAGGGGGCACCGCGCCGGCGGTGCTGAACGCCGCCAACGAAGAGGCCGTCGCTCTCTTCCTTCAGGGCCAGCGCCGGTTCGTCGACATCATTCCATCGGTTCGCGCCGCAATCGAGGCAGCGGAGCCGACGGAGGAACTCACGCTCGACGCGGCGATCGCCGCCGACCGCTGGGCGCGCGCCCACGTCCGTGCGTCCGCGGGTGGAGCCAGCCGGGTTCGGAGCAAGTTGCCCGCATGAGCCCCGTCATCCTCGTCCCGCTTGTCATCGTCATCTTCAGCCTGCTGGTCATCGTGCACGAGTCCGGTCACTTCCTGACCGCGAAGCTCGCCGGCATCAAGGTCGAGCAGTTCAGCGTCGGTTTCGGGCCGCAACTGCTCGGGTGGCAGCGCGGTGAGACCCTGTACGCGGTCCGCGCCATCCCGTTAGGCGGCTTCGTCAAGCTCGCCGGCATGGACGGCAGCATGGACGCCGGTCCGCGCAGCTTCAATGCGCATCCGCTGTGGCAGCGGTTCATCGTCATCATCGCCGGTTCCGCCTTCAACCTCGCCCTCCCCGTCTTGATCTTCTTCGGCGTCTACGCCACCATCGGGGCGGCCGAGGTCAAAACCCCGATCGAGGTCAGTGCCGTCGATGCCGGCACGCCGGCCTATAACGCTGGGCTGCAGCCGGGCGACGTCATCCGGGCCGTTAGCTCGCATCCGATCAACAAGTTCGAAGACCTTCCGAAGGCGCTGGATGCCGCCAAGAGCACGCCCGTGGAGGTTGTCGTCGAGCGTGGCGGGAGGCTCGTGACGCTGACCATCACACCCAAGTTGGATTCGAGTACGGGCGGCTATATTCTTGGGTTCCACCCGGCGGCGCGGACCTGGAGGCCCGGCCCGATCGAAGCGGCGGGGCTGGCGGTCCGCCAGACGGGGGATTCGATCGTCGGCATCACCGGCGGCATCTACCAGCTGGCGACGGACAAGAGCCTCGGCGGTCTGCTGGGACCCCGGGGTCTGGAGGGGCCCGTCGGGATCGTCAAGACTACCGCCCGCGCGGCGCAGGCAGGGATCCTGTCGGTCGTCGGCGTGGTGGCGTTACTGAGCCTTAGCCTGGGGCTGGCCAACATCCTGCCGTTCCCGGCGTTGGATGGCGGTCGGGCCGCCTTCCTGGTGTTGGAACTGATTCGAGGGAGGCCGGTCGATCCCGCTCGGGAGCAGGTAGTGCACTATGTCGGTCTCGCTCTTTTGTTTGCTTTGATCGGGTTGGTGACATATAACGATGTGCTGAGATGAGGCCATGAGAACTCGCCGCAAGTCGGTTCCCGTCCGCGTCGGTGACGTGGTCATTGGAGGCGCCGCCGAGATCGTCGTGCAATCGATGACCAAGGCGGACACTCGGGACGTGAAGGCGACGCTCAACGAGATCGCCCGTCTCAAGGACGCGAACTGTCGAATCGTTCGAGTCGCGGTGCCGACGAGGGAAGCAGCCCAGGCGATGATCGAGATCAAGAAAGGCTCGCCGTTGCCGATCATTGCCGACATTCATTACGACGCGCCGTTGGCCCTGCTGGCCCTGGAAGCGGGGGTCGATGGACTCCGGCTCAATCCAGGCAACATCAAGGATCCCGAGAAAGTCAAAGAGATCACGCGTCGGGCCAAGGAACGGGAAATCCCAATCCGCATCGGCGTCAACGCCGGGTCGCTTCCGGGCCGCGCTAAAGAGGGCGCGGGTGTCCGCCCGCCAACCGAAGAGGTAGTGGCGGCGATGGTCAACGCTGCGCTCGGCCATATCCACATCCTGGAATCCCTCGACTTCAACTTGATCAAGGTCTCGATGAAGGCCTCGGATCCGCCCACGATGATTGCCGCCAACCGGGCGATCGCCGACAAGATCGCCTACCCGCTGCACCTCGGCGTCACGGAAGCCGGGCCGCCGCGCACCGGCGCGGTCAAAAGCGCCGTCGGAATCGGCGTGTTGCTGGAGGAAGGCATCGGGGATACGATTCGCGTCTCGCTCGCCGGCGACTCGGTCGAGGAAGTCGAGGTGGGCTATGGCATCGTGAACGCGCTGGCGGAAAAGCTGACCGGGCCAAACCTGATCGCCTGCCCGATGTGCGGCCGGCTCGAGATCGACATGCTGCCGATGGTGGCCGAGGTCGAGAAGGCACTCAAGAAAATCAAGCGGCCAATCAATGTCTCGGTGATGGGCTGCGTGGTCAACGGCCCTGGCGAGGGCCAGCACGCCGACATTGGTATCGCCGGCGGCAAGAACAAAGGCATTCTCTTCAAGCACGGCAAGATCGTCGGCACCTTCCCGGAAAAAGAATTGGTCCCTGCTCTCCTGCGAGAGCTCGACATCATCGCACGGGAAGACGCCGAAAAACTCGCGTCCTGACCCGAGCGCGTCACTGCTGAATCTATACTCAACGGCTAATGCCTGACGACGACACGCCAGAATCCGGCTTCGTCAAGGAGATTCGCAAGCAATCCGTGGATTTTCCAGGCTGGTACAACGACGTCGTCCGCAAGGCGCAGCTGGCCGACTATTCACCGGTGCGCGGCTGCATGGTCATCCGCCCCTATGGCTACTCGATCTGGGAAAACATCCGCGATCCTCTCGACGGACTGATCAAGGAAACGGGCCACGAGAACTGGTACTTCCCCGCGTTGATCCCACTCAGTTTCCTCATGAAAGAAGCTGAGCACGTCGAGGGCTTTCAGCCGGAGTTCGCGATGGTGACGCGCGGCGGCGGTAAGGAACTCGAGGAGCCGTTGGTGTTGCGTCCGACCTCCGAAACCATGATCGCCAGCGTGCTGCGCGATTACATCCAGTCCTACCGGGACCTGCCGGTCCTCACCAATCAATGGAACAACGTCTTCCGTTGGGAGCTGCGCACCCGGCTCTTTCTCCGAACCCTGGAATTCCTCTGGCAGGAAGGCCACACCTTTCACGAGACGGCCGTGGAGGCTGAGGAGGAAGTGGCCCGCATGCTGGAGCAATATCGACGGATCGCGGAAGAGTGGTGCGCCGTCCCGGTGCTCGCCGGCCGCAAGTCGGACAGCGAAAAGTTTGCCGGCGCCCAGTACTCGATGTCGATCGAAGGCATGATGGTGGACGGGAAGGCGCTCCAGATGGGCACCTCGCACTACTTCGGCGACAACTTCACGCGCGCCTACGACCTCACCTTCACGGGACGCACCAATGAGCGCCAGTATCCCTACTCGACGAGTTGGGGCGTCTCGACTCGGATGGTCGGCGCCGTGGTGATGGCCCACGGTGATGATTCGGGTCTGCAGCTGCCGCCACGGATCGCGCCGGTGCAGGTGATCATCGTCCCGATCTTCCGCAGCGACGCCGAACGGAGCCAGATCGAAACCGCGCTCCAGCAGGTGCTCACCGACCTCGAGGACATCCGGGTCAAGGTTGACTGGCGCGACGAGCGGCCTGGCTTCAAGTTCAACGAGTGGGAGCTGAAGGGCGTGCCGTTGCGGATCGAAATCGGTCCGCGCGACCTGGCCAAGGGCGAGGTCACTGTCGTCCGGCGTCTGAACCGATCCAAGCAGACGATCCCCCTGGGCGACCTGGGCGTCGGCATCCCGGCGATGCTGGAGGAGATCCAGGCGGCACTCTTTACGCGCGCTCGCGAATTCCGCGAAGCCCACACGGCCAGGGTCGATTCGCTCGAGGCGCTGGTGAAATTCTTCGACACCTCGATCGGCTTTGCCATCACGCCCTGGTGTGGTCGAGCCGAGGATGAACGGATCGTCTCCGACCGCACGAAGGCCACCACGCGAGTGATCATGCCAGGGCCAGTCCGACCGGGGCAGCTCTGCGCCGTCTGCGGCCAGCCGGCCACGGTCGAGGTCGCCTGGGGAAAGGCCTACTAAGAACGCCTCAAACGCTCGTTTGGCACTAACGCGCCACTCGCGTGGGCCGGCGGGCCCGGAAGCGGCTCTGATTGGGCTTTCGGAAGTTCGGGGATAATTTCGCCATCAACGACCTAGGGACGTGGTTATGCAGTTTGCCGATCTTCTGAGCAGGGTCAGCTACCTGCCGCCCAACGATGTCGAGGTGCTCTCGCGCGCCTACGACGCCGCGGCCAGCGCCCACCATGACCAGAACCGCCTGTCCGGTGAGAAATTCATCGAGCACCCGCTGAGCGTTGCCGTCATCCTGGCGGATCTCCAACTCGATCGCGACACGCTCGCGGCCGCCATCCTGCACGACACGGTCGAGGACACGCATCTCACCATCGCGGACCTGGAGCAGAGCTTCGGCCACGACGTCGGGAAGCTGGTCGCCGGTGTCACCAAGCTGGAGAAGATCTCGTTTCGCAGCCAGGAGCAAGCCCAGGCCGAAAACGTCCGCAAGATGCTGGTCGCCATGGCGGAGGACGTTCGCGTCGTGCTGATGAAGCTCGCCGATCGCCTCCACAACATGCGGACAGCCAACTTTCTGCCCGAGGTCCGCCGCCGCGCCATGGCACAGGAAACGCTCGACATCTACGCCCCGCTCGCGCACCGGTTGGGGATCTGGAACATCAAGTGGGAGCTCGAAGACCTGTCCTTTGCGCAGCTGCATCCGGATGAGTACCAGGAGATCGTCAAGAAGATCGCCCGCAAGCGCAAAGAGCGGGAGACCTACGTCAACGACGTCAAGGAGATCCTCGAGCGCGAGCTGACGGCGGTCGGGATCAGAGCTGATACCACCGGCCGGCCAAAGCACGTCTACAGCATCGCGGCCAAGCTCGCCATGGGCAAAGACTTTGACGAGATCTACGACCTTTCAGCGATCCGGGTGTTGACCGACTCGATCAAGGACTGCTACGGGGCGTTGGGTGTCATTCACTCGCTGTGGAAGCCGATCCCCGGCCGCTTCAAGGATTACATCGCGATGCCGAAGTCCAACGGCTACCAGTCGCTGCACACCACCGTGGTCAGCCACAGCGGCGAGCCGATGGAGATCCAGATCCGCACCCAGGAGATGCATCGTATCGCCGAGTGGGGGGTGGCAGCGCACTGGACCTATAAGGAAGGCGGCAAGGAAGACCGCAAGATGGACCAGCGGTTCGCCTGGCTGCGGCAGCTGATGGACTGGCAGAAAGAGGTCCTCGATGCCGAGAAGTTTGTCGATGCCGTCAAGATCGACGTCTTCCGCGATGAGGTTTTCGTCTTCACGCCGAAAGGTGACGTCCTGGCCCTGCCCAGTGGGGCGACCGCCGTCGACTTTGCCTATCGGATCCACACCGAGGTCGGCCATCGGTGCATCGGCGCCAAGGCGAACGGCCGCATGGTGCCCCTCGACTACCCGCTGCAAAACGGCGACATCGTGGAGGTCCTGACCTCGAAGGGTCCGCACGGACCGAGCCGCGACTGGCTGAGCTTCGTCAAAACAGCGGGTGCGGCTCAGAAGATCCGGGTCTGGTTCAAGAAGGAACGGCGGGAAGAGAACGTGACCAAGGGGAAGGAACTGCTCGATAAGGAGTTCCGCCGCATGCAGCAGCGGGCCCTGGCGTCGATCGGTGAGGAGCGCGTGCTGGAGCTCGCCAAAGAGTTCCGGTTCACCGATCTCAACGACTTCTACGCCGCCATCGGGTACGGCGACGTCAGCCCCCACTCCGTGCTGCTGAAGTACATGGTGGCCGGCCAGCCCGAAGGCGACGGCAACGGTGAATTCCCGCTGATCCCGCTCGTTCCTCAGTTCAAGCCCACCGGCGAGATCCGGGTCAAGGGCGAGCGCGGGGTGCTGACCCAGATCGCGCAGTGCTGTAAGCCGGTGCCCGGTGACCCGATCAGTGGCTACATCACCCGCGGCAAGGGCATCACGGTCCATCGGAGTACGTGCAAGAACGTGGTCAACGTCAGCAATCAGGAGCGGGTGGTGGAGGTCGACTGGGATACCGGCGGCCGTCAGCTCTATCCCGTCGGCATCAAGATCGAAGCCTGGGACCGCACGGGACTGCTGCGCGACATCGCGACCGTCATCGCCGAGAGCAAGATCAACCTCACCGGCGCAGAGGTGCAAGTCTACGACGACAAGACGGCCGTAATTTCGACCACGGTGGAAATCAGCAGCCTGACACAACTTAGCCGGCTAATGGAGCGGCTCGAAACCGTCAAGGACGTCCACACCGTCGCGCGCGAGGGTACCCTCACCCCCAACTAAGGCGATCTCTAACCGCCAGCCGCCAACTCGACCATTACGCGGCGCCTTTCTGCATCCGCCGAGGTGTCCGCCCGGGAAACGGGCGCCGTAACTGAGCGACCCTACGATCGAATCTGCGATGGGCCCTTACTTTCACGCGCGGCGTACGCTTGCCGGCTTCTTGGGGCTGGCGGCCGTGATCGTCGTGCTGTTCGGCGTCATCGCGCTGGTTGCTCTGCAACCTCGTGACGGGCTTGCCTGGGTGAACATCCCGCAATTGGGCCCTGACCTCGGATTGGACGCCGGACTGCAAACGAAACCTCTCAAGCAAACGGTCGTCGCCGATGCCGTGAGGGATCGGGGCATCGACGGCCAGGGGTCCCTGTCCGTCACTGCCGTGTTGGCGGCGCCGAAGGGCGATCCGCTCACCGCGCTTGGCCCCACGACCCGGCCCGTCATCCAGCCGACCGTGATCCCGGACGCTACTCCGGCACCGACGCCCGCGCCGACGCCCGCGCCGACTCCGGCCCCCATGCCCGCACCGACGCCGGCCCCCACGCCCGCGCCGACGCCCGCACCAACGCCCGCACCCACGCCCGTGCCTACCCCGGTCCCGACCCCTGTCCCCACGCCGGCCCCGACGCCCGCACCCACGCCCGCACCCACGCCCGCGCCTACCCCGGTCCCGACACCTGTCCCCACGCCGGCCCCGACGCCGGCCCCGACGCCCACCCCTGTCCCCACGCCGGCCCCGACACCCACGCCTGCCCCGACTCCCGCACCGACGCCCACGCCTGTCCCGACGCCGTCACCAACGCCAACGCCCGCCCCCGCGTTCAGGATTGTGAGCGATGGTGAAACCGTGGCAGCCCGACCCAGCGATCCGAGAAGGGATTGCAACGCGATCACGGTGACCGCGAGCGGCTGGTTCACCACCAACGGCTCCGGCGGCACCGTGACCTACGCCTGGATTCGGACCGACACGGAGGGCAACCGGTGGGTAATCCCGGAGCCTTCATTGACGATCGCACGTGGCGACACCTCGCGCCACGCGGTCCAGCCTGACATTTGGACGCCCCAGTCGCCTGGCAGCGATCAGCTCGTCTTCTACAGCCCGACTGCCCCGGCTGTCGCCGCCCAGTCGTTCGCCTGTGTCGCCGGCAACCAGGTCAATGGCTGAGCCGGGTGAGCCGCCCGCACCAGCAGGTGTGATCATTCCGGCCGCCCGGCGGTTATACGGAGCGATGCAGGCCGGAACAGCCATCCGCCGTGTCACCCGGCAGCTCGCCGACGGGCGCTGGCGCCGCCTGCGTCCCGTTCGGTTCCGGCCCATGCTGAGGATCCGGACCCAGATCATCCTGCCCTTTTTGCTCCTGATGCTGATCCTGGGGATCGTCGGAACCTACCTGACCACCAGCCTGGTGGCGACCTCGTTGGAGAACCGCATCGGGGACCAGCTGGTGCACTCGGAAGACGTGGCCCTCGATGCCGCCGTCAAGTTGCAGGGCCGCCAGGTGGCGGCAATCCGCCTCATCGCCAACACGGAGGGTGTGGACCGAGCATTGGCCGCCGGCGATGTCGCCGCGTTGCGGCAACTGATCGTCCCGCTCGAGGTCAACAACCGGCTCGGCACGGTCATGGTGTTCGACACCAAAGGCCGCACCATCCTCGAGATCACCCAGCCCGACCCCGCCAATCCAGGGGGCCTGGTCTTTCGGAGCGGCACGGACCTCTCCGCTGAGCCCGCCGTCCAACCGGTGCTCAAGGGACTCTACGACTCCCTGGGCGACAAATACATCGCCTACCTTGGATCGCCGCCGTCGTCGCTCGTTGCCGCCGGCCCGGTGATCTTCGGCGACCGGGTGGTTGGCGGCATCCTGGTCGCCAGCTCGCTGCAGGCCGTGCTCATGGAAATGCAGAGCAAGTCACAATCCGAGGTCATCTTGATCGACGCCAGCGGCCGGCTGATCGGCGGCACGCTGCCGGGCGTCACCGGCAATCTCGTCGACGACAAGCTGCGGTCCTACCTGGCCCTCGCCTCGCCTGGGCGAGCGGTCAAACGGGGCATCAGCGTCAAGGGCCAGGACTACGAGTTTCAGTTCACGAACTTCTACCTGCGTCAGCGCCCGGAGGGCTACCTCGCCGTTGCTCTTTCTCGTCGGGGCGTCATTGAGGCCGGGCTTCAATCGGCGTTGCAGATGACGGCACTCTTCGCCGGCGTTGTCCTGGTTCTGCTTTTGATCGGTTACCTGTTGGCGCTCCGCCTGACGCGGCCAATCGAGGCGCTGCTGGCAGGCACCCAGGCGGTGGCTCGGGGCGACCTGACGAAGCGCCTGGACGTCCGACGGCGCGACGAGCTCGGCGACCTGGCCACCGCATTCAATGCCATGACCCAGGACCTGCAGGAGCGCACCCGATCACTGAATGAGCAGATGCGCCGCCTTGCTGCCTTATCGCAGACGAGCCAGGGGCTCGGCAAGGAAACGGAACCCGGCGTCATGGCGGAAGCCATCCTCGGCGTCAGTCTGAAGGCGCTGGGGCTCGAAACGGCCCTCTTGCTGGCTCGTAACGACGCGAACGGGCTCGAGGTCCGAGCGATCGTCGGCCCGGTCGGCAAGGCCGCGGGACAGCTCGCTCGGCTGAGTCCGCTGAAGCTGGCGGAAGGCTTCTCCAGCGCGGCGGCGGTGGGCGTCGAAACCGCGACCAAGCTGTCGGCCGATCCGCGACGCGGCCTTCGACTCTTCGCCGAGTTCGCCGGTGTTCAGCAGGCGCTGGTAGTGCCCCTGATTCGTGGCGAGCGCAACGCCGGCTACCTCGTCACCGGCCTGGCCGCGGGTTACACCCTGCCCCAACAGGACGTCGACTTGCTGCAGACGATCGCCACTGAGATGGCGCTGATGATCGAGAACACGGAGCTTCGTAAGAAGACGCAGCTGCAGGCCCACCGGCTCGACCAAGCCATCATCGCTCTGGAAAAGATCTCCCAGGCGCTAACGGCCGTCACGGTCGGAACCGACAACCTGCTTCGCGCGGTGGCGCACGCCACGTCCGAGATCCTCGACGTCCCGTATGCGTCGCTGCATTTGCGCAAGGCAGCCTGGCGGCAGCAATTCTCGGACGTCATCGTCGGCTGCACGACGCGGCGCGAGCTGGCAGCGGTGCGGCAGAGTACCGACCTGGCCGCCAGTCGCGTTGGACGACCGGAACAGGTGCTGGAGCTCGACCTGCTGGATGACCGAGGCCGGCCGCTGGCGGCC
>DATBYU010000147.1:0-5546 GCA_036513555.1 Candidatus Dormiibacterota bacterium | reverse complement strand
TCCGGGAAGCGGCGTGATAGCGGGCATGGCGACAACCTGCTCAACCTGTTCCATCGGCAGGGAACAGACCAGGCCGTCGACGACGAACGTTACGAGGTGCTCGCCCATTTCAGGTCGTTACCGAAATCTGCCCGTCCACTATGACGCAACTTCCTAGATGGTCACTACACACCACCTATAAATGCAGGTCGGGGACAAACACGGGGCGTAGCCGAGGCGCCACCGATGAGTTTTCGACCGGACCGTAGTCTGGAGGAGCATAAGCGGTAAGGAGGCATGACAACATTTGAGAAAGCTCATCGTTTTGTCGTTCATCACGCTCGACGGGGTAATGCAGGCTCCTGGCGGACCGCGTGAAGACGATAGCGGCGGCTTCAAATACGGTGGATGGTCGGTCGGGTACTTCGACGACTGCTGGGGTCCTTTGAGCTAGCGCCATGATCCGAGAACGCCTGGCGAAGATCATCGACGGTGAGGTGCTCCTAGCGGGAGATCCTGGCTATGACGCGGCGCGCGCGGTCTGGAACGCGATGGTCGACCGGCGCCCTCGCCTGATCGTTCGCTGCCGCAGTGTCGCGGACGTGCGCGCAGCTGTGCGGGCGGCGCGCGATCTCAACCTTGAGATCGGGGTGCGGTGCGGCGGACATAGCGTGCTCGGCCAGGGCGTGCCGGATGACGGGCTGATGATCGATCTCACCCCGATGGGTACGGTTCGAGTCGATCCGACTCAGAGGCGCGCGCGGGTACAGGGCGGCGCACTGCTGGGTGCGCTCGACCGCGCGTCCCAACGGTACGGGTTGGCAACAACGGCCGGGAACGTGTCGCATACGGGAGTGGGTGGCCTCACCCTCGGCGGCGGCATGGGCTGGCTGGCCCGTCAGTACGGGCTTTCCTGCGACAACGTCGTGGCGTTCGAGATGGTCACCGCGGCCGGCGACGTCGTCCATGCGAGCCAGACGGAGAACGCCGATCTCTACTGGGGACTGCGCGGCGGGGGCGGCAACTTCGGTGTCGTCACCGAATTCGAGTTTCGGCTGCATGAGGTTGGAAGCGGCGCGCTCATTACCGAGCTTTCGTTTCCAATCGAAAGTGCTGGCTCAGTGCTTCGCACCTGGCGTGACCTGAGCGCGGAGGCGCCGCGACAAGCGACCTTCACCGCCAGCCTCGCCGGCGACCAGAACGTCGTCACGGTCGGGTTCGTCTGCGTGGGCCCTGCAGCGGACAGCCGGCTACTCCCTAGCATGAAGCCCTTGGGCCGGCCCCTGACGGAGCGTGTGGTCGAGCTCTCATACGTCGATCTCCAACGCATCGATGACACACCACAGGGACACGCGATGCGTCGATATTGGAAGGGCCATTACCTTCGCGAGCTATCCGACGATGCGATCGAGGCCTTGTTGCAGAGCCGCACCGACCCGTCGAACGGAGGTCTCCCAAACATCGGCATGCAGGCGTATGGCGGCGCGATCGCCGAGGTGCCCGATCAGGAGACCGCGTTCAGCTTCCGAGACACCTCCTTTGAATACGTCGCTGCGAGCACGTGGGAAGACCCGGCCGAGGACGAGAAGCGAATCGCGCTGGCGCGCCGTACGGCCGCCGCTCTCGATCCGTTCGCCCGAGGCCAGTACGTCAATACACTCAGCGACGAAGGCGCCGAAGGCGTGCGTCGCGCCTATCCGCCGGAAAAGCTCGCGCGGCTGACCGCGCTCAAGGACAAATTCGACCCGGAAAACGTGTTCCACCTCAACCACAACATTCGTCCGTCCGACCATCGCGATCGCGCCGCGAAACCCTGAACGACTGGCCTCTGTCATTCTTACCGGGTGAATCTGATCCGAGGGAGCGGGCGCCGCTTCAACGAGTTCGCCGGCACCAACCTCGACCGGCTCGCCGGTATCTCGGACGGCATCTTCGCGGTCGGCATGACCCTGCTGGTGCTGGGCCTGTCGATACCGGCGTTGAGTGGTGTCAGGACAGAGGGAGATCTCTGGCATGCGCTGCTTGGTCTTGGGCCGAATGTCCTCGTTTACACGATGAGTTTCATGACCCTCGGCATCTTCTGGGTGGGCCAGGGCACGCAACTGAACCTTCTGGCACGAAGTGATCGCAACTACTCGTGGCTGCAGCTGCTATTTCTCTTCGCCGTGACCCTCGTGCCGTTCTCGACGGCACTGCTGGCGCGCTTTCCGAGTTTTCGATTGGCTCTCGTGGAGTACTGGCTCAACATCGTGCTCCTCGGAATGACGCTTCTCGCCGGACTTCAATACGGACTTCGGGCGAACTTGTTCAACCAGACCGAGACGCCAGAGGCGGCCCGGCTGATGCGGGGCCGGATTTTGATCGCCCAGTCCTTATATGCAGTCGCAACGGCGACCTGCATCGTCTTTCCAACCTGGGTAAGCATCGCACTCATCTTTTTGGTCCAGCTGAACTACGTGATCGCGCCACGCATCCCAATCCTGCACCGCTTCTGACCCTCTACTCCTTGACTTTGGTCAGGGTGTCGATGTCCGGTTGGAAGGAGACGACCTCGGTTCCGCTGTAGTTGGCCAGCTGCTGCAAGCCCGTCAGGCTCGCGATCAGATCACCCGTCGCGCTGACGAGCGCCGCCTTCGCATCCGTATATACCTTGGTCTGCCTTAGCCGGCTGCCAATGCCGATGTGGTCGTACCACTTCCATGCCTCGTAGAAGGCGTTGTAGCGTTCCCGGAACCTTCCGAATGAGAGGTCGAGGGTGGGCGGCTCGCCGGCGGCCCTGATGCGCTCAACCTTGGCCGCCACGTTGTCATACAGCTTGCCGATGGTGACCTTCTCCGCCGGCCCGGCCGTCGGTTCCGTTCGCCAACGATTTTCCTTTTTCGGGTCGATCCCGGCCCGCTTGAGCGCCTCCGCCTCCGGGCCTACCTCGCCCCGCATTTGCGCGCCGACGTTGGCAAAGAACCCTCCGTTGTCTTTGAAGTGTTTGAGTAGTTGGAAATATCCCTTCCATGGGCCCTTCGGAGAGATCCTGTCGGCGAATTCACCTGTGGCAGAGAAAAGTTCATCGAAGGCTTTAGCTGAGCCTTCCGGATCTGACAGGATATCGTGGCGGTCAACCTCCTTGATCGCCGCATACAGAGTTGCGGCGGCTTGTGCGATCTTGACCGCCTTTACTCCCCTGTCGAAGACCTCGGCACTTGTTTTGACGAGCTCGCTTGCCTTCTCGAAGCCTTCGGCGTATTCCAGGGTTTCGGCAGCTCCCTCGGGGTCGGCTGCCTTCACCGCACCCGCTGACTTCTTGAGAACCAACGCTCCCAGGTCGAAGGCTTCCCGAGCGTGCAGCGCGGCCTCCTCGGAGGATTTCTCCCAGTCCTCTCCGCTGTCCTCTGCCCCGGGTTCTTTCTTCTTGTTGCGATCCTTCACGTGTTGGTAGGCGTCTTTGACGTACTCCAGCACGTCGCGCTGCACGACGAAGTCAGACTTGGGAGCGCTCGGAGCCCTGTCGTTGGCGATTCCATGCAAGAAAGCCGTTACCGCCTGATTGCCGGCGGCTCTTTGCAAAGCGGCGAGATCAGTAAGCCGGCGTCCAGATCGTAAGGCAGCGGCCGGGGTTGATGATTGATCGGGCCCACGCTGCCCCATCCGTGATTTCGTCACTCGACCTCCGTACCATGGCACCGCCACCCAGTCAATGACCAACAGAACATGCCCTCGGGCATGCTATTTGCCCGAACGGGCAACTCCCATGGAATTCCCTAGAGTCTGGTGGCACTTGGCCGACAGGACATTTCGGCGCTGACCTGCCAGAGCCTAGCTGTCATCTTGCCTCCGCTTGCGCCCTTAGGGTGCGCGCGTCTGATTTTTTGGTGTTCACGCCGATGAAGAGCAGGTAGACGACCATCGAGACTTCGGCGATAGCTGCCAGGATGTTGAGGTAGCCATGAATCGCCTTGCCAAGGTCGGGCAAAAGGAACGCCGCGAGCATATCTACCAGGTAGGAGGCGCCTCCGACGATGAGCCCGATGGCTAGGGCCTTGGGAAACCACCCTGACTTGTAGGCGAGATACCCGAGCGGCACCAGCCACAGGCCGAAGAAGATCGACGCGATGAGGAGCCCGTAGTGCTGGGCGTCGATCAAAAGCAACGCGACGGCATTCGAACCCGCGGCGTTGAGGCCGCCGAGGTTGACGGCACCGGTTGCGACCCGCACGCCCTCAAATTCGAAAAGGGCGTTTAGCATCGTGATGCCGGCTCCGATTGCGACGAGGACCACCATTGCGCGCGCCGCGCTCTTGTTCACGTGCTTGAGCAGCCGGTAGAGGACCAGCGCGAGGAAGACCCAGATTGTGTTATCGAAAAAGTCGGCAACGACGCCCATCCGCACGAGTCCGGCGTTCGCGATCAGGTTCGCCGCCGTGGTCGCCGCGTCACCGGCGACGTAGATCTTGGGGTACACAAAGCCCTGGGCAAAGCCGCCGAAGATGCCGACGAGCAGGTAGAGGACGCCGGCGATTCTCGCGAGCCGCCTGGGTGAGGCCAAGGCGATCTGGCCCCCAACCGGAGTCTGCGAGGTTGTGGGCGCGTGCCCATTCGTCGTCGGTTTGGTGGCGATCATGCTCTGACTCCCCTGAGGCTGATGACGACTTTGCCTCGAGCGTGTCCCTGACCGACGTAACCGATCGCCTGAGGGGTCTCGCTAAGCGGGTACGTTCGGTCGATGACGGGTATGACCTTGCCGGCCGCGATGAGCTCGCTCAGAGCGAGCAGGTTGTTCTGCTTCGACGAGGCGATGAACGTCCGCACGCGCTGGCTCGCGAACGCAAACGACAGCTTCGCCCTGATGAGGCGGCCTCCGCTTGCGACCCAGCGATGGTCGAATCCCCCGCCGTTCGGCACGAGCGTCCCCTTGGGGGTGAGAGCGCGTCGGAGGTCCGACAGGGAACGGTTCGCCACGTTGTCGAGAATGAAGTCGTACCGCTCGCCAGTCCGCGTGAAATCCACTTTCGTGTAGTCGATGACGTGGTCGGCCCCGATCGATCGGACCAGGTCTACGTTGCTCGTGCCACAGACGCCGGTCGCTTCCGCCCCGAGGGACTTGGCGATCTGCACCGCGAACGTGCCGATGCCCCCGGAGGCACCGTTGATCAGGACCTTCTGCCCGGCTTGGACCTTGCCGTGATCGCGAACCGCCAGCAGGGCGACGGTACCGGCCATGGGAACGGCCGCCGCCTGCTCGAACGTGAGATTGCCCGGCTTGGGCACCAGCGCGTCTTCGGATACGGAGGCGTACTCGGCAAAGGCGCCGCCTAGATGCCCGGCCCAGCCGAACACCTCGTCACCCGGCCGAAACCGCGTCACGCTCGCGCCGACGGCCTCAACCTTCCCAGCCACGTCGGTGCCTCGAACCGGGTTCTTTGGCCTGCCCATCCCGTACATCGGGCGGGCGATATATGGCAGGCCGCCCACGATCGCCCAGTCAGCCGGGTTGACGCCGGCCGCTCGAACTCGAACCAGCACGTCGCCGTCCCCGATCTCGGGCTTGGCGATGTCCCGGAGTGCCAGGACCC
>DATBYU010000146.1:0-38893 GCA_036513555.1 Candidatus Dormiibacterota bacterium | reverse complement strand
CCCGCCAGCAGGGCACGTCCTCTTCCCCACCGCGCTTCCGACGATGCCAGTCCGCGGCCAAACCAGCCGATGGCAAGCAAGCAGCCCCCGAACACCAGAGTGCTCAGGAGGTCGCCCAGTGGCAGCAGGAGGGCCCGGATGAGGGCCGCGCCCAGGATGAGCCCGGTGAGCCCGATGGCCCGCCGCGGAGCGGCGAGTCCGACCTGGATCACCGCGGCAGCGGGATGAAGCCTGGTGACCCGGTCGCGAAGACGGGCGGGTAAACCGTCACGCTATGACGCACGCCCTGCCACTGCCAGATGACGCTGGCGGCACGCGTGTTCTGGCCCATCGCCTCCGCGGTGGCGGAGAACTTAATGCCGGCCCCGTTCGCCAGTGTCCCTGCGGGCAGATCGAGACTTCGGGCGGACGCCGCCATCGCCACGGCGGTCAGGTCGCGCGCGTGCGGCATGACGTAGTGAAAGAGCGCCCACGCAGCGCCGAAGCCGGCGAGCGCTTCCTCGGTTGGCTCACTGCCGAACTCGCGACGATAGGCGGCCGAAAAACGGTCGTAGGTGCTTTTGCCCGTGGGCGTCAGCGCTCCGGGGTTGAACCCATGCGGCGGGCGGTCGGCGGCAAAGACACCGATCGCGTCGGCACCGAGCATGGCGCCGAAGTCCGGGACGCATTGGGCCATCGTCGAGCCGATGAAGGCGTCGACGTGCAGGCCACTCGTCAGCATGGCGCGTCGGAAGTCGACGCCGTCCGCGATGTACGAGGCCAGGACCAGGATGTTCGGCTGGGCGGCCCGGACCTGGTCGAGCACCGAGGTCCAGTCGGGCGCGTGTGCGTCGTAGACCACGTTGGCCACCACCTGGATGCCCTCACGCCCGGCCTGTTGGCTCACAGCGGCCGCCACGGACGACGGATAACCATCCAGGTTGTGGACGATCGCCATCTTCAATTGGCTGGGCGCCCGGCTGAGGCGCGGCGCGAGGACCTCAGCGGCGAAATGGCTCGCCATCGTTCCGAGATTGGTGCCGGCGGCTCCGACTCGGAATACCAGCGGGTAGCCGCGACCGGTCAGCTGGTCGGCGACGGCCCCGGCCTCCCAGTAGAGCAGGCCGGCGGCCTGTGTGGCGGCGCTGACCGGTATCGAGAGGCCGCTCGAGTACGCGCCGAGGATGGCCGTGACCCCGTGCGCCCTGAGATCCTCGACACGGGCCGTGGCATCGGACTCCGCGACCAAATCCCTGGTGATGAGCTCGATTGGCGCTCCATCGATACCACCATCGGCATTGGCCAGGTCGCGTGCGATCTGGACGCCCGCATATTGCTGCTTCGCGAGCGGCGCCTGGGGACCGCTCAACGGGAAGATGGCGCCGACTTTGAGGCTGGCGGTTCCCCCAGCCGATGGAGCGGTCGCGCAGGCGGCGCACGCAAGGACCACCCCGATGGCGGCGAGCTGCCGAAGTCGCACCGGTGCCATTCTAGATGGCATCGGTCACCCTTACGTGATCCATTCCTCGGACTCACCCCGCGGGCGCCAGCTTTTCACTCGTTGACGCACAGGCGGAATCGACCATACCGCACCCGCCAGGAGGAGAAGCGCAATGAGAAGCAGGGCCGCGATGATCCGCGGGTCGAGAGGACGTATCGGCGCGGGCGCCACGCCCTCCGGGTCGTAAATGAGGGCGCTGTTGAGAGACTCGATCCCGTACCCGCCGGCGATCAGGACCTTGCCGTCGGATAGCCGCGTTGCGGTGTGCTGATAACGGTCCATCGACGGGCCGGTGCGGGACCAGCGATTGTGGCCCAGATCGTACAGCTCGGGTCGAGATTGACCCGTGTCGCCGACCAGCAGGAGCATTCCGTTTCGTAGCGAGGTGACGGTGTCCGCCGCGTGGAAGCCCGCCATGCCGGCAACCGTCACCCACAGATT
Organism: Candidatus Dormiibacterota bacterium; assembly: GCA_036513555.1. GTDB lineage: Bacteria > Chloroflexota > Dormibacteria > CF-121 > CF-121 > CF-13. Next base: position 36,972 of record DATBYU010000146.1, on the reverse strand, counting down.
CGTGACAGGGTCGTAGATTTCGGCGCTGTTAAGGGAGATGTTGAGAGCGTTCGGCTCGACGCCCAGGCCGCCGGCGACGAACACATCGCCGTTCGCCATCAGGGTCGCCACCTGTCCGCTGCGCGCGACGGCCATCGGAGCCGCGCTGATCCATCGATCCTGTGCGGCCTCGTAGATCTCCGTTGAGTTGAAAATGGCGACACCGCTATCCTGTCCACCCGCAATCAGGACTCTGCCGTCGGGGAGAAGCGTCGCGGTCTGGCCCAGCCGAGAGGCTCCCATCGGCGCGGTCGCAGACCAGTGGTCCGTCTTCGGGTCGTAAATCTCGGCGCCGGTCGGCTGGCTCGGAAACAGCCCGCCGTCCCGAAAGGTAACCGTGAGCCCGCCTACGACGAGCACCCGACCGTCCGGCAAGAGCGTGGCTGTGTGACGGGTCCGGGACTCGATCATCGGCGCCGCGATGGTCCAGGCATTGGTTGCGGGATCGTAGAGTTCCGCGCTCGCGAGCGATGGGGCGGGAAACGGCAGGACCAGTCCGCCTGCCACCAGCACTTTGCCGCTTGGCAGCAGCGTGGCCGTGTGGTCGATGCGGGTCGCCCCCATCGACCCAGCCGACGTCCACCGGTTTCGCACCGGGTCGTAAAGCTCGGCGCTGGCCAGCACCTTGCCGCGGCCGTCCGTCCCGCCGGCGATCAGGACGCGCCCGCTTTGCAGGAGCGTCGCGGTGTGCTCCTCGCGGCCCGTCGTCAGGTTCGCGGCCCTCGTCCACAATCCCGGTCCGCCCGACGCCTGGATCAACGAAGTCCCGCCGCCCGCAGTGTCCGATGCTGTCGCGAGGATCAGGAACGACGATGCGAGCAACCCGAGCCACATGCCAGCCGGTGGTTCAGACCTCGCGGAGGGCGGTGAGTCCGCGGCGCCCTGGTGGCGGCTTTGCTCGTTCATCCCTGAGCCACGAGCAGCTCGCCAGGGTCATACAGTCGCAGTCACGACTCTCGCGAAGCATGCGCTCAACGCCGTGGGCCGCCGTGATCAAGGCACCGATCTCCTCCAGCTTGGCATCGACGAGGTGCCGCCAGTAAGCCTTGCCACGAACCCCCCTCGGAGTGGCGAGCAGGCTACGGATGTCAGCCAGGGTCATCCCCAGGCGTTGGCAAAATCGAATTAACGTAAGGCGATCGATGGTGTCCGCGTCGTAGCGGCGCTTGCCGCTCACGCGTTCCGGGGTTGCGAGAATGCCGGCGTCTTCGTAGTAGCGAATGGCGGAGGCGCGAAGACCGGTGGCGGCTGCCACCTCGCCGATGGTCAGTGACCCGTTCACCAACGGAGCGGCTGTCGCGATTTTCGTATTCATCCTTGACTTCAAGCTTACTTGAAGTGCGAAGGTGATGCCATGCAAGACAACCCCCTCGTGTGCATGCTCACCGCAGCTGACTATCGCGATCGAGAAGCCGCATGGCTCAAACTCAAGCCGTTCGTCCAAGCGTCCGCCGCCGTTCCGGGCGGACTCACCTTCAGCTTCGCACGAGTCACCGGCCTTCAGGACTCACTGACAGAGCTTGTCCGGTTGGAGGCGGAATGCTGCGCCTGGATGACGTTCGCGATGGCCGAGTCGCCTGAGGGACTCCGGCTATCGATCACCTCTCACAGTGCCGATGGCGAGCGCGGTGTCCGCGAGGCGTTCGCTTCGCTTGGTCCCGGCTAGCCCCATCAGGGTCGCCGGCGTTTTTGCCAGCGCTTGTGCACGTCCATGAGGGTCTCACCCCTGTGGCGGCTGCCCGGCCGCGGCCGAGTCGGTGGAAGGCGGGTCCCCCACCACAGCAGAAGGCCAATGCCCAGGGCGATCAACACGACCGCGACGATCGGTCCAGCCAGGTTAGACCTGCTCGATCCCCTTGATCAGGATAGTGACAAAGGCGCCAAGCGCGGTAACGCCGACGAGCGCGTAAAAGAAGGGCGCGATGATGTGGAACGGGAGGCCGAGCGAGGCGGCCGCCGCGGCGGCGAAGACGGTGAAGGCGATGCCCGCCGATGAGGCACGGCCCCAGGGCGTGTGCCGCACGCGCAGCGTGCGCCGACGGATCAGCAGGAAGGTGATGCCGCCGGCGATCGGGAAGGCATAACGAAGCGTGACCAGCGCCGCCAGCCACTGGGGCAGGACGCCGATGACGGCGAGTGAGATCGACGCCACGCTGAAAAAGACGCCGTCGACGATCGGATCGTAGATGCGGCCCCAGCGGGTGGAGGCGTGGCCGCGGCGCGCCAGCCAGCCGTCCAGCAGGTCGGTCACGGCCGCCAGGCCGAACACCAAAACCAGCGGAACGTACGCACCACCCGTCGCCCAGTGCGCCCCCCACGCGACCCAGACGGCGGCCAGCGCGCGCAACTCGGTCAGGCGGTTCGGCCACCCCAGCGAGTGTTGGAGCTCGCCCGACTCGAGGTTGACCATCAAGCCCAGATGGAGGGCTAAGTCAAGGCTCAGGATGGCCCACCAGAGCAGGCTGGTGGCCAGGAACCAGCTGGCGTCGGTGACCCCGGCAAATCGGAGGGCGACGGCCGCCGCGATCACAATGGCGACGCCCACCAGTGCGGTGAACCACAGCCACGACCCTCGCAACTCCTCGTTCAGATGAAAGATCTGCATGGACCGGATCCACGATGCGCGCCAGAACTCCGCCCAGGCGTGGCGACTGTAGCCACCTTCCTTCAGCTGATGGAGGAGGCCGATGACGAAGATGTTCGGCGGGAGATCGGGCTCGTCCTTCGGGCCCGAGGTCTCCGTCGGCCGGCGGACCACCCCTTGAGTAAAGTCCCTTTCCCCGGAGGCGTCAAGGACCGTATGGGCGCGGCGCTAGGGAACGATCGGCGGCACCGAGGGCAACGGTATTGCCGGCGGACTGAACGAAGGCAGCACGCCCGGGAGGCCGGCCCCAGGCGTCGCCGCGGGCAGACCGTTGCCCGCCGCTGGGGAGCCACACGGGGCCGCCGGCGGCGCGGCCGGATCGGGAATGGCGACGAGGTCCTGAATCGCCAGGTCGGGCGAGACATCGGGCGGCGCCAGCTGACCGGTCAACTTGCAGAGGGTCCGCGGGGCGACCTCGGCGGGGCGCGCCCAGTCCGCGGGTTTCTTGGCGGAGTAGTAGGCCTTCATGAATTGCTGCCACGACGATGCCGGCCCGATCTCACCCCACAGCCCGTTCATCGATTCGTTGTGCGGGGTGGGCTGGGTCACCGTCCGTCCCATCCAGGAAGCAACGGCGAGGTCCGTTGTGTAGCCGATGTACCAGGCGTCCTTGAAGTCGGTGGTCGTGCCCGACTTGGCAGCGACGGGGAAGCCGAGCGACTGGTGCACCGCGCCCCTCAGGATGTCAGTCAGCTGATAGGTCGCCGCCGCTGGCAGCACGCGGTCGCCGGCATCGACCTGGGGCGGGTTCGACTCCAGCAGCGTGCCCGTGGCGTCCCGGACTTCGAGCACATCCATCGATCGCACACGGTGCCCGCCGTTGGCGAAGGCGCTGTAGGCGGAGAGATGATCGATCATCCGAAGCTCGCTGGCGCCCAGTGTCGTCGGCAGGCTGGGATCGAGTGGGGTGCTGATGCCAAGGCTCCGGGCAGTCGTAAAGACCTTCTGGATACCGACGTCCTTGAACAAGTGCACCGACGAGATGTTCCGGGACTGCTGCAATGACTGGCGCAGCGTAATCGTGCCCAACTCCTTCAAATCCCAGTCGTGCACCGGGTATCCGGGAAAGGCGTGTGCCCCGTTGCTGTCGTCAAGCGGCGAGGCCGGCGTCCAGCCGTTCATCAACGCCGTGATGTAGGTGTAGGGCTTGAACGACGAACCGGGCTGGCGCGGCGAGACCGTGTAGTTCACCTGGCCGCCGATGTCGGCGTTGGAATAATCGGCGCTGCCGACCATCGCCAGCACCTCGCCGGTGTGCGGGTTCATCACCAGCATGGCGCCGTTGTTGACCCGATTGCTTTTGGAAAAGCGCGCCACCCCGTCGTGGACCGCCTGCTGGGCCAGCGCTTGCGTCTTCGGATCCAGCGTCGTTACGATCTTCAACCCGCCGCGGAGCAGGTAGCCGGGGTCGTAGCGCTGTTCGAGTTCGGCCCAGACGTAATCGACGAAGTGCGGTGCGAGTGAGGTGCGATGCGCGGCCGCGGACTTTTGGGCCGCAGCCAGGATCGGCCGCAGGTCTTCGGCATAGGCCTTGTCCGCCGCGGCCGCGGTCACGTACGAGTCGCGCACCATCGCATCGAGCACGTCGCGCTGCCGCGCGCGAGCGTGGGCGAAACTCTCGGTCAGGAAGGGATTCAAGTACGTCGGGCGCTGCGGCAACCCGGCCAGAAAGCTCGCCTCGGCCAGGTCGAGCCGGCTCGCCGATGTCCCGAAGTAGGTTTGCGACGCGGCCTCGACGCCGAACGACTGATTGCCATAGAAGATGGTGTTGAGGTACATCTCGAGGATCTGGTCCTTCGTGTACTGACGTTCGAGCTCCACCGACAGCACCAGCTCTCGCGCCTTGCGATCGAGACTCCGGCTCGACGCACTGGGACCGAGGAGATAGTTCTTGACAAGCTGCTGCGTGATGGTGCTGCCGCCTTGGGCAGCGCGCTGATGCATCAGGTCGTAGACGCCCGCCGCCAGCATCCGGACCGGGTTGACGGCGCCGTGGTTGTAAAAGTCCTTGTCTTCGATGGCGATCGTGGCATGCCGCAGGTCCCAGGCGACCTGGCCGAGCGGGACCACCGTCCGCCGCTGCTGGTAGCGCTCTTCGAGGAGGGTGGTGCCATCGCGGGCGTAGATCCGCGTGGTCTGGGGCAGGTTCTGCGCGCTCAAGTGGTCCAGGCTCGGCATCTCGCCGGCATAGGTGTAAAGCAAGGTCCCGGTGCCGATCAGCATGGCAAGCAGGCCGACCCCGGTCAGCAGCAGAATACGGCGGAACCAGTGCGGACCGGTCTTCTGCACGCCCGACGCCGGACGAGGCGCCGCGCTTATGGGGAAATGGCGCCGCGAGCCACGTCGCCGGCGCCGGGTGGGGGGATTACCCATGGGGCGCCCGGTAAACGAAGACATTGCGCGGAAGGTTACCGCACGGGCCCTCCTTCACCCTCAGTGAAGAATTGCGGACTTCCCATAGCTGGCGGCGGCGTAGAGCGGGCCCAGGAAGAGGCCCATGAAGACGATTCCCGCCGCCGACAGCGCCACGGCGGCGCGGATTCCCGACCCGAGGCGCACTTGTGCTACCTCGAACACGGGGGGATCGACAAACGCGATCTTAAGGATGCGCACGTATCCGAGCGCTGCCATCACGATGTTGAGCGCGCCGACCACAGCCAGCCAGGCGAAGCCGCCGTCGATCGCGGCCTGGAGAACGAGGAGCTTGCCGAAGAATCCCGCGACCGGCGGCAGGCCAGCCAGCGAGACCATCGCCAGCCCGAGGGCGACGGCCAGCCCCGGCGTCGTGCGCGCCATGGCGGCGAGGTCGCGGACGGCGTCGCTGTGCACCGAGCGCGCGTAGCCGATGATCGTAGCGAACGCGCAGATGCTGGTCAGCGTCAGCGCCGTCAGAAAGACCAGCAAGGCCCCGATGCCGGCTCGCTTGAGGTCGGTGAAGGCGACCAGCGCGTAGCCCGCCTGGGCAATGGCGGAGTAGACGACCAGCCGGCGAACGCTTGACTGGGTCACGGCGAGCAGGTTGCCTGCGGTCATCGCCAGCGCCGCCACGACCGCGATCACCGCGGCGTACGGAATATGGCTGCCGGCGAGGGTCGACACCGCGATCCGGGCGAACGCCGAGAAGGCGGCGACCACCCCGACCGAGAGCACGAACATGATGACCCGCAGCGGAACGCCGGACTCGAAGCCGCGCGTCCACCAGCGCACCGGGAGCAGCCCCATCCGTAGCGCAAACCCGGCCAGCACGAGGCAGAGGGCCAGCAGCAGCGCCGGCTGGGTCCCGTGTAACGCCGCGAGCGCCTGGCCGGCCGCCGGCAGGCGGGTGTCGCCGGCCAGGCCGAAGATCACGGCCAAGCCGTAGAGCAGGATCGCGGAGCTGGCGGCGCCAAGCACCAGGTAGCCGAGTCCGGCGCTGATCCCCCCAGCGCCACGGCGCGCCAGGCCAGCCAACACGTAAAGGTTGATCGCGAGCAACTCCAGCGCCAGGAAAAGACTGACCATCTCGGCGGCCGAGGCGGCGAGCATCGCGCCCAGCGTGGCCAGCAGGAAGAAGGCGGGCTCGGCGGCGGACGGCGACTCACCCGGAAGGGTGTCGGCGCGGCTGGCCAGCAGACAGAGCGCCGCGGCACCCAGCAGCACGACCTGAATAAAGATCGCGAAGCCGTCGAGGAGGAAGGCGCCGTCGAGGATGGTGATCGTCTGCTTGAACTGGGTCGCCAGCGCCAGGAACGCCAGGACCAGGCTGACCAGCGCTACCGTCGTGGTCGAGCTGCGAGGCATGAAGCGGGCTTGCAGGAAGATGACGATGGCTCCGACGAGCAACCAGAGCTCGGGCGAGAAGGCGAGGAGGTTCCCGAAGGTCTTCATCCGGTAGCTCGCGACAGCAGGGTGAGGACCGAGAAGTTGATGCTGTCCGTCAGGATGGCCGGCAGCAGACCCAGCAAGACAAGCAGCGTCGCCAACGCCGCCGCGTTGAAGAGCTCCAGTGTCCCGAGGTCGCGAAGCCGTCCCAAGCGCTCGGGCGTTGGACCGAAAAAGATCCGCTGGATGGTCAGGACCATCGCGCCGGCCAGCACCAGGATCCCGAGCACGGCAATCCAGGTCGCGATGCGCTGGCTTGGATAGGCACCGACCACGATCATGAATTGACCGAGAAAGCTCGCCAGACCCGGGAAGCCGATGGCGGCGAGCGCCGCGAGGATCCAGAAGACCGCACCTCGCCCCATATGCGCCGCCATCCCGCCCATGGCCCGGATCGAGCTGGTGCCCGCACGCTCAGCAATGGCGGCGGCCATCAGCACCAGTAAGGCCGCGGTCAGCCCGTCGGCAACCATCAGCAGCACGGCGCCGTTGATCGCAACCGGCGCCGCCGACGCGGCGGCGAGCAACACCAGTCCCATATGACTCATCACCACGTAGCCGACCAGCCGGCGCAGATCGTCCTGCGCTAACGCCGCGATCGCACTCCACAGCACGGTCACGATCGCGATCACGACGATGGCGCCACTGATCCGGTGGAAGGTGTTCTGGAATTCACCGAGGTTGACGCGGATGATGCCGTAGCCGCCAAGCTTCACCAGGACGCCGCCGAGGATCAACGCGACCGGCGCCGAGGCCTCGGCCTGCGCGTCGATGAACCACGTGTGGAAGGGAAACACCGGCAGCCTGACGGCGAAGGCGATGAAGAACAGCCAGCTGATCAGCGTCGCTGTGGCGGCCGGCAAGGTCAGGTCGTGGAGGGTTGAGATGTCGAAGGTTCGAACCGGCGCCTTGAAATAAAGGATGAGGATCGCCACCAGGAGTAAGGCGCTGGCCGCGAGGTCGACGGCCAGGAACTTCCAGGCCGCGGATAGCCGGCGCGGGCCGCCGAAGCGGGCGATCAGCAGGAACATGGGGACGGCTTGCAGCTGCCAGAAGAGGAAGAAGAGCAGGTAGTCGAGCGAGGCGAAGACGCCATTGACGCCGGTTTCCAGAAGGAGCAGCAGAATGAAATACTCCTTCGCCTGCTCGCGGATCCGGCTCGAGGCGAGCACCGCGACGACGAAGAGCAGGGTGCTGAGCAGCAGCAGCGGCATGCTGACCCCGTCGACGCCGAGGTGGTAGCTGGAGCCCAGGCCTGGCAGCCAGCCGCGGGTTTCCTCGTACGGATAGGTGCCGCTCTGGTCTCGGAAGCCGAACCACATGAAGACGCCGAAGCCGAAGACAAGCACGGCGGCGCCGATCGTGAAGGAACGGATGCGCTCCCGGTGCACCTGGGTGCGCGTCGGAAAGAACAACAAGCCGATGGCAGCGAGCGCCGGGACCCAGATGATGGCGCTCAGCAGCAGCGCCGGCGGCGCGATCGAGGTCGCGGTGGTCGTGGGGATCGCCTGGAGGAGCGTCATCCGATTTTCCCGATGATCCCGCCGGCGAGCACGATCGCGAGCGTCCCGAGCGCGACGACGCCTGCGAAGAAGCCGATCAGGAGCGGACGGATGCGCGCCTCGGCGAGCCATCGCCGCGGCTGGCCGGCGAACGCGATGCTGTCGCCGACCAGATCCAGGGCTCCGTCGACAACGCGCGTCTCGACCCACGACGCGGCACGGCTCAGCGGCAGCACGACGCCGACTGCGGCGAGCCGGTACGCCCGATCGACAAAGAGCCCCTCCCCCATCGCCTGTCGGACCGGTTGCAAGGCGACGGGAAGCGACACCCGGCGCGCATAGAGGACAAAGGCAACGACCGCCCCCAGGACGGCAGTGGCGGCGATCACCCCGGCCGCGACGTAATGCGAATTGGGGAGCGGCACACCGGGGAAGGTGACAAACGCGATCGGATCGGTGCGGCCGCGGAAGCCGCGGATGCCGGAAACCACGCAGGCGATCGCCAGCACCGCCATGGCCAGCGCGATCCGGCCGCCCGCGTCGCGGATCCGATCCGGCTCGAAGCGACGCCGTCGGGCGGTCTCGCCGGTAAAGACCAGCGCGAAGATACGAACCAGGGCGATCGCGCCGAAGAAGGTGACCGCCACGACCACCGCGATCGCGAGCGGGCTGCCCAGCGCGAGCGCCTTGGAAAGAATCGTGTCCTTACTCCAGAAGGTGCTGAACGGGGGGATGCCCGCTCCGGCCGCGACCGCGATCAGCATCAGCCATCCGGTAAAGCGCATCCGGCCCCACAAACCACCCATCTCGGCCAGCCGCTCGGTGCGCAGTTCGCGAATGATGACCCCCGCGGCGAGAAACAGGAGGGCCTTCGGCCAGGCGTGGGTGAAGAGTTCGAAGATGCTCGCGCCGTAGGCGCCGATGCCGAGCGCCAGCACCATCAGGCCCAGCTCGCTCATCGTCGTGTACGCGATGGCGCGTTTGAGGTTGTCTTGAAAAAGCGCCCAGAGCACACCGAGGACAGCCGTCAGCCCGCCGGCGATGGCGAGCAGTGCCAGGCCGCGGGGGCTGGCGTGGAACAGCCCATAGGCACGAGCAATCAGGTACACGCCGCAAATGGCGCTGCCCGCCGAGTGGATCAGGGCAGCGGCGGGCGCTGGGGCCTGCGCGCTGCCGGGCAGCCACACATGGAGCGGGAACTGCGCGGATTTCGCCGCCGCGGCGATGAAAACGAGGATGGCCATGGCAAAGAGCCCATTGGCGCTGACCCGGCCCCCTGTGTAGTGCCCGGAGAGCGCCTGAAAGTTCAGCTCGTTGTAACGGAAATAGATGTAGGCGACGGCGGCCAGCAGCGCGAGGTCGCCGATGGCCGAGATAATGAACGCGCGTGACGCGGCGGCAGACGTTTCCTCGCGCTGCCACCAGTGGCCGATCATCAGGTAGGTCGAGAGCGTCACCAACCCGAGGAACAGCAGCATCTCGAAGTAGTTGGTCGCAAAGGTCACGCCCAGCATCGCGAAGGTGGCAAAGAGAAGCACGCAGAAGAAGCGCACCACGCCGTCCTCGCGGCGCATGAAGGCGAGCGCATAGATCTGAACGAGCAAGCTGGCGAGGGCGACGGTGACCGACACCGCGGCCGCGAGCGGATCCGCCAGCACACCCCATTGCAGGGTGAACTCGGCGGCGCTCCCCGACTGCCCGGTGAAGAACTGGAGGAAGGTGGCCGGCCGCTCGAGGTGGAGCGGGTGGGCGACCTCGATGGCGACGACCAGCAGGGTGCACACGGCCGCCGCCAGGGTGAAGACCACCGCGATCCAGGCACTGACGCGGCGGGAGTCGATGGTAAAGGCGAGGACGATCACCAGCGCGATCAGCGGCAGCAGGAGTGCGAAGAGCGCCAGGAGCGTCGGGCTCCAGGTGTCGAGCGGCCCCTTGGGCGCCGCGGCGAGCAGGGCGAGCGTCACGGTCCCCCCGGCCTAGCCGCGATCCGCGTCAAGGGCGAAACTGCGGTGCTCGCGGTAGACCAGCGCCGCCATCGCGAGACCGACGGCAAGCTCCGCCACCGCGATCGCTCCGGCGAATAGCGCCATCGTCGCACCGGCCGTCCCGTGCAGGGCACCCAGGCCAAAGCGTGCGAAGGCGACGAAGGCGATGGCGCCGGCGATGAACATGAACTGCGTGCCGAGCAGCATGACGACGGCGCTGCGCCTGGCGACCACGCCAAAAACGCCGACCACGAACAAGGCCGCCGAGGCAACCAGGATCAGATTGAGCCCCGCACTCATCGCCGCACCGTCGTTGACCCTCCCCCTCCGGGAGAGCGCGAACTCGTTGACCCTCCCCCTCTGGGGGAGGGCAGGGTGGGGGCTGCCAGCAGCAACCCGCTCCCGAGTGCCGCCGATCCCAGAATAACGGCCAGCACCGCGAGCCCGACAGCGTACGTGTTGCCGAGCACGGCGCCGAAATTCTCAGCTCCGAGCCCGCAGCAGAACTGCACCGGCCACGAGGTCGCGCCGAGCACCAGCGCCAGCAGCGCGAACATGACCGCCGAGACCGCCGCGCCGACGATCCATTCGGGACTCAGCCGGCCTACGCTCGACGTCCGAAGTCCGGTCGTCGCCCGAAGGAGGCCGATCAGGAAGGCGGCGCTGACCGTCGTGAACACCAGCAGCTGCACCGCCACGAGCAGGAATGGCGCGATCGCCAGGTATAGGAGCGCCACCAGTACCAGGCCGGCGGCGAAGGCCGCGATCGCGTACACCGTGTTCCGGAGCAGCACGCTGGCGAGCGCGCTCCCCAGCAGAAGGATGAGCACGAGATAGACGAAGAGAACGAGCGGCGCCGAGGTGATGGGCTGCGGCAAAGCGCCGATCAAGGGCACGGCGTCAGATTCTATCTGGCGCTGCCAGGGTCAGTATTCGACCTCGCCCTCGCCAGGCGCCCAGTAGGTCTCTTCCTTGATCGCCGCGTGCTCGAAGCCGCACCGCCGCATGATGTCGCGAACGTTGACGATCATCCCGGGGTTGCCGCAGAGGTACACCGTCGTATCCCTGTGGGTCAGCTCCAGGCTGTCGGCGTACTTGCGCACCAGGTCATCCACCCTCCCCCGCTCGCCGGTCCATTCCGGATCCTCCCAGTGCCGGCTGATGGTCGGGATATACGTGAGCCAGGGGTACTCGCTGGCCGCCTTGTACAGCTCTTTGTCATAGCCGAACTCATTCGACTTGGACACGCCCTGGAGGATGACGAGACGAAACGGTTGCGCCAGGCGGCCCTCTTTCAAGTCGAGCGCCAGCGTGCGGACCATGCTGATGTAGGGCGCAATCCCGGTCACGGTGGAGACCAGGAAATGCTGGCTATGCCCCGACTTGGTGTCGACATTGAAGATCCCCTTCGCCTTCTTGCGCATGAAGACCTGGTCGCCGACTTGCAGTTCGTACAGCTTGGGTGAGAGCGCGCCTTCCTGCACTTTCTCGATGAAGAATTCAAGTTCCTGCTCGTACGGGCTCGACACGATGGAAAACGCGCGCTCCAGGACCTTCTCGTTCTGATCCACGCCGAAGGCCACGTACTGGCCCGCCTTGAACGCCAGTTCTTCGGGCGGTTTCATCCAGACCGACCACAGGGTGGGCGAGTAGTCCTGGCGGCGCGTGATCCGCGCCAGCATGTATTTGTCAGAGGTGTCGGAAGCCATGGCCCCTAATCGTATTCGGCGCGGGACTGTCCGACGGGCGGGCCGAAGATCAAGTCCAGCGCCACGCCGAAGACCGCGAGCACGACCCCGGCGCCGAGAAAGGTGAAGGTGGCGCCGCCTGACAGGTAGCCGCGTCCCCACAGGACGCCCACCAGGAAGCAGAACGCGCCCAGGACGGCCAGCCAGTAGGCGGCGTGACCGCGCCAGGCGAGCTGGGCAGATAGGACGCCGCCGAGGCAGACCAGGTAGACCAGGCCGATCAAGGAGAAGGTCGTAAGAAAAGGATGTTGCGCCGCAGCGGCGAGGAGCGTCACCCGTCGCCGGCGGCGATCGGCCCGCCGCCGATGACGCGGTCGCCGTCATAAATAACGGCGGCCTGGCCGGGCGCGAGCGCCCGCTGTGGTTCATCGAACTCGATGCGCGCCTGGTCGCCGAGGGGCGTGACCAGGGCGCCGGCCAGGGGAGCGTGGGAGCGGACCCTCACGGTCGCCGCGAAGGTCGTCGGCGGGACGTGGCCGGCGACGTACCGCACGTCCTCCAGCGCGCAGCTCGACCGCAACAGCTGGTCCCGGCCGCCAACTCGGACCGTGTTCGTCACGGCGTCGATCCCACTGACGTACGTTGGTTGGGAGCGGGGCCCGCCGGCGGCCAGGCGCAGGCCGGAGCGTTGCCCGACGGTGTACATCGCGATGCCATCGTGTTCGCCGATAACGGCGCCGCCCTCGTCGACGATGGCGCCAGGCCGCACCCGCTCACGAAACCGTTCGCGGATCAGGGTCCGGTAGCTGCCGTCGGCCACGAAACAGATCTCCTGACTCTCCGGCTTGTTGGCCGTGACCAGACCAAGCGCCGACGCCATCTCCCGCACCTGGGCTTTGGTGAGGTCGCCGACTGGAAACCGAAGGACGCGCAGTTCCTCCTGGCCGAGCTGGTACAGCACGTAGGACTGGTCCTTGCGCTCGTCGGCGGCCTTACGCAGGGTGTGGCCGGCAGGGCCTTTGGCGATCCGGGCGTAGTGTCCGGTCGCCAGCAGGTCAGCCCCCAGCGCGAGGGCCTTCTTGAGGAGCAGGCCGAATTTGATGGTCTCGTTGCAGCGGATGCATGGGTTCGGCGTTCGCCCCTCGAGGTACGCCTGGGTGAAGGGGTCGATCACCGCCGCCCGGAAATCGTCTTCGAAGTTCAGCACGTAGTACGGGATGCCGAGGCGGTTCGCGACCCGCCGCGCGTCCTCGACGGCATCGAGGGAGCAGCAGCCATGGTGCTTGTCGAAGTCCCTTGCCGCCATCTCCTTGGGCCAGAGCTGCAGCGTGACACCGAAGACCTCGTGGCCTTCGTCGCGCATCATCGCGGCGGCAACCGACGAGTCGACACCGCCGCTCATGGCGACGGCGACTCTCACTGGGGCTCCAGCTGCTGGACCCCAATGCCGCGACTGCGGCAGTATTCGAGCGCGCGATCCACCTCAGCCTTGCCACCGTCGACGTCGAGCTCGACCCAACCGCTGCCCTCGGCCACGTCGGCGCGCCGAATGTTGGTCACGACTTTGAAGTCCTTCCCGAGCCGGTAGATGATCGGGTCGTTCAGCGTGTCGCCGCGGAACGTCAGGCGCACCGTCGTCCGCGCCATGGGGTTCAGCCTCCGGCGACCGCCGGTACGATGGATAGGTCGTCGCTGTCCTTGAGCGGCGTCTTCAGCCCCGACCCGAAGCGAATATCCTCGTCGTTCCGGTAGATGTTGATGAACTGGCGAAGTTCCCCCTTGTCGTCATACAGGCGCTCCTTGAAACCAGGGAACTTCTGGTTCAGTTCGTCAAGCGCCTGCGACACGTCGCCGGCATCGACCTCGACAATGGCCGCACCGCGGGTCAGCTGCCGAAGAGCGCCAGGGACGCGGATCTTGACCGCCATGTTGTGGTGGTCATTATAAGTAGGTAAGGCGCCCTGGCCCTTGAACTCTCTCCGTTGGGGGGAGCCCGCCCCTTACCCTCCCCCGCTTGCGGGGGAGGGCAGGGTGGGGGCTTCGTTTACGCCGCGCGAACGACCTGGTCGGTCTTGCCGCGCTGAGCCACGAAGTAGTAGACCGCGCCGATGACGACGATCAAGGCCACCACGAGCTCGAAGATCGGAACGGAGTCTCCGAACCCGCCCAGGCTGGCGCCGCCGGGGAGAAGCACGGCATTCACACTCGGATTACTCGCGGGACGGGGCCAGAGAAAGTTGACCAGCATCGAGGCGCCCCAGGCGAGACCCAGCAGGTTGATGATCATGCCCCAACCGCCGAGCTTGAAGGGCGCACTCTGGGTCGGCCAGCCCCGCAGCCGGGCGAGCAGGATGGCGATGTTGCCGAGCATGTACGAAAGGTAGATCATGCCGGTCGCCACGATGGCGATCAGGCCCGCGCCGGCGTAGTAGATGAAGGGCAGCGCCGCAAGCACACCGACTACCAGACACGCGATCACCGGTGTATGCAGCGTTGGGCTGACCTTGTTGTAGAAACGCGACAGCGGCAGTTTGCCATCGCGCGCCATGCCGAACGCCAGCCGGATGGTCGAGGTTTGAATCGCCAGGCAGCAGACATAGATCGCTGCCAGGACGACGATCAGGTACACGTTGGCCATCCAGGTTGGGAGCACCGCGTTCAGGACATCGGCCGGCGACGTGATGGTCGCTGGCACCGCGCCCGCACCGGCGACGAATTTCTGCATATCCGGGATGGCGATGATCAGTGCGAGCAGGAAGACCGTGCCGATGATGAAGGCGCCGACCACGGAAGCCAGGACCGCCTTCGGCGCTTCCACACGCGGATTCTTCGTTTCCTCTGCCAACGTGCTGGCGGTGTCGAAGCCGTAGATGACGAATAGGGACATGAACATGGCGGCCAGGAAGACACCGACCTGGTTGTTGTTGCCGAGATAGCTGCTATCGAAGACGACGGTCGCCGGCTGGTGATGGTAGAAGATCAACAGGATCAGCGCGAAGACGACCATGCCGAGAATCTCGAATACCACGCCGGTGTTGTTGATGAGCGCGACCAGCCGGACGCCGAAGATATTGAGCAGCGTCGTACTCGCCAGGATGACGAGCGCGATCGCCACCTGCGTCTGGGCATTGTTGGCGAGCCCGATTCCCAGGTTGTTGAGCAACGGGATCAGCACCAGCCCAGGGATGGTTGCCACCACCCCCGTGACCGTCAGGATGCCGGCGAAGAGATAGACCCAGCCCGTCATCCACGAGTAGCCACGGTTGGATAAATATTTCGTCCACTGATAGACCGAGCCGGCCACCGGGAAATGCGAGCTGACCTCCGCGAAGTTGAGCGCGATGATGAACTGACCCAGCGCCACCAGCGGCCAGCTCCAGAAGAAGAACGGCCCGGCAATCGCCAGTCCGATTGGGGCAAAAAGCGTGAAAATGCCGGTGCTCGGTGAGATGTAGGAAAAGGCGACGGCAAAGCTCGAATACACGCCCAGGACTCGCCTGAGTTCCTGCTTGTAGCCAAAGCGGCCCAGGTCGTGGGCGTCGGCGGCTTCCTGGCTACCGGCAGCAGCCTGAACGGTCGACGGCGGACGCGTCATAACATCGTCGGGCATCGGGTTCCCTCCTCTCCCTTAGGTCTCGGCCAAACGTAGCAGGCGCTAGGGGGTTCGTCAATCTGCTCTTGGGCCACCTACTATCTCCAGCATCGCCAGCCCTGCGTCGGTCGTCGTCCTGAATGGCCGGACATGGCCGGGGAAGCCCGGCCGGACGGCGCTGGCGATCACGGGCGACCGAATCCTTGGGACCGGATCAGACTCGGAGATTCGAGCGCTGGCCGGCACCGCCACGACCGTCCTCGACGCCGGCGGCGGCCTGATCGTGCCCGGGTTCAACGACGCCCACGTCCATTTCCTGATGGGCGCCCGCTATCTGCACAACCTGGAGCTCTCAGACGAGACCACCGTCGATGGCATCCTCCGACGGATCGCCGAGTTCGCCCGGACCCATCCGGAGCGGGACTGGCTGCTCGGCCGGGGCTGGTTCTACGGGGTGTTTCCCAACGGCATGCCCGATCGGGGTTTGCTGGACCGCGTGGTCCCCGACCGGCCGGTGGCCATCGAGGCCTACGACAGCCACACGACCTGGGTCAATACGGCCGCCCTCACCCGGATGGGCATCACGGACGATACCCCGAACCCACCCCGAGGCGAGATTCAGCGGGATGCCGCCGGCCGCGCCACCGGGATCCTGAAGGAGGCCGCGATGGAGCTGGTCGACCGCGTGCTACCGGCGCGGACCATCTCGCAGGACGTCGAAAGCCTGGCGGCGGCGGCGACCCTCGCCTTCCGGCATGGGCTTACGAGTGTCCAGGAGGCAGGCGCCGGCTGGAAGCAATTCGAGATTTATCGGGCGCTCCGCACGTCGGGCCGGCCGATGGTCCGTATCCGGTTGGGGCAGCGGATGGAGCCTGGCTTCACGATGGCCGACTGGGAGCGGCATCTCGTCGACTACGAGGCGGCCGCCCTCCCCCATCGCGACGACGCCTGGGTCTCGGCCGGGATCGTCAAGGCCTTCGCCGACGGGGTCATCGAGTCCGGTACCGCCGTCATGCTGGCGCCCTACGAGGGGATGGCGGCCGGCCAGCCGGGCGCCTTCGGCTATCCGCAGTGGGAACCCGGTGAGCTGGCGGCGGCGGTGCGCGTCGCCGATCGTCGCGGCTGGCAGATCCAGGTGCACGCGATCGGGGACGCGGCGGTCCGCCTCGCGCTCGACGCCTTCGAACAAGCGGCGGCTACCAACGGTCCGCGCGACCGCCGGCACCGGATCGAGCACATCGAAACGATCGATGCCGCCGATATCCCACGGTTCGGGTCGCTCGGTGTCGTCGCCAGCATGCAGCCATATCACGCCGACCCCGAGCCGGCCCAACTCGATTCCTACCAGTCGAAGATCGGCGCCGAACGTGCCTCGCGCGGCTGGCCATGGAACTCGATCCGGCGCGCCGGCGGCCGGCTCGCTTTCGGTTCGGACTGGCCGATCGTGTCCTTCGACCCCTTCCTCGGCATCAACTCGGCGGCCAATCGAACGACCAATGACGGACGGCCGGCGGGCGGCTGGCTCCCGCACGAACGGCTCTCGCTAGCGGACGCGCTGGCGGGCTACACATCGGGAAGCGCCTGGGCGGCCCACCAGGACGTGGTCAAGGGGACGTTCGAGCCGGGCATGCTTGCCGACGTCGTCGTACTGGACCGCGATCTGTTCGCGAGGCCGCCCTCAGACATCATGAAAGCGTCGGTTCAGACCACGATCCTGGGCGGACAGGTCGTCTACGACAAGAACTCGGAGACCAGTCGCTGAAAGTGATAGACGCCGTTCTCGCGTTTGGCGTTGAATCGGCCGCGGTCGTATGACCGCGACTTGAGCCCGCGCTGCACGTGCTGGCAGATGGCGATGTCCTCCTGCTGGATCTCGTCCGAGAAGGCGATCGTCTGCTGCATCGACTCCCATCCGGGCCCGGTTCCGGGTTGGGCAAAGAACCACTCGAAGACCGTGAGCGTCTTGTCCACGCCCAGCGGGAGAATCAAGTTTGAGCTCATGTTGTCCTGGTAGATGTTGAACATCGTGTTCGGGAAGACCCAGTAATAGAGGGCGCTTTCTTCGCTCCCGGGCTGCCGGATGTAGCGCCGGTCACGACCGGGCTCCTCGCCAGGCTTGAGTTCCCGGATCGGGGCATGTTGCTTTGAGTAGTAGCGAAACGTCTCGACGCGGTAGGCGTCGTAGTCCAGCTCTTTGAACAGACCCGGGTGCGCGATCGGGAGGTGATACCCCTCGAGGTAGTTGTCGACGTAGACCTTCCAGTTGCACTCGATGACATAGTCGCGCCGCTCCACCAATTGCATCTTCTCGACGTCGTAGCCCGCCGCAGAGACTTCTTGCGGGATGGCTCCGAGGATGTCGCCTAACGACGGCGCCTCGCTGTCGAGATTGGCGAAGATAAACGGTCCCCACTGATCGACCCTGATCGGCACCAGCCCGAAGTCCGCCTTATCGAAGTTCTCGGTGCCGTCCATCTCGCGAGCCACCTGCAATCGCCCATCCAGACCGTAGGTCCAACCGTGATACGGGCACTGGAGGCTGCGTCGGTTGCCCTTCGACAGCACCACCTGGGCCGCCCGGTGCCGGCAGACGTTATAGAAGCCGCGCAGCTTGCCGTCGAGGCCGCGGGTGATCAGGATCGGTTCGTCGAGGATGGTGGTTGGCTTCAGGTCACCGACCCTGGAGACCTCATCGGCTCGCGCGACGAGCTGCCAGGTCCGGGCGAAGATCCGATCCCGCTCGCGTTGGTATACGGCCTCATCGGTATAGGCACTAGCGGGCAATGTGAAAGCGCGGGCGAGATCCTCGCCCGCGCTCACCGATCGATCTTGCGTTACGGACACGCGACGAGTCTAGACTCTGCGAACTCCGGCGAGCTCGCGCTGGTCGGCCGGCGCGACTTCGTCGGGCCAGCGGTCGTGGACCGCATGTTTGCGACCAATCACGTAGAAGGCGACCGCAATCGCGAGCATCACGGCTGTTGCGCCGAAGACCGTGAGCTCATAGGTGCCTCGGTCGATGCTGACACCGCCAACCGAGACGGCGCCCGTGACCTTGTCGGAGAAGAGGTTCGGCCAGAGCGAGAAGATTGTCGCGGCGACCACGTAGGCCTCGCACAGCAGCATCGCAACCCAGACGCCGACTACTCCGCCGCCAATCCGGTATGGGCGGCGTGCGTTCGGGTATTTGCGTCGCAGCACGACGATCGCGGGAAACACCAGGACGTAGGAGAAGGTCGTAGTCGAGATCACGAGTCCAAGAACGATGGTGAAGAAGTTCTTCAAGCTGCCACCGGTGATCAGGAAGTTCGCGATCAGGAAGAGGCTGGCCAGGATGCCCGAGACGACATTCACAGGCACCGGCGTGCCGAACCGGCTCGAAAAGTATCCGAGGCTGCGCGGACCCGAGCCCTGCAGGGCCCCGATCGCCATCAGGCGGTCAGAACCCATCAGCCATACGGTACCGCTGGACAGCAGCGCGAAGACGACCGCGATCCCGACGATCCCGTTGAGAACGTTCGCGGCCCCGCCGCCCAGCGCATTGCTCACGACCGTCTGGTAGCCGGCGACGAAGCCGGTGACGTTCGTGATGTCCTTGCTGCTGAGCACGAGGATGATCCCGATGATCGGCACCGCATAGCCGAGCGCGCTGATGATGCCGGCGAGGGTGACCGCCCGGGGGACGTCCCGCTGCGGATTATCGAGCTCTTCGCTGGCGTTGCTTGGCACCTCAAACCCGACCCACTGGAACACGAGGACGCCGATGACGCCGACGAAGGCAACCCCCAGGCCATCAAACATGCCGCCCAGGCTGCCTTTGAAGCCGTGCTGACTCCCCGAAATCACGACGAGCACGGCAAAGAGACCAAAGAGACCGAGCTTGACCAGGGCACCAAGGTTGGGCACCCATTTCATCGAGCGCAGCGAGAGGATGTTCATCATCACCGCGACCCAGATGAAGGCCAGGCCGACGATGATCGAGAGGCCAGTATTGCCGCCGATCTTGGTGCCCCAGAGCGCATCCATGCCGGCAATGGCGGTCGCCGCCAGGGTGCCGCCGAGCCAGATCGGGTTGCTGAGCCAGTAGAGCACCGCGGTGATGGCCCCGGCCATATGGCCAAACGCGAGACGGACCCACTCGTATGGTCCACCTTCGACCGGGAACGTCGTGCCCAGTTCGCTAGTGAGCAATCCATAAGGAAGCAGGAACGTCACCGCCGAGACGACGAGCCAGAAGATCGCCTGGGAACCGTATGAAGACGACTGTCCGATGGTATCGATCGCGAGGATGGCGCAGACGGTGAAGAAGATCATGTCGAAGCGGAAGAGCGACTTTTTAAGCTTGCGCTTCTCTTGTACGACGTCTTCGCTAGCCGCAATCGCAGCCAATGCTTACCCTCCTTAGCGTGTTTGGCCCTCAGGCGGGGCCTTGAGCGCAAATCTGAACCTGCGCTAAACAGTTGTCAAGGGACAGTCGGACAATTCCCGCGTCGATATACTCGGCGCGGTGCCGGCTGAATACGACGCGATCATCATCGGCGGCGGGCACAACGGCCTCGCCACGGCCGCCTACCTCGGTCGCGCCGGGCTAAAGACGCTGGTCCTGGAGCGCCGGGATGTGCTTGGCGGCGCCGCCGTCAGCGAGCATCCGTGGCCGGGCTATACGGTCTCCACTCTCTCCTACGTCCTGTCGTTGATGCCGCCGGAGGTGATCCGCGAATTGGAGCTCCACCGCCATGGCCTCACGCTGTACCCGCTGGCCGCGGACTACTACGTTCCCTTCCCGGACGGTTCGCACCTGCTGCTGACGAAAGACCCGGCTCAAGCCCGAGCCGAGATCAGCAAATTCTCGAAGAAGGACGCGGACATCTGGCCGGCATTCAGCGGCTACCTGGCGAAGATCGCTCAGCTGGTCCGCCCGCTGCTGTTGATGACCCCGCCGAACGTCGGCGCCAAGACCCCCGCCGATTTACTCGAGCTGGCGCGTTTCGCCTGGAAGCTCAAAGGCCTCGACGTGCAGGGCACCGGCGACTTCGTCAAGGTGATGACGCTGTCCGTCGCCGAGCTGCTCGACGAATGGTTCGAGTCCCCGCAGGTCAAGGCGGCACGCTGCGTTTCGGGCGCGATCGGCACCTACGGCGGACCGTACACGCCGGGAACGGCCTACGTGCTGCTCCATCACTACATCGGCGAGGTGGACGGCCAGATGGCGGAATGGGCCTTTGTCCGCGGCGGCACCGGGGCGGTATCGCAGGCGATTGCCGACGACGCCACGGAGCACGGCGCCGAGCTCCGCACTGGGGCCCGCGTCGGCCGCGTCCTGGTGGAGAGTGGCCGAGCCGTGGGCGTGGCGTTAACCGACGGAACGGAGCTACGCGCCCGCGCTGTCATATCGAACGCGCACCCAAAAATCACGTTTTGCGAGCTGGTCGAATCCAACCAGCTGCCGCCAGATTTCGTTCGTGCGATCCAGCGGTACAAAACCCGGTCCGGGACGGTGAAGGTCAACCTGGCGCTGGGCGAACCACCTCGATTTGCCGGCCTCGCACCGGAAGACTCGATGACAGCGGCGCGCTCGTTCATTCAGCTCTGCGACTCGATGGAGTATCTGGAGCGGGCCTTCGACGACGCCAAGTACGGGAGGCCGTCCGCGGCGCCGTACTCCGACGGCGTGCTGCCAACCATGGCAGATGACTCACTCGCGCCGCCCGACAAGCATCTGATGAGCTGCTTCACGCAATACGTGCCCGCCAGCTGGTCACAGGCACCGCACCGCGACGAGCTCGAAGCGTACGCCGACCGGGTGATCGACGGCTACGCGCGCTTCACCCCGAATCTCAAGTCAGCGATCGAGCACCGCCAGGTGCTGGGACCGTACGACATGGAACAGGAGTACGGCCTGGTCGGCGGCAACATCATGCACGGCGACCTTACGCTGGACCAGCTTTTTTCCTGGCGGCCGGTGGCGGGGTATGCGGACTACCGCACGCCGATCAAGAGCCTCTATCTCTGTGGTGCCGGAACTCATCCCGGCGGCGGGATCAGCGGCATCAATGGCCGCAACGCCTCGCGCGAGATCCTCAAAGACCTCAAGCGCCGCCCGCCGCGAAAATAGAGCGTGAGGAGGACGTCATGGCCAAATTTCTCTTCTTGATGCTCGGGCTTCCCGGCCAGCCGAACGCGGCCGACACTCAGACCCAGGAATACAGCCGCAAATGGGGTGCCTACATGGGCTCCCTCGCCCAGCGCGGGGCGCTCGAATCCGGTGCGCCGCTCGAGCCGCAGGCCAAGGCCGTGACGAGCGCGTCCGTCACCGATGCGAAGCTTGGCATTCCGGATGTCTACGGCTATATGGTGGTCAGCGCCGCCTCGCTCGACGATGCGATCGCGATCGCCCGGGAGGCGCCCCACATCGCGCTCGGTGGCACTACGATCGTCCGATCCTGTATCGCGCTCCGCCGCTGAACGCGTCTACAGCACCTTCGAAAGAAACGAGCGGGTGCGCTCGTGCTGTGGGTTCGACAGCACGTCGCGGGGGTTGCCGGCTTCCACAATGACCCCGCCGTCCATGAACACCAGACTGTCACCGACCTCACGGGCAAAGCCCATCTCATGCGTCACCACAACCATGGTCATCCCGTCGTTGGCGAGGCCACGCATGACATCAAGCACGTCGCCGACCAGCTCCGGGTCCAACGCTGAGGTGGGCTCGTCGAAGAGCATCAGCTTCGGCTGCATCGCAAGCGCACGGGCGATCGCCACCCGTTGCTGCTGCCCACCCGAGAGCTGGTTGGGATAGGCGTTGACCTTCTCCGCCAGGCCAACCCGCTCGAGGAGTCGGCGGGCACGCTCGCCGGCGACGGCGCGGCTTTCCCTCTTGACCCGCATGGGCGCCTCGGTCACGTTGTCGAGCGCGGTCATGTGCGGGAACAGATTGAACCGCTGGAACACCATGCCGATCTCGGAACGCTTCTTGCAGACCTCGGAGTCGGGAAGCTCGTAGAGCCTGTCGCCTCGCTCGCGATAGCCGACGAGTTCGCCGTCGACCGACAGCCGGCCGGCGTCGATCTTCTCCAGATGATTGATGCAGCGGAGGAAGGTGCTCTTCCCCGACCCCGACGGACCGATCATGCACATGACCTCCTTGGGCTGGACCTCGAGGTCGATGCCCTGCAGCACCTCGAGCCGGCCGAAGCTCTTGTGCACCGCCTCCGCCTTGACCATGGGATTGGTATTCATGTCTCTAATGCCCCCTGGGGAGCAACACGGGCAGCTCCGCTGGGGCCGGCGGCGGCGCATGGAAGGTGACCAGCATCCGCCGGAAACGCTGGATCGGCGTCAGCGGCAGTCCACGCTGCGTGCCGCGGCCGAAATACCGCTCCACGTAGAACTGGCCGACCGTCAGGATCGACGTCATCGCCAGGTACCAGATGCTGGCCACGATCGCCAGTTCGATGACCCGGAAATTGGCGCTGGCGATCTGCTGCGATCGGGTGAAGAGCTCCGGCACCGACGCCACAAACGCCAGCGAGCTGGTCTTGAGCATCGAAATGGTCTCGTTCCCGGTCGGAGGGATGATCACCCGCATAGCCTGCGGAAGGACGATGCGGCGCATCAGCAGCATTCGTGTCATGCCAAGCGCCTGGGCGGCTTCGGACTGCCCGTGCTCGACTGAAATGATGCCGGCGCGCACGATTTCGGCCATATACGCCGCCTCGTTCAAGCCCAGTCCGAGCGTCGCGGCCAGGAACGGGGCAATCAGCGAATTGGTCGGCGCCTGCCAGTGGATCGTGGTGAACGGGATGCCAAGGCCGATGTAGGGAAGCACCGAGGCAAGGTTGAACCAGAAGAAGATCTGGACCAGGACCGGCGTACCCCGGAAGAACCAGATGTAGAACCAGCTCACTGCCGACACCACAGGGTTGGGCGAGAGGCGCATGACGGCGAGCACCACACCCAGGGCGATGCCGATCAGCATGGCAAGGACGGTTAACTCCAGTGTCGTGACGATTCCTTGCAGGATTAGGCGTTGCGAAAGAAAATGGCGCACCACATCCCAGTGCAGGTCGGGGGCGGTGACGAAGGTGTACACGACCTCGGCGGCGATTGCCAGCACGACAACCGCCGCCACCCAGCGACCGGTGTGGCGGACCGGGACCGCCTTGATCGCCGCCGGACGCGGTCTTAGCGCCTCAGCCACACCGGCTTGATTACCTCAGTACGAGGGCACGCAGCTGGAACCGATCGAGCTGTTGTCGTTCAGCTTGACGTCCGAGCTCTTGATGCCACCGTCCGCCACGCCCCAGGTGTTGAGGATCGTGGTGTAGTAGCCGTTGTCCATCAGGTACTTGACGGCGTCCGTCATGGCCTTTTCTAGTGGACTGCCTTTGACGAGGGCGATGCCATAGGGTGAAACGCTGCAGGGCTGGCCACCGAGCTTCATCTTGCCAGCGCTCTGCTTCACCTGGAAGTCGGCGACCGGCTGGTCGACCCACATGATCTCGGCGCGCCCGGACAGCAGGGCGGAATTGGCGTCGGTCTGCTTGTCGAAGCTGGTGACCGTGATTTTCGCCTTGCCGGCTTTCGCGCAGTTGTCCGTGTCACCGGCAATCGGCGTCCCGCCGACCTGCTCTCCCATGAAGCCCCAGGCATCACTCTCTTCCGTGGTGCCGGTCTCGACCGCCACCGTGTGTCCGCACATGTCCACCGCGGTGCTGATCGTCGGTCCCCCGGTGGCCTTCACGATCCAGGCCTCTCCCGCTTTGTAGTAGGTGATGAAGTCGATGCCGCCGTCCTCACGCTGCTGGGTCGGCGTCCAGCTGGAGATGCTGAACACGTAGCGCGGCGCGGTCGCCTTGAGCTGGGGGATGATGTCCGCGAAGATGACGTTGTTGAACGTACAGGCGACGCCCATCACCTTGCAGATCGCTTTCCCGAAGTCGATGTCCCAGCCCTCGATGGCACCCGTTTCCGGGTTGACCGATTCGTTGGGCGCGTACGTTGCATCGGTAGCAATCTGCAGGGGCGCCAGCGCCTTGACCGAATCCGGGACCTCGGCCGCGATACTCGCCACCTTGGTGGGCCCGCCCGAGCTCGACGCCCCCGGGCTCGTCGAGGTACCGCCGCAGGCCGCGAGCGTCGTGGCCACGGTGATCAGGACCATTGGAAAACGCTTCATGCTCCTCCTCCCCTTGCGGTCTTCAAAAGCCTGAAATGAAGACGCTGCCAGAATTGTAGGCGAATGCCAAAGACACCCAACCTCGATGCCCAGGTCGACGGCCCCCAGTACCTCGGGCCGGCGACCTTCCTCAAGGCGCGGTCGTTGAGCGAGCCCGAAGAACTCGATCAGTGGCGTCCGGACGTCGCCGTCATCGGCGCGCCGTGGGACGATTCGACCACCTATCGACCAGGTGCTCGCTTCGGACCCCGCGCGGTGCGAGTCGCGAGTTATCAGCCGCCCAGCTGGCATCTCGACCTCGAGGTAGCGCCTTTCGAGGTGTTGAAGGTGGTCGACTACGGCGATGCCGTCTGTTATCCGGGATTGACCGACCAGGCGCACGAAGCGATCCGCGCCCGGGTCGCCGAGGTCGCCTCGCGAAAGATCGTGCCGATGGTGATCGGCGGCGACCATTCGATCACCTACCCCTCAGCGACCGCGGTGGCCGATGCCTACGGCCGGGGCAAAGTCGGCATGGTGCACTTCGACGCCCACGCCGACACCGGCCGTGACAGCTGGGGTAACCTCGCGTCGCACGCCACGCCGATGCGGCGGCTGATCGAATCAGGCGCGATCCCCGGGCGGAACTTCGTGCAGATTGGGCTACGCGGCTACTGGCCCGAGCGCGAGACCTTCGAGTGGATGCGGGCGCAGGGTATGCGCTGGCACCTGATGGGCGAGCTGCTCGACCGTGGCGTCGACACGGTCATTGAACAAGCGATCGCAGAGGCGCTCGACGGTCCAGAGCTGATCTATCTCTCGGTCGACATCGACGTGCTCGATCCCGGCTTCGCGCCGGGCACCGGTACGCCGGAGCCGGGTGGGATGCAGCCCGCCGACCTGCTGCGCGCAATCCGGAAGATCGCCCTACGCACGAATTTGGTCGCAATGGACCTTGTCGAGGTCTCGCCCCCGTACGATCATTCGGAGATCACCGCCCAGAACGCCAATCGCTGCATACTAGACGCGATCTCGGCCCTGGCCGTGAAGAAGTCAAAAGGAGCGAAGCCGTGAGTACTGTCGCCGAGCCGATCGCCCCCGGCCGCGTCGTCGAACTGATCGCTAAGGAGGAGGAGCGGTTCCGGTCCAAGCGGCACCGGTCCGACCAGCTCTGGAAGCAAGCCAAGCAGGTCATTCCTCGGGGTGTGCCCTCGTCCTTCCAGGACGCGGCGCCCCAGCCGGTCTTCGTTGACCACGGCAAGGGCAGTCGTATTTGGGACGTCGACGGCAACGAATACGTTGACTTTCACAATGGTTTCGGCGTCATGGTGGTGGGGCACGCCCATCCGCTGATCGTGAAAGCGATCAGCGAGCGTGCCGCCCTCGGGACGCACTTTGCGCAACCGGTCGCCGACGACGCGGTCGTGGCTGAGGAACTCGCCCGGCGGTTCAAGCAACCCCAGTGGCGTTTCACCAACAGCGGCACCGAATCGACGCTGGACGCGGTTCGTCTTGCCCGGGGATTCACGGGACGCGACCGGCTCATCAAGATCGAGGCGAGCTACCACGGCCATCACGATGCATTGCTAGTTTCGGTTGAACCACCGGCAGACCAGATGGGCCCCGCCGATGCACCCGTCTCGGTGTCGTACAGCGCCGGGACCCCTCAGGCCGTCGTCGATCTGGTGACCGTGGTTCCCTTTAACGACCTCCAGGTCCTGGAGCGCACGCTGGATCGGCATCGCGGCGAAGTAGCTGCGATCATCGTCGAGCCGGTGATGATGAACATTGGAATCGTGCTCCCGGAGGAGGGCTACCTGGCGGGCGTCCTCGAGCTCGCCCACCGGCATGGCGCGCTCTTGATTTTCGACGAGGTCAAGACCGGTGCGACGATCGCCGCCGGCGGCGCGACCGAGCGCTTCGGCGTCACGCCCGACCTGGTGGCGCTCGCCAAGGCGATTGGCGGCGGATTGCCGTGTGGCGCTGTGGGTGGCCGCGCCGATGTCATGGGCACCATCGACGAGCACAAGGTAGTCCAAATCGGGACCTTCAATGGCAACCCGCTGACGATCGCCGCGTCGAAGGCAACGCTGATGTCGGTGCTGACGCCGCAGGCCTACACCCACTTCGATGCGCTGGCCGAGGCGCTCGAGGGCGGACTGCGCAAGGTGATGAGCGACTACCAGCTGCCATTTCATGCGATCACGTTGGCGGCGCGCGGCTGTATCACCTACCGCAAGGAGCGCGTACGCAATTACCGCGACTACTTAACGATCGATAAGAAATACGCCTACCTCTCGTGGCTCTATCAATGCAACCGCGGCGTGCTGATGGCGCCCGGAGCCGAGGAAAACTGGACCCTCTCGGTCCAGCATTCGGAGGACGACGTGCTTCGCTACGTCCGCAACTTCGAGGAGCTCGCCAAAGACCTGACGACCTAAGCGACCGGCACGCCCGTCAAGTAATCGAAGATCAGCTGCGACCAGGATTCCATGTCCAGGTAGTAGCTGCGCATCTCGTCGAGTGAGAACAGCGCGCCCGCCAGCTTGTCGACCTCGCGGATCGAGATTTCCGGCCGGTCGCCCTCCACCAGAAAGATCAGCCCGACATGCACGCGTCCCACCGGCGTCGTCTGGTCGTTGATCGCGCCCAGCAGCCGCGTCGAGAAATGGCCATCGTAGACTACCTCCTCCTCCCACTCGCGTCGCAGTCCCGCGTCGATGGGATCGGCGGCGCCGGCTACGTCCTCGGGATTGATGTGCCCGCCGACGCCGAGCGAATAAAGGTGACGAAGGCGCCGTTCGCTGGAGCGGCGCAGGCGATGCGTGAGGAAGTAGCGGTCACCGTGGCGAAAGACGACGTAGGGGATGATCTGTGGCTCGGCCGCGTCCTCCTCGACCTCGCGCCGTGGCCGGAAGCGGTAGTTCGCCCGCACGCGCACCAGCAGGTCATCCAGAGCAGTGGCGCGAAACCCCGTCCACTCACTGCCGGCAAACAGAAGGTCCCTGGGGACGACCAGGACATCCTCGCGCGCACCCACGGCAAAAGTCTAGTTTGGTTAATGCCCGCCAGTTGTTTGCTGCTGGTTGTCACCGGACGCGTCCGGGGTCGGCGTTGGCCGCGAGACCGGCGCGGGCTTGGGTGTAGGCGTGGCTTCGGGCTTGGCCGCGGGCGTGGCCTCCGGGGCGGCCCCCGGGGTGCCGTGCTCGCCGACCACGCCGGTCGGCTGGGTGGTGGCGGCCTCCGATTGATCGATCCGGTTGAGTTCGTCGTTCGCGGCCAGGACGAGTTCTTTCACCTTCACGACGTCATCGGCTCGGGCCGCGTTGGCTTGCTCGACGGCAGCCAGCTCAACGCGCAGTGTCTGCACCGCTGCCTTCGCCGCCTGCGGGTCAGCCGGATTCTTGAGCGACGCCGCGGCATCATTGATCGTGATCCGGAACGCGCGCAGGCTGTTCTCAGCAAGGAGTGGCTTGTGGTTCGTGGTCATCGCCTGCGCCTCGCGCAGCCGCTCGCCGGCGAGCTGCAACTGCAGCCGGAGCCGATCGTTGGTTGGGGTGAAAGTGAGCCGGACGCTCTCTTCCAGTTGCTTGACGGGATAGAGCGGGTTGTCGGGCAGGGCGGACGGCGCGGCGAAGGCGGAACCGGCGGCCGCCAGCAGTGCGACCGTCGCCGCCGCGAGCGCCAGGCCGTACCGGCGATAGATGGGGAAGCTTGGCATCCGCAGGACGCGGCGCTGCGGAAGAACGGCCTGGAGATTGAGCCAGAAGGGCGCGAACGCGACCGGCGGTGCGGGCGGCAGGGTAACCAGGAGCAGGTTGAGTTCGCGGACCTCGCGCAGCTCGCCGGCGCAATCAGCGCAGGTGGCGATGTGGCTATCGATCCGGCGGCGCTCGTCCGCGGCGAGCATCCCGTCGGCATACGGAATGAGCCAATCGCGGGTCGTTGTGTGACTCAACATTCTGATTCCGGCCTCTGACTGATCAAACGGAGGCAATTCACGCCGTATTCGCCTCCTCTTCGGGGCGCGCGAGGCTCCCGAGGCGCTCCCGCAGGAGCTTCTTGGCGCCGTTCAATCGCGACATCACGGTGCCCAGTGGAATGTCGAGCGTCTTGGCGATCTCGTCGTAGCTGAGCTCGCCAAACGCCTGCAGGGCGATGGTGTCGCGATAGTGCGACGGCAGGCTCGCGATCGCGTGACGCACCGCGCGCTGTAGATCGTGGCGGGCGGCGATGTCCTGCGGATCGCCGTCGCGGCTGGCGGGGGGTTGTTCCATGCCGTCGAGCGAGAGGATGGGCCGGCGGCGGCGCAGCGCGTCGGTCACCGCGTTCGCCGCCACGCGGTGCAGCCAGTGCTTGAAAGGCTTGTCGTGTCGGTAGCCGGGCAGGGCCTTGTAGACCTTGATGAAGACGTCCTGGGCGACATCCTCGGCCAGGGCGAGCTCCCCCAGCGCCCGGAAGGCGACGTTGATCACCAGCCGGTGATGGCGGAGCACCAGCTGGCGGAAGGCTTCCTGATCTCCCGCGGCGCTCCGATCGATCAACCGACGTTCTTCGGCATCCCCCTCGGGTGAGGGGGCATCCTGGACCATAGCCACCCGACGGTGTGACGCTAGCCCGAGGATGGGCTTGCGACGGACCCTACCGGGCGGGTCTTGGGCGCAATTGGCGCAGGAAGCCGCGGACCTGGCCCGCCGGGTCCTCCGGAGCCTTGCCAATCGCATCCAGCAGGGCGCTCGCCACGATGACGCCGTCAGCCTTGCCTTCCAGCGCCGCCAGGTGCTCGGGCTTCGAGATGCCAAAGCCCACCACCACCGGAAGGGTCGTGTGGCGGCGAACCGACGCGACCAGCGGCACCACTGCCTCATCGAGATGGTCGCGCGCGCCCGTCACACCGGTGACGGCGATGCAGTAGACAAACCCGGTCGCCGCCCGGCAGGCCGCGTCGATCCCCGCCTCGCTGCTGGTGGGCGCGACGAAAAACACCAGATCGATTTGGCTGGCGTCGGCGGCGCGGCGGAGGTCGGCGGATTCGGTCGGAGGCAGGTCGGGCACGATCAGACCGTCGATGCCAGCCTCGGACGCCGCGCGACAAAACGGTTCGAGGCCGAACGCAAGGATGGGATTGAGGTAGGTCATGAAGAGCAGCGGCACGTCGGCCTTTTTCCGCGCCGCCGTTGCCGCCTCCAGAGCCCGCGCGACCGTCATGCCTTGCTTCAACGCCAGCTGGGATGCCGCCTGGATGGTGCGGCCATCGGCCAGCGGATCGGAAAAGGGAATGCCGAGCTCGATGGCGTCGGCTCCCGATTGGGCAGCGGCCTCGACCAGCGATGGCGTGACGTCGAGGCGCGGATAGCCGACCGTGAGGTACGCGATCAGCGCCAGGCGACGCTCGGCCTTAAGCCGTGCGAAGGTCGCCGCAATTCGACTCACCCGGCGCTGAAGTCCCGGACGATGTCCAGGTCCTTGTCCCCTCGACCGGATAGGTTGACCAGCACGATCGCCTCCGCCGCGAGCTCGGCCGCCAACGGTATCGCGTGGGCAATCGCATGCGAGCTCTCGAGCGCCGGGATGATGCCCTCCAGCCGCGACGTCTGATGGAAGGCCGCGAGCGCCTGCTCGTCGGTGACGCTCACATACTCCGCCCGCTGCTGCTCGTGCAGGTACGCATGCTCGGGCCCGACGCCGGGATAGTCCAATCCGGCGGAGACGGAGTGCGTCGCCATCACCTGGCCGTCCTCGTCCTGCAACAGGTAGCTGAACGAGCCGTGCAGCACACCGGGACGGCCGCCCACGATCGAGGCCGCGTGCGCCCCACTGTGGAGCCCACGACCAGCCGCCTCCACGCCGATCAGGCGGACCGGGTCGTCGTAGAACGGCGCGAAGATCCCGATCGCGTTGCTCCCGCCGCCGACGCAGGCGACCACCGCCGTCGGCAACCGCCCGGTCTCGGTAAGCATCTGCGCACGAGCTTCGCGCCCGATCACCGACTGGAACTCGCGGACCATCAACGGGTAGGGATGCGGACCCACCGCCGATCCGATCACGTAATGCGTGGTGCGCACATTGGTCACCCAATCGCGGATCGCCTCGTTGGTTGCATCCTTGAGCGTCTTGCTGCCGCTCTCGACCGGCGTCACCGTGGCGCCGAGCAACTGCATCTTGTAGACGTTGATCGCCTGGCGCGCCATGTCATCGACGCCCATGTAGACGTCGCACAGGAGCCCGAATTTCGCGCAGACGGTGGCGACCGCAACGCCATGCTGACCCGCACCGGTCTCGGCGATGATGCGGCGCTTTCCCATCCGGCGAGCGAGCAGGACCTGGCCCAGGGCGTTGTTGATTTTGTGCGCGCCCGTGTGGCAGAGGTCTTCACGTTTCAGCCAGATCTCGGCGCCGCCGGCGTGTTCGGTGAGACGATCGGCACGATAAACCGGTGTCGGCCGGCCGCTGAAGGTCCGCGAGAGGTACTCAAAGTCCTGGCGAAAGACGGCGTCCTGGCGCGCCGCGTCGAACGCGGCCGCCAGCTCCTCGACGGCGGCCATCAGGGTTTCCGGGATGTACTGCCCGCCATAGCGGCCGAAGCGGCCGCGTTGATCCGGCGTGGCCTGACTCATGTCCGATCCGCCTCGCGCACCGCAGCGACGAAGGCTCGCAGTTTCGCGTGATCCTTGCGCCCGGGCTCGGCTTCGACCCCGCTGCAGACATCGACCGCCCAGGGATGGAGTTCATGCACGGCGCCGTCGACGTTTTCCGGCGTCAATCCCCCGGAGACGACCACCGGATACTGACGGGCGACCGCCTTTGCCTGCAGCCACGCCCAGGCTCGCCCGGTGCCGCCAATCCTGTCCGGCGCCCAGGTGTCGAGCAACGGATGGTCCCCGCGGCCGAGCGGGAGCGCAGTCAGGTCTTCCCCGTCCTGCACACGGAACGCCGGCAGGTTGAGGAGGCCGAGGGCCCGATCCTCCTCTGTCAGCGGCCGGTAGACCTGGATCGCGGTCAGGCCGCACGCGTCAGCCACGGCGGCGATCTGCTCGGGGGACTCGTCGATGAAGACGCCCACCCGCTCGACCCCGCTCGGGATCTCGGCAATGACCGCCTTGACATCATCGACGCCAACCTGGCGCTTGCTTCGCGTGAAGATGAAGCCAAGCAAGTCGACGCCGAGCTCGATCGCGAGCTCGACATCGTCGGGCCGCGTGTTGCCACAAATCTTGATCTTCGTCATCGTCCGCTCAGCTCCCGCACTTTTACCTCGAGGTCGGGGGCCCGGAGCAGCGACTCGCCGACGAGCGCCGCGTTGACGCCCAGACCCTGGAGCGCGTCGATATCGGCTCGACTGCCAATGCCACTCTCGCTGACGATGACGTGGCCGGCCGGTATCAGCGGACGCAACCGTGCCGTCGTCTCCTTGACGGTGCGCATCGTCGTCAGGTCCCGGTTGTTGATGCCGATGATCGCGGCATCGACCCGCAGCGCTCGTTCGACCTCGGCCTCGTCGTGGACTTCGACCAGGGCCTGCATACCGTAGCCGCGGGTCACAGCGAGCAGGTCGCGCAGGCGAGCCTCGTCGAGGATGGCCACGATCAACAGCACCGCGTCGGCGCCCGCCACACGCGCCGCCATCACCTGCACTGAGTCGACGATGAAGTCCTTGCAGAGGAGCGGAACGGCGACCGCCGCGCGGATGGCCTGCAGGTGGTCGAGCGTTCCACCGAAGAACTCCGGCTCGGTCAGCACCGAGAGCGCCGCGGCGCCGTTGGCCGCGTAGCGCCGCGCCAAGCCGACCGCATCGTAGGGCCGCTGCAGCCAGCCACCAGAGGGCGACCGCTCTTTGCACTCGGCGATCAGCGCCACCTTGTCCGCCACCAGCGCTCGACGAAAATCCGCCGGCGCAGGAGCTTGGGCCACCGATCGCGCGAGTCGGCCGGCGATGCCGTCGGCCTTGAGCTCCGCGATCGCCGCGCGCCTTGACTCGAGGATGCGTTCCAGGATGGGCGCGGCTCGGGTAGCCATCGGGCTAGGCGCGAGCTGCGGTCTTTTCCAGGACTCCTTTCATCCGCTTGACGCCCTCCTCGATCTGGTCGATGGAGTTGGCGTAGGACAGCCGCAAAAAGCCCTTGCCCTCCTCGCCGAACGTGCTCCCGGCAAGCAGTGCCACGCCGCCCTCGTTGAGCATCCGGTCGGCGAGCTGTCGCTCGTCCTGGCCAGTCTCGGTGATGTTCGGGAACACATAGAATGCGCCGAGCGGCTTGTGGCAGCTCACGCCCGGAAGGGCATTCAGCCGATCGACGACGAGATCGCGGCGACGCTTGAACTCAGCGACCATCGCCTGGACCGCGCCGTCCGATCGCGGCGAGAGCGCCTCGATGGCGGCCATCTGCGTGAAGGCCGCTGCGCACGAGCTGCTGTTGATCATCAGCGTCTCGAACTTCTGTGCCAGCGGCAGCGGCGCGACCGCGAAGCCGAGGCGCCAACCGCACATCGCGTACGCCTTGCTGAGTCCGTCCGAGTAGATGGTCCGCTCCAGCATTCCGGGCACGGTCATGATCGACGCGTGATGACCGTCGTAGGTGATCTGGCCGTAGACCTCGTCGGTCAGGACATAGAAGTCGTGCCGCATCGCGAGCTCCGCGATCTGCTCGAGATCGCGCGTCGACAGCACGCCGCCCGTCGGATTCTGCGGCGAGTTGATGACCAGCAGCCTCGTCCGTGGCGTGATTTTCGATTTGAGCTCCTCGATGTCGAGCCGGAAGTCGTTGCGCTCTCGTAGTGGGACGCCGACCGGCGTTCCGCCGGCAAGAATCGCCGCCGATGCGTAAATCGCGTAGCCGGGGTCGGGGACGATGACCTCATCACCCGGGTCCACCACCGCCAGCATGGTGAAGAGCAGCACGTTCTTGGAGCCGGGCACCATGACGACCTGCTCCGGCTTGACCTCGACCTCGTACCAGCGTCGGATCCAGTCGGCGACGGCCTGCCGCGCCGGCATCAAACCGCCGGCCGGCGTGTAATGCGTGTAGCCGTCGCGGAGCGCGCGCTCGGCGGCTTCGACGATGTTCGGCGGGGTCGGAAAGTCGGGCTCGCCGATCTCGAGATGCACGATGTTGCGGCCCTGGGCCTCGAGCTTGCGCGCCTTGGCCAGCACCTCGAAGGCGGTCTCGGTGCCGATCTCACTCATGCGGCGTGCGAATTTCATTACTTCGTCATCCTCTCACGCCGAACGGACCGAGGTCGCCGCGAACGGGCAACCAGTCGACCACGACATCCTGGACGCGTGCCGCGCGGGGGCCTTTCCGAAGCAGGTCGAGGAACCGATCCAGCGCCTCGGCGCTGCCCTCCGCCTCCACTTCCACGGCGCCATCGTAGCGGTTGCGGACGTAGCCCTCAAGGCCCAGACGGCGGCCGTGCGACTGGGCAAAATAGCGGAAGCCCACCCCCTGGACATCGCCGAGGATTTCGGCCTTGAGGCGGCGGCGGTCGTGTGACGCCAGGCTAGGCGTGCGCGAGCGGGCCGGTGGTCACGACCACGGAGACCCGCTTGGGCGCATCGGGGATCGCCTGGAGCGTGCGCCGGACCACCGGCAAGTAAGCCTGCACGAGCTGCCGGGCCGACTGCTCGGTGGGCGCGCCGATCACGAGCCGCTGCTCGTCGCAGTGGCAGCAGGTCGCGGTGCCCTCCCAGAGGTAGTAGGCAGTGTCAGGCAGGTTCAGGCTCAATAGCAGCTGAAGCTCCCGCCACACTGCACTCCCCTGCATTACCCCTAATGCTACTCCCGGGATCGCCCCTAAGCTAGACCCAAATGGACCTCACGGCGGCGCTAAAAAGCCGGGCCAAAGCTCTCGGGTTCTGCGCGATCGGGATCACGAGTGCGGACCCGTTCGAGGAGGCCGAAGCGGCGGCCGCCCACCGCACGGCCGAAGGTCTCATGGATGGCCTGACCTGGTGGAGCGAGGCGCGGGTCCATGCCAGCGCCAACCCGCGACGCGGGACGCCCGATGCACGCACGGTCATCGCCCTGGCGTTCCCATATCCGTCGCCGACTGAACTGTTCCCCTCCCCCGCTCGCGGGGAAGGGCAGGGTGGAGGCCATGGCCCCCGCGGGCGAATCGCCGCCTATGCGCTGGGTCGCGATTACCACGAGGTCATGGTCGAACAGATGCAACCCTTACTGGCGATGCTGCGCGAGCGGGGCTACACGGCCAAAACCTATGTCGACCACGGCTGGATGCTCGACCGCGCGGCAGCGGCGCGGGCCGGCATCGGCTGGCTTGGCAAGAACACCAACCTGCTGATCCCCGGCATCGGTTCCAACGTCTTGCTGGCTGAGATCGTCACATCGGCGCCGCTCGACACCGATGCGCCCCTGAAGAAAAACTGCGGCGCCTGCGATGCCTGCATGCGCGTGTGTCCCACCGGGGCACTGGTCGCGCCCGGCGTGCTGGACAATCGCCGCTGCATTTCCTTCTGGACCATCGAACACCGCGGCGTCATCCCACGCGATGTCCGCCCCTTGATCGGTGACTGGATCTTCGGTTGCGACTTGTGCCAGGAAGTCTGCCCGGTCAATGCACGCCCGGCAGCGCCTGACCCGACCGCGCTGGCCGCCTTCGGTCCGGCCATCGAGGCGCGGCCCCGGCTCGAGGCGTTGTTGACGCTCGACGACGCAGCGTTCCAGCGCCGCTTTCGCGAGAGCGCGCTGTGGCGGACGCGACGCGCGGGGCTGCTACGCAATGTGTGCATCGCGCTCGGCAACGTAGCCGATCGCGGATCAGTGCCGGCGTTGGCCGGCGCGCTCGACGACCCGGCGGCTCTCGTGCGCGGGCACGCGGCCTGGGCGCTGGGACGGCTCGGCGGCAGGACCGCTGGTGCCGCGCTTACGCGAGCGCTTAGCCGCGAGGCCGACGCCTGGGTGCGGGACGAGTGCGGGCTGGCGCTGCAGGCGTGTGGGCCACTCGCCGTCCCGTCAGCGGTTTGACCGCGCTGCCCTCTTCCGCCCGAGCCAGCATGAAGAGCAGGTCCGAAAGCCGGTTCGCGTAGCGCTCCACCTCCGGGTTGCGCAGGTGACCGGCTTGCTGCAGGCCAACGATCCGGCGCTCGGCCCGGCGCAGCACCGCGCGGGCGACGTCGAGGGCCGCGGCCGCCGGTGTGCCGCCCGGGATGACGAACGCATCCGGCAGTGGCACCCGGCGCTCCAAATCGTCGATCTCGGCCTCCAACCGGCTGGTGGCATCCGGCGTCACGACCATGAAATGCTGCTGCAGCTTGTCGTACTCGGCCTCGTCGGTAGCCAGCTCGGCGCCGACCGTGAAGAGCTCGCTCTGCACCCGCAGGATGGTGGCGTGCCGGCCGCGATCTTTGATCAGGGCCCGCGCCACACCGAGGGCGGAGATCGCTTCATCGACCGCGCCATAGGCCTCGGTGCGCGGGTCGGTTTTTGACACGCGGCCGCCGTAGAGCAGACCGGTCTCTCCCTCATCTCCTGTCTTGGTGACGATGCTTTTGCGCGCCATGACGTCGGGCTCAGGCGACGCCGCGCGTCGCGACGTCCTGTGCCCAGCGCTTCAGCACCTGGCGATGGCTGGGAAAGGCGACCGGCGGCAAGCCATTGGCTTTGAACCATCCGACTTCCTGCACCTCATCACCCGCCGCGGGCTCACCGCCGACCAACCGGGCGCGATACGGAAGGAAGACGATGCCTTCGTCATCCACGACGATGTGCTGAACCGGCAGCAGCTCGATTGGTTCGACCGTCACCTGCATTTCCTCGGTGCACTCGCGTACCAGCGCCGCTTCCGGATGCTCATTCCAGTCGACGTAACCGCCGGGCAGTCCCCACAGCCCTCGACCCGGCTCGATGTCGCGCCGACCGAGCAGGACGCGCCCGCCATCTTCGATCAACGCGATGACGACGACCTTGGGATTGCGAAAAAAGATCCGGTCGCATTTGGGACAGGCCCGCAGGTACTGCTTCGCCACCAGCCGCGGCTCGGTCTTCGATCCGCAGCTGGAGCAGTAGGCGATCATCGCGTGCGGCTGAGGCGCCACCCGGCGGGGACGACGATCGCCGCCGCCGCCAGCTTGATCGCGTCCCCGATCAAGAAGGGATAGAGCCCGAAATCGAGCACCTTCGAATCCGGCACGAAGTGAGCGAGCCAGAGCAGCCCGAAAAAGTAGATCGCCGCCTCTCCGGCGATCATGGCGATGACCGTGCGCGGCAGATCTCGCGTCCAGCCCAAATCGGCAAACCAGCCAACGACAAAGGCGGCAGCCACGAACCCGGCGAGGTAGCCGTAGGTCGCTGCATTGGCCGGGGCGACCGCGAACACCGGGAGGCCGATCATGCCTTCGGTGATGTAGAGGAGCATCGACGCGGTGCCCAGCCGGGCGCCCAGGAGCGCCCCACACAGCAAGACCGCAAACGTCTGCCCGGTGATGGGGACGGGCGTAAAGGGCAGCGGAATGGCGACGTGAGCCATCAGCCCGGTGAAGAGGCTGAACCC
>DATBYU010000145.1:0-6557 GCA_036513555.1 Candidatus Dormiibacterota bacterium | reverse complement strand
CGTTGACCGGGACAGGAAAGCCGGCGAGCGCCCGGCTCGCCTGATCGAGAGCAGCTCGACTAGGGCCAAGACCCGATGTTTGGCCTCGCATGGCTTTGTTATCCTCGACTGCGTGCGCGGCGTGATAGCGGCGATCAAGGCAGACTTCGGTTGCCTGCTCGTGGCCGCGCTTTTCATCATCATCATGGCGTCGACGGTCATCTTTGCGACCATCATCACGCCACCAGCCCATAACCCCTTCGTGTAATGGCTGCCGATTTCCGACGCCTGATCGAAGACAGCCGCGAGATGACGCGGCGCAGCTTCCTGGCGATGGCCGGCTGGGCCGGCTTCACGGTCGCGAGCCTGATCGCGCTCTACCAGAGCGTCAAGTGGCTCTATCCCAATGCGACCTACGAGGACCCGCCCGCTTTCAAGGCCGACCCGCCGAGCACCTACGCGGTGGGCTCGACCACGGTGATCATCGACAAGCGGGTCGTCATCAATCACGATCCCAACGGCTTCTACGCGATCAGTCTGATCTGCACCCATCTGGGGTGCACCCCTCGGTACTTCCCGGACGCCACCAGCGACCTGGTGCTGGCGGGAACGCAGATCGCGAAAGACCCGGATACTGGTCAGCAAGCGACCAAGGAGAATCCCGTCCTGCCGGGGTTCAAGTGCCCCTGTCATGGCAGCCGCTACTTCCGTGACGCCGTCAACTTCTTTGGGCCGGCGCCCCGGCCGATGGACCGCGTCCACCTAGAGGTGGCCCCGGATGGGAAACTTCTGATCGACCGTTCGGTCATCGTCGATCGCTCGTTCCGGCTGAAGGTCTAATCAGCTAACCGGGAGGGTTCATGAGCGTTATTCGCGCAGCGATCGACGAAATGTTCTCCATCGTCGGACAGATGGTCGGTTCCGTCTTCCGTCACGGGCTGCCGCTGACCGACAAGATCGCCGCCCGGACCGCGTTGACGAACTTCGTTCTGCATATCCACCCCGTTCGGGTGCGCCGCTCGTGGATCCGGATGTCCTACACCCTCTGCTTGGGCGGCCTGTCCTTCTTTCTCTTCATCGTGCTGACGGTGACCGGGCTCTATCTGATGTTCTATTACGTGCCCTCGACCAACCATGCCTACCAGGACATGCGCGACCTCCAGTTCGTCGTGACCTTCGGCGGACTGATTCGCAACATGCATCGCTGGGCGGCGCACGCCATGGTGATCACGGTTTGGCTGCACATGGCCCGCGTCTTCTTGACCGGCTCCTACAAGAAGCCGCGCGAGTTCAACTGGGGTGTCGGCACCCTGCTGCTCCTGATCACGCTGCTCCTCAGCTTCACCGGCTACCTGTTGCCCTGGGACCAGCTGTCCATCTGGGCGGTGACGGTCGGCTCCAACATGGCGAAGTACGCCCCGATCGCGGGCCCCTACACCCGCTACCTGCTGCTGGGCGGCCGCGCAGTCGGCGACAGCACACTGCTTCGCTTCTATGTCTTGCATGTCGTTGGGCTACCGCTGGCCGCCTTCTTGCTGATGGTCGTCCATTTCTGGCGAGTCCGAAAAGATGGCTTCAGCGGGGGGCTCTAGTTAGGTATGGCCACCGAAGCGCGCGACCGCATCGCCGCTCGCGAACGGGTCGAAGCGCGCCGGCGACCGGTGGAGGCTCCTTCTTCGGTCCGCGACGACAGCGACGACGAGATGATCGTCTCCTTTCCGGAGTTCATCTTCAAGGAGTTCATCGCTGCCGTCGCCATGACGGTCTTTCTGCTCCTCGTCTCGATCTTCATACAGGCGCCGTTGCTCGGCCTGGCGAACCCGGGCATGACTCCCAACCCATCGAAGGCGCCCTGGTACTTCCTCGGGCTGCAAGAACTGCTGTCACGGTTTCCGCCGCTGATGGCGGGGGTTGCGTTTCCGACCTTCGTGATCGTGCTCATGATCCTGATCCCGTTCCTCGATCGCAATCCGAGCCGGCGGCCGTCGGAGCGCAAGGTCGCCATCATCCTCTTCGCCCTCTACACCACGATCGTGGTCGCGCTGGTGATCATCGGCGTCTTCTTCCGTGGCCATGAGTTCGTCTGGGACTGGGGCTGGGTGCTCGGCAACCCGCAGACCTGCGGAGGAAATCCGTGCTAGGGCGCGCCTTCCTGGTGGTCAGCGTGGCCTTCTTGCTGTTACTCGGCTTCGCCTTCTACCAGGATCTGAGCCGGCCATGGGTCCCGATTCAGCAAAAGTACGCGGCGCAGTACGGCCAGGACTTCCCGATCCAGGTTCAGCAGCTGTTTCCCAAGGTCCAGGTCAACGGGCAGTTCATGGTTGAGCGCTGCATCACCTGCCACGTGCCCGACATCCAGAAGATCGGCCCGCAGGAAGCCGCCAAGCGGCTCGGCCCCAACCACCCGTCGGTGATCAGCGACACGGTCTTCGCCAAATATGGCCAGGAGACGCTGATCTGCCGGCCGGCGACGGCCGCGGCCAGTCCTTCGGCGAGCCCGTCGGCGTCGGCCTCTGCGTCGCCGTCGCCGAAAGCCTCCGCGAGCGCGACGCCGTCAGCCAGTCCGTCGCCGTCCCCGTCAGCCAGTGCGTCGCCGACGGCTGCAACAGCTGCGGGCGCGGCAACCGCCACCGCCAGCTGCCTGGATCCAAAGGCGACGCCGTACTACGTGCTCGATGCCAACGGCAAAGTCGTCACGGACCCAACGACGAACAAGCCGGTGGTGGCGCAGCTCACCGGGTTCATCCCCAACGCGTACAAGGGGCTGGGCATCGACGAGAGCGGCTGCATCATCTGCCACAACGGCAACCGGCAGGCCACCGACCAGGCCGGCGCGCACCAGAACCTGGTGGCGAACCCGTTTGGCGTCTTCGCGACGGCGCCGAAGCTCTACGAGAACAACTGCGCCCAGTGCCACGGCGTGACGGGTGAAGGCGGAAAGGGCCCGCCCCTCAACGACCAGAACCGCCTCGGCTTCTTCAACAACGACTACTACTACCGCTGCATCTACCTGGGTAACACCGGCGAGGAACACAAAGGCACGATCATGCCGGCGTGGGGCGTGAACAAGCTGCTGCCCGCGCCGATCAATGACAACATCAACCTGCTGGTCCACTGGATCCGCATGTGGCAGCAGTACGCGGGCCGCCCATGAGACGTCAGCAGATCAAGAACATCATCGGGACAGTCCTCGCCTTCGCCGTCCTGTTCGGTTTCACCGCGCTGGTGATCATTGCGGAGAACCTGCTGGACGTGACCAAGGCCCACAAGGCGGGCGGCTGATGGCGCCCGCGCTGGTCGAGCTGATCAATCTCACGCGCGACCCGGGCGCCGGAGACTTCTTCTTCGTCCTCATCTGGGCGCTGGGCACACTGCTTCTCGTCGCCTACTACTGCTACCGCATGTTCCAGCGTTAACCGGACCCAAGCCAATGGTTAAGCCCCATCCGGTTCCGGTCCTGACGCCATCTCGACGCCGAGCCAGCCCACGGCTGGCTACCTGGCTCTCCGCCATTCCCGGGCTGGGCCAGCTCTACAACCGCCAGCCGAAGAAGGCCGCGATCTTCTTGCTGGGTGTGGTGGGGCTCTTCCTGCTGACGCTGAACATCCCCGGCGCCACCGCTGAACTGCTCGCCTTCTGGAAGCCGCGCGGCAGCGCGATGGTGCTGCTCTCGCTGTTCGTGGAGATGCTTTCCTTGCTCCTCTTCATGAGCGTCTTCTTCCTGGCGCTCACTTTTTGGTACGACGCGATGCACGATGCGCGCCGTACAGCCCAGGAGCGTAACGGTGAGCGCGAGCCGGGCGGTCGGTGGTGGTGGTTCCACCGATGACGGCGGCGCTGGTCGGTACACTCGTGGGCGTGCCCGCGGTCGACGTCAGTCCCCTCAACTGCGCCGGACCCAACGCCTGTGACATCGTCAGCGTCTACACCAGCGTCTTCTGGATCGCGATGGCGGTGCTGGTGATCGTCGGCGGCCTGATCGTCTATGCCGCCCTTCGCTTCCGGCGGCGGGACGACAAAGAGCCGGCCCAGACTCACGGCAACCCCCGGCTCGAGATCGTATGGACCGCCATCCCGGTGCTGATCGTGGCCTTCGTGTTCGTCCGCACCACGCTGCGCATGGACTACGTGCGAAACGGACCTGCGCCGCAACAGGTGATCCAGGTCACCGGGGTCCAGTGGGCATGGTCGTTCAAATACCCGAACGGCAAGACGAGCTTCAGCACACTGACCATCCCGGCCAACCAGGTCGTCCGCCTGCAGGTCACGAGTAAAGACGTGCTCCACTCCTTCTGGGTGCCCCGCTTGGGCGGACAGATTTACGCCAAGCCCGGCTTTCAGAACAATGGCTGGATCGAGGCCAGTCAGCCGGGGACCTACTTCGGCCAGTGCAACGAACTCTGCGGTCGCGATCACTGGGCGATGCTGCTCCAGGTCG
Source organism: Candidatus Dormiibacterota bacterium (assembly GCA_036513555.1). Lineage (GTDB taxonomy): Bacteria > Chloroflexota > Dormibacteria > CF-121 > CF-121 > CF-13. Next base: position 2,140 of record DATBYU010000145.1, on the reverse strand, counting down.
ATGCCGTCACGGCGGACCAGTACCAGGCGTTCCTCAGCGGTACGCTTCCGCCCGGCACCGTCGCGGTCGCAGAAAAGGTGAGCGGCGCTGCCGCGGGGGTCAAGGTCGCGGAGACCGACGCGCTGACCTTCCAGCCCTCCAGTGCCACCGCTAAGGTCGGTGACGTCATCGAATGGACCAACACCGGTTCGGCGGTCCACAACGTGGTCTTCGACAACCAGGCGGTGCCCAGCTCGGACTCGATGAACCAGGGGGACACCTTCGAGATCAAGTTCAGCAAAGCTGGCACCTACAGCTACGTCTGCAAATTCCACGAGGCAAGCAATATGCGCGGCACCATCACGGTGACTGGAGGATGACGTCAAGCATGGAGGAAAGAACGCATGGCTAGCATCGCCCTCCCACGCACGGAGGCACGCACGCCAAGCGGGGTTGTGGCCTGGCTGACCACGGTCGACCACAAGAAGATCGGGATCATGTATCTCTACACCACGTTCTTCTTCTTCGTGATCGGCGGGGTGCTGGCGCTGCTGATGCGGACCCAGCTGGCGGTCGGGAACAACCACTTCCTCGCCGCGCAAACCTACAACGAGATCATGACCCTGCACGGGACGACCATGATCTTCCTCTGGATCATCCCCGTCTTCTCCGGTTTCGGGAACTATTTCGTCCCCCTGATGATCGGCGCCCGAGATATGGCGTTCCCGCGGATCAACGCCTTCTCCTTCTGGCTGATCCCGCTCGGCGGCCTGACGATGTACAGCGGACTCCTCACCAAGTACGGCGCCGCCGCCGCCGGCTGGACCGGCTACGTGCCGCTCACCGAAAAGGCCTACGCGGTGGGCATCGGCCAGGACCTCTGGATCCTCGGTCTCCACATCCTCGGGATCTCGTCGATCATGGGCGGGATCAACTTCCTGGTGACCATCCAGAACATGCGGGCCCCCGGCATGAGCTGGTTCCGGCTGCCCCTCTTCGTCTGGTCGGTGGAGATCACGGCCGCCCTGACCGTGCTGGCCAGCCCCTTCCTGGCAGGCGTGCTGGCGATGGTGCTGATGGACCGGCAGCTCGGCACCCACTTCTTCGTCCATGGGTCCGACCCGCTGCTGTACCAGTTCATCTTCTGGTTCTACTCGCACCCCGCGGTCTACATCATGATCCTGCCCGCCTTCGGCATCGTCTCCGAGATCATCCCGGTCTTCAGCCGAAAACCGATCTTCGGCTACCGTGCCATGGCCTTTTCGATGGCGGCGATCGGGGTGCTCGGCTTCATGGTCTTCGCGCACCACATGTTCACCACCGGCTTGCCCCTGGCGCTCCAGGAGTTCTTCATGGGCACCACCGCCCTGATCGCGGTGCCTTCCGGGGTGAAGGTTCTCAACTGGCTGGCGACGCTATGGGGCGGATCGATCAAGTACACCGCCGCGATGCTGTTTGCAGTGGCGTTCGTCCTGATGTTTCTGATGGGTGGGGTGGATGGCGTCTTCATGGCTTCCCTGGCCGTCGATTACCAGATCCACGCCACCTACTGGGTCGTGTCCCACATCCACTACGTGCTCTTCGGTGGCAGCGTCTTCGGCGTCTTCGCCGCCTTCTTCTACTGGTTTCCGAAGATGACCGGGCGCTATCTCAACGAACGCCTCGGCAAGATCCAGTTCTGGATCCAGCTGCTCGGCTTCAACATCACCTTCATGCCGATGCACTTCCTCGGCCTCGAGGGGATGCCGCGCCGCATCGCCATCTGGAACGCCAATCGCACCGATTGGGCCCCCTGGAACTTGATGGCGACCATCGGGGCGTTCATGATCGCGACCGCGGTCCTGCTCTTCCTGATCAACTTCGCAATCAGCGTGCGGGGCGGCCGGCGGGCGCCCACGGATCCATGGGAAGGCAACACGCTCGAATGGGCCACGACCTCGCCGCCACCGGCTCACAACTTCGACAGCGTTCCCCCAGTCCGCAGCGGCCGGCCCGTTCGCGACCTACGCCGCGGTGTGACGGCCGCCGCCGAACACTGACGGACCCAGTGGCATGAAAGCCTTCCGCGTGCTGAGCGTCGCCACCGCGGTGGTGACCTACGCGCTCGTCGTGCTGGGCGGCGTGGTGCGCGTCTCGGGATCCGGGCTGGGTTGCCCCGACT